>CAZHQS010000010.1:0-21311 GCA_964534545.1 Candidatus Hydrothermarchaeota archaeon
TATTTAAATAATCTTCAAAAGGAAAGAGAGAAAAAAGTTCCTGAGTATGAACCAGTAAAACTTGACGGTTTAATATATTCAGAGAAGTATGGTAAAAAGTCTTTTAATATATCGATACCAGAACGAGAGAAGTGTCTCAATCAACTTTATAATGGAAATGGATTTGATGCCTCATATTCTGATGACGAATCAGTCAAAAATATTGCAGATAGGTATAGCGACATTGAGGAGCTATTTCCTGAAGGGTTAAAAGAGGAAGCTTTGCCATATTTTATTGACTGGTTGCAATATAAAGTAATATTTGTTGAGATAACCGCCTCCTCTGATGAGAATGCCTATACCATCTTTGAAACAATGAATGATAGAGGGCTAAACTTATCTCCTACTGAAATGCTAAAAGGATATTTACTCTCAAAGGTTAAAGATTCAGACGCGAGAAAAGAAATAAACGAAATATGGAAGAAAAGAATTGCAGAGTTACACAAATACGACAAAGATGCAGATTTAGATTTCTTCAAAGCTTGGTTAAGGGCAAAATATGCTGAAAGTATAAGACCTGGAAGGAAAGGAGCTGCCAACGAGGATTTTGAAAAAATAGGAACACGATTTCACACTTGGGTTAAAGAAAACCTTGGAAGGCTCGGATTGAAAACTCAAAATGACTTTTGTATGTTTGTAGAAAAGGAATTCGACTTTTATTCAAAACTATATACAAAAATATTGGATGCGAGTGTTGAACTTGAAAACGGTTTAGAACATCTATTCTATATTACTATTAGAGGAATTGCATATTCACTTTTGGATCCACTACTAATGGCACCCATCAAAAGTACTGACGATGAAAAAACCATCAACAAAAAATTAGCACTTGTTGGAAGATTCGTCGAAACTTTTACTGTATTTCGATCTGTAAATTATAGGACTCTGGCTCAAAGTTCTATCAGATACACTATGTACAGTTTAGTTAAAGAAATTCGTAATAAAGATGTAGAAGAGCTCGCCTCTATATTAAAGGAAAAAATAAAATCTTCTGATGAAGATTTAGATGCCATTCAAGATTTTGGTCTTCACCTGTCTGGTAAAAACAAAAAATTTGTTCACTTCTTACTTGCGAGAATCACTCACCATATTGAACAGCAGTCAGGTATAGCAAGCAATTTTAAAAAATATATGAATTATGATTCCGAAAAATTCGAAATAGAGCATTTATGGGCCAACAAATTCGAGAATCATAAAGAAGAAATTAAACAACGAGATGAGTTTGAATGGTTTAGAAATTTAATAGGCGGATTAATACTACTACCAAAAGGTACCAATCAATCGTTTAAAGATGCTAGTTACGAGGTCAAATTGCCTCATTATTTAAAAGAAAACCTTTTAGCGCAAACATTACATCCTAAGTGCTACGAAAAAAATCCTAATTTTTTAAAATACAAAAATAAATCCGGGTTACCGTTTAAACCGCACAAGAATTTCAAGTTAGATGATTTACTGGAGAGACAAACCTTATATCAAAAGATTTGTGAAGAAATTTGGGATATAAAAGGATTTGACGATATCGTAAATAGTTAAATCAGCTAGTCTACGCTAAGCTATTCCACTTATTACGCCATGCTTCTCCGCGGCCTCTCCAGCCCCTTTCTCAGCCTCCTGGCCTCGCCCTTCCTTTTTTCTTCTCCATAGAGCCCGTAGATTCCCTCCAGGGTCTCGCATTTTCGGATGATGCCGTCCAGCCAGGAGAAGAGGTCCCCTGGATAGACCTCCATCTTGTAGGCGCCAAGAGACCTGGATATTCCGGCCACCGAGAGGCCTGCCTTTCTCAGTTCCAGGACCATCCGGCTCAGCTCCCTGATGCCGTGGTCGCAGTAGGGGAACTCCTTGCAGCCGCAATCCAGGAACTCCTGGACCACCATCTCCAGGACCTCTTTGAACTCCTCCCTGGGCTCCTCGAAGACCAGGCCGATGCCGTCGAAATACCTGGCCGGAACGCGGGTGCGGTAGACCTCCTCCATCCTGTCCTTCAGGCCGGCCTGGAGATAGACGTTCTCCAGGGGATAGAGGGCGGTGAGGATATCCTCCGGCGGTTTCTTGATATTCTTTCGGATGAAGACAGCCTCGGAGGGTTTCAGGTAGCCGGTGGAGGCCATCCTGCCCAGGGGAGTGGGATTCCTGCCCTTCATGAGCCCCATGGACTCCAGGGCCTTGCATGCCTCCCCGGTGTCCACCTCTAAGAACATCTTCTCAGTGATATCCTCAAGGCCGTCGGCGCCACCTGCTGCGGCATTGGCCAGTACCTGCTCCAGGACCTCCTCGGAACTGGCGGTGACCCCCACGGGCTCCACTGCACCCCGGAGGAGCTGGAAGGCCACATCCTCCTCCCTTTCCCGGGATGAAAAGAGGAAGCGCTGCCCCACCTCCGCCACCAGGACCACCTTCCCCCTCTCATGGTAGAGGGGCCGGCCAGCCCGACCCAGCATCTGGTGGAACTCCCCCACCGTGATCCACCGGTTCCCCATGGAGAGGGTCTCGAAGACCACCTGGGAGGCAGGGAAGTCCACACCGGCACCCAGGGCAGAGGTGGTGACCACGGCAGCGTATTTCTGCTTCATGAAATCCTTCTCGATTCTCCTCCTCCTGGCATAGGGGAGGCCCGCATGGTAGGCTGCCGAAGGCAGGCCCCGCCCGGACAGGGACCTGGCTATGGTCTCGGTCTTCCTCCTGGAGTTGGTGAAGACGATGGTCTGCCCCTTGTATCCCGACCGGAACTCCAGGGAGCGCTCCATCCCTACCAGCTTGGCGATGATGCCGAGCTTTTCATGCTCGTTTTTTGCAAATATCAGGTGCCTCTCCAGGGGTGTGGGCCTTTTATCATAGATGACGGGGGCAAGGTCGAAGTGCCCCGAGAGCTCCTCCGGGTTGCCCACGGTGGCCGAGAGGGCGATGAACTGGGCCTCAGGGAAGGTGTGCCTGAGCCTTGCAATAAGGCCGTCGATCTCCGGCCCCCGCTCCTCCTCTGCCAGCATATGGACCTCGTCTATGACGATACAGGAGACCTTCCCCAGCTCCCTTCCCCTGCCGGAACGCAGGACCTTGTCCAGGCCCTCGTAGGTCCCCACCACGATATCCGCATCCTTGAAATCGGTATCCCGGACCACCAGCTCCCCCCTCTCCCGGATACGGCTCATGCCCACCCGGATGGCAGTTTTCAGCCCCAGGCTTTTGTAGGCCCTGAAATCGTGGTACTTCTGGTTGGCGAGAGCCACCAGGGGCACCAGGTAGAGGAACTTGCCCCCCTTCAGGACCGCCGAGATGCCGGCCAGCTCGGCTACGAGGGTCTTCCCCGAGGCCGTGGCCGATACCACCAGGAGGCTCCTCCCCTCTAGGAGCCCGGCCTCCACGGCAAGGGACTGGACCGGCAGGAGCCCTTTAATACCTCTCTTTTTGAGGAGGCCCTTGAATCCGGGGTCTATTGGCATGTCGTCGAGGGTTTCCAGCTCGCCGGGTTCGGCCCCGGTGTCCATCCTGTCATAGAGGGTCAGGGAGGAATCCCTGGGGTCGAAGCCCTTCTCCAGGAGGGCTACCACCTTCCTGTAGTCCCTGAAGCGGTCCAGATACCCCTCCAGGTGGCTGATGGTCCTGGGGGAGACCTTCCTGAAATCGAGTTCCTTCCTCACCTCCTCAAGGCAGCACTCCCTGCAGACCTCCCTGTCCAGGTACCGGTATTTTGTCTTCATGGACTTTACCCTGCCCCTGGCCAGGCACAGGGGGCACAACCGCTGGAAGGAGTAGTGGAAGTTCTCGTCGAAGAAGTCCCTGACCTTCTCAAAGACCTCCCTTGTCTTTCTGTCCGAGGAGACCAGGATGTGCACCTTCTTCAAAAGTTTCACGGCCTCCCTGGGCGGCATGGGGTGTTTTAAGGCATCGGACACCAGGCGCTGTATCCTCCCCCTGTTCAAATCCAGATACAAATCTCCTGAGAACTTGACCCTGCCTTCCTGGTGGACCAGGAAGCGCAGGACCCGCCGGGACTTGTAGTAGAGGATACCGCTCATTTATTTGCAGACCCTGGCCTCTCCCAGGGTGGTGACGGTCTCGGATACGGAGTCGAAGGTGAAAAGGGAGTCCTCCCCGATGCAGCGGGCCACGACCTTGGTATCTTTAGGGAGGGACGGGAACCTCATGCATGCCCCCCGGAGCATATCGTCCAC
Organism: Candidatus Hydrothermarchaeota archaeon; assembly: GCA_964534545.1. Classification (GTDB taxonomy): domain Archaea; phylum Hydrothermarchaeota; class Hydrothermarchaeia; order Hydrothermarchaeales; family JAADFM01; genus JAADFM01. The sequence goes on from CAZHQS010000010.1 coordinate 4,209, forward strand.
CACGTCGTCGGCGAACTTGGGCTTCTTGCACGCCCTTTCCATGATATCCTTCTCCTCATCGGCACTCAGGGAACTGTAGGCCCTGGAACCCAGGGCGTGCTCGATGATCTCCACGATGTCGTCTATCCTGACCCCATCGTCCCCCTTGGTCTCCACCGTCAGGGAGGCCACCGCCCTCTGGGCGCACCCCTTCTTTTCCCCGTAGGGATGGAGGATCATCCCCCTGACCTCGGCTCCCACCTCCTTTACCACATCTTCCCTATCCCGGGAAGCCTCTCCCCTGGCAATGAGATTTACAAAGTTCTGGGTTTTCCTCCCTCCAGGGGTCCTGTGGTGTAACATTAGTTTGGCCTTGAGATTGACCTCACACTTGGAGGCATAACCGTGCCTCTTGAAGACATCCTTCACGATGTCCTCGCAAAGCCTCTCAAGCTCGTAGACGGGCTTCTGGACGATTTCCTCAATTATCTCGTTTATGGCCTCCAGGTTCCGGGACATATGGGTGCCCTTCTGCTGGGCGGGCAGGTCCACGTAACACTCGATATTCGCAAGGAGTATTATGGGCCGCTTGTCCCCCCGGGGGATCTTGAGCAGCTTTCGGACATTGTTGACCCCCACCCTGGTAAGATGGAGCTTTATTCCTGGTATCCGGGTCTGTACATCTGGCAGCATGGTGAACACTTCTTCTGTTAATTTTAAATACTTAACAGATAAATCCCATGGTTAAAACCTTTGATAGGAGGAAGGAATCTGAAGATTGGCGAGATAAGGAAGCTGTTCCTTCTGACGGTGATAATCATTACGGTGATGTTCGTGCGGGAGGGGACCCGGGCCTATGGCCTGGGCATCTGGCAGGTGTGCCCCCTAGGGGCCCTCCAGGACCAGATACTCCTGGCAGCCAGGATCACCCTGATGGTTGTCCTTTCCACCGTGTTTTTGACCCTGGTCCTTGGGAGGTTCTTCTGCGGGTGGCTGTGTCCCTTTGGGGCACTGACGACCTTCCTCAGCAAAATACCCGGAAAAAACCGGGTTTACAACAAGTGGATCAAATATATGACCTTTCTGGGTTTTATCGGGTTGACGGCCTACCTCATGACGGTGCCGGTCTTCTGCAGCCTATGCCCGGCAGGCAGCGCCTTTTCCCTCCTGGGCCCGGCCAGGGAGGCCGCATCAACGGAGCTGTCCTACCTGAGGTACTTCATCCTCGGCTCGGTGCTCCTTGGGACTGTCGCCTATGGAAACCTCTGGTGCACCACCCTCTGCCCCCTGGGGGGTGCCCTGAGCATGATATCCCACCTGAGGCTCTTCGGGCTCAAGGTGGGGCCGGACTGCACCGGATGCGGCAAATGCGACGCGGTCTGCGAGATGAACATCAAGGTATCCCAGGGAAAAGGAATGGAAGAGTGCACCCTCTGCTGGGAATGCGTGGAGGCGTGCCCCTACAAGGACATCAGGATGGGGACTATTTTTTCTTGATCTTCACAAAATCCCCCAGGGTCAGCCCCCCACCCCCGTAACCGGCGGTTTCTACCTTCTCCTCCTCAACCTCGGTCAGGAGTTTGATGCCCAGGGTTCGCTCTAGCTTCCTTGCAAGCTTTTTATCCGGCACCATCCTGCCAGATTCCAGGCGGTTTATGACAGAGACCTTCTCGTTGAGCTTCCTGCCCAGGTCCTCCCGGGTAAGCCCCATGGACTCCCTGCCCCTTCTGATGACAAGGTGGACATCATCCACGAACTCGATGACCTTCTCCTCCCGGCTGTAGGGTATGGACCTTTTGGGCCGCGGTGCCCCCGGGGGCCCTCCTCTCTCTTCACCTGAGACCTGCCTCCTTCCAAAACGGGCACACCTGGGGCAGGTCTTCATCTGGGTGCCCTCTATCATGACTTCCACGGGTTTTCCCCGGATCGCCCTTCCGCAGACCTCGCATCTCATGGTGTTCAATAAGTTTACGAATTGTTAATATATATCTTTTCATAAAGAGGAGAACTGTATGGACAAGGAGAAGAGTTTGGCAGAGAGAAAACCCAAGGATGAACTCTCTAAATATCTGCTGAACAGGGTCAGGGAGCTGGAGAAGGAAGTCACCCAGCTTTCAAGTGAGAACCAGAGAATCAAAAACGGGTATTCCCAGCGGGTGAGATGGCTCGAGGAGAAGAAGCGCACCATCGAAAACGACAATATCCGTATGGAGAGGGAGATCAGAAGACTCCGCTCCGAGCTTGAAAGGCTCAGGACCATGCCGCTGGTTATCGGTACTGTCCTGGACGTGCTTGAGAACGGCAAGGTTGTGGTCAAAAGCTCCACCGGCCCCAATTTCGTGGTCAATACCTCCCAGTTCATCGACAGGGAGAACCTGGTGGCAGGGGCCAGGGTGGCCATGAACCAGCAGTCCTTTGCCGTGGTGGACGTGCTCCCCATAGAAAAGGACCCCTCGGTGCTGGCCATGGAAATCGATGAAAAACCCGGGGTCAGCTATGACGACATCGGGGGGTTGAAAGACCAGATCGTTGAGATAAAGGAAACCGTGGAACTCCCCCTTCTAAAGCCCAAACTGTTCAAGAAGGTGGGCATCGACCCACCCAAGGGGGTGCTGCTTTACGGTCCCCCTGGTACGGGCAAGACCCTTCTGGCAAAGGCCGTTGCCCACGAGACCAACTCCAGCTTCATCAGGCTGATAGGTTCTGAACTCATACGGAAGTACATCGGGGAGGGGGCACGGCTTGTGCGGGAACTCTTCAAACTGGCCCAGGAGAAGGCCCCCTCCATCGTCTTCATAGACGAGGCCGACGCCATCGGAGCCAAGAGGCTTGAGTCCTCCACCAGCGGTGACAGGGAGGTTCAGAGAACCCTTATGCAACTCCTGGCCGAGATGGATGGCTTCAGCCCCAGGGGCGATATCCGTCTCATTGCCGCCACCAACAGACCGGACATCCTCGACCCGGCCATGCTCCGGCCCGGTAGGTTCGACCGGCTCATTGAAGTTCCCCTGCCAGATAAGGAGGCGCGACTTGAGATATTGAAGATCCATTCACGGAACATGAACGTGGACCCAGAGGTGGATTTCACGGTGCTGGCAGAGCAGTCCGACTTGGCCTCCGGGGCAGACCTCAAGGCCATCTGCACAGAGGCAGGGATGTTTGCCATAAGGGAGGGACGGGACATCATACTCCTCAAGGACTTTAATATGGCCATAGCAAAGGTCCTGGGCAAAATCGAGGGGAGGCGCAGGGAAGAAGTAGGGGTTATGTTCACCTAGATACTCTGGTGTCACTAGCTTCGCCTGTTCCTCGGCAGGGGACTTTCCAGGAGCCATCTCACGGTCTGCCTGAGCTTTTTTATGTTTACGGGTTTTGTTATGTGCCAGTCGGCGAGGCCCTCGTCAAGGGATGTGATCTTGTCCTCCTCCCTGGACCTGATGGTAAGCATGGCCACCGTTATGGAGCTCGTGGAGGGGTCGTCCTTAATCTTCCTGCACACCTCCCATCCGTCCATCTGGGGCATCATCACGTCCAGGAGTATCAGGTCAGGTCGCTCCTTCTTCAGAAGTTCTAAACATTCCCTCCCGCTGGTAGCCCCGATGACAGAGTGGTCGTCCTCCTTGAGGACTTCCTTTATCAACTCCACGACATCAGGTTCGTCATCCACAATCATGATATGTGCCATAGGGCATCATGTATAAAATTGGCACAGGCGCTAATAAACTTTTTTACTGTTTTCAGGATGATTTTTTCATCTTCTGGCTGATTTCCAGGTAGGACCCCACGGCCGCTGAGATGGCCACCACCTTCTTATCCTCCTTGAAAATCTCGGCCAGCCGGGCCTGCCTGGCCTTGTCTGCCTCGATTATGGCAGGGATATCGTCCAGGATATTATGGTCATCTATGAAACTGGTGGATAGCTCGCCCCGCCTGAAGGCCGGGTTCTGCATCACCGCCTTGTGGAAGGGGATGTTGGTCTTCACCCCGGCGATGATGTACTCGGAGAGGGCCCTCTGCATCCTGTTTATGCACTCCTCCCGGGTCCTGCCGTAGGTCACCAGCTTGGCTATCATGGGGTCGTAGTAGGGGCTGATGGTATAGCCCATCCTCACCCCTGAATCTATCCTGACCCCAGGGCCGCCGGGGGAGCGGTACTTGGTGATCTTCCCCGGGGAAGGGGCGAAATCGTTCAGCGGGTCCTCGGCGTTTATCCTGCACTCTATGGCATGGCCCTTGAACCTCTCCCTGACCTCCTCCTGGGTGATGGAGAGCCCTTTCCCGGAAGCGATGCGAAGCTGCTCCTTCACCAGGTCGAAACCTGTGACACGCTCGGTGATAGGGTGCTCCACCTGGAGGCGGGTGTTCATCTCCAGGAAATAGAAGTTCCCGTCAGAGTAGATGAACTCAACGGTACCGGCATTGACGTAGTCGATGGATTCAGCGGCCCTGATGGCTATACCTCCCACCTCGTCCCTGAGCTCCGGTCTTTCCATGATAACAGGAGACGGCGTCTCCTCGATGAGCTTCTGGTGGCGGCGCTGGATGGAGCACTCCCGCTCCCCCACATGGATGGTGGTCCCGTCTTCGTCTGCCAGGACCTGGAACTCGATGTGCCGGGGCCTTAGCAGATACTTCTCCACAAAGATAGTGGAGTCCCCGAAGGCGGACTTGGCCGTGGACATGGTGGTCTCGATGGCCTTCTCCAGGTCCTCCTTTTTCTCCACCACTTTCATTCCGATGCCGCCGCCGCCCGCCGATGCCTTGAGGACCACGGGATAGCCTATCTCCTCCGCCACCTCCTCCACCTCTGAGGCGTCTTTTATGGGCTCCTCGGTTCCCGGCACCACGGGGACCCCGGCCTTCTTCATAATCTTGCGGGAAACGATTTTGGAGCCCATAAGCTCCATGGCATCGCTGGGGGGGCCTATGAAGGTGATGCCCTTCTTCTCGCAGGCCGAGGCAAACTTCGGGTTTTCGGCCAGGAAACCGTATCCCGGGTGGATAGCGTCGGCCCCGGCCTTCAGGGCAACGTTGATGATGGCCTCGATGTCCAGGTAGCTCTGGCTCGGTGGGGGTGGGCCTATGTTGTAGGCCTCGTCGGCATACTTGGCATGGAGGGCGTGGCGGTCGGCGTCGGAGAAGACCGAGACGGTCTTGACATTCAGCTCCCTGCAGGCCCTCATTACCCTGATGGCTATCTCGCCCCTGTTGGCTACCAGCACCTTGGAAAACATAAAAATCACTTGATGACCATGATGGGATCGCCGGCCGAGACCGAATCACCCTCGGAGACCAGGACCTTCTCCACGGTGCCTTCCACCGGGGAGGTGACATCGTTCTGCATCTTCATGGCCTCCAGGACGGCTATGACGTCCCCCTCCTTGACCTCATCTCCCTCCTTGACCTTCAGCTTTACTATCATCCCCTGCATGGGGGAGGGAACCCCGCCCTCCACGGGTCCGGTGGGGGCTGCTGCACTACCGGCTGCGGCCTCACCTATCTCGATGTAGCCGCCCACGGGCTCCACCTTCACGCTGAACTCCTCCCCGTCCACCTCCACCCTGAAGTCGGTGGGGATAGCCCTTTCGGGAACCGTCTCCTCCTGGGGCGGTTTCAACTCCTCTTCCTTGAGCTCTCCTTTAAGGAACTTGGGAGCGATGGCCGGGAAGAGAGCATAGGTGAGGATGTCCTCCTCGCTTTTGGCGATACCCAGTTTCTCTGCCTCCTCCTTCATGGTGTGCCACTGGGGCTCTATGAGGTCGGCAGGCCGGCAGGTGATGGGTTCCTCATCGCCGATAATCTTGACCCTGATATCATCGCTTATGGGGCCCGGACTCTTGCCATAGAGGCCCTTGACATAGTCCTTGACCTCCTGGGTGACGGCCTTGTAGCGCTCCCCCAAAAGGACGTTCATCACGGCCTGAATCCCCACTATCTGGCTGGAGGGGGTCACCAGGGGCGGGTAGCCCAGGTCGGCCCTGACCCTGGGGGTCTCTTTCAGGACCTCCTCGTACTTGTCCAGGGCGTTCTGCTCCTTGAGCTGGGAGACCAGGTTGGAGAGCATCCCACCCGGGATCTGGTAGACCAGGACGTTGGTATCTATTCTCTCGGATATGGGGTCCAGGATGCCCAGGTACTTCTCCCTGATCTTCTTGAAGTACTCGGTGATCTCCTGGAGGGCCTCCAGGTCGATGCCTGTGTCGTAGGGTGTGCCCTTCAAGGCTGCTATCATGGTCTCGGTGGGGGGATGGGATGTGCCGCCTGAAAGGGGTGAGAAGACGGTGTCCAGCATGTCCACCCCGGCCTCGCAGGCCGCGTACTGGCTTATGGGGGCCATGCCACTTGTGGTATGGGAGTGGAGGAGGATCGGTATGGACAGCTCCTTCTTCAGGGCCTTGACCAGGTCGTAGGCGTCCTTGGGGGAGATGAGGCCCGCCATGTCCTTTATGCAGAGGGAATCGCATTCCAGCGCCTCGAGCTGTTTGCCCATCTCCACAAAGCTTTCTATGGTGTGGACCGGGCTGGTGGTGTAGGAGATGGCCCCCTGGACGTGGGCCCCCACCCTCTTGGCCACCTTGATGGTGAACTCCATGTTGCGGATGTCGTTTAGGGCATCAAAGATGCGGAAGATGTCCACCCCGTTCTCGTGGGCCTTGACCACGAACTTCTCGGCGATGTCGTCGGAATAGTGTTTGTAGCCCACCAGGTTCTGGCCCCGCAGGAGCATCTGGGTGGGGGTCTCCTTCATGAGCTTCTTGAAGGTCCGGATGCGCTCCCAGGGATCCTCGTTGAGGTAGCGGATGCAGGAGTCGAAGGTGGCCCCGCCCCAGACCTCTAAGCTGTAAAACCCCACCTGGTCCATGGCCTCCACGATGGGCTCCATGTGGCGCATGCGCATCCTGGTGGCAAGAAGGGACTGGTGGGCATCCCTCAGGGTTAAATCTGTAATCTTGACCTTTGCCATGTTATCTCCTTTGATAAAAAGGCATGTGGAAATATATAATTTGCGATGGGTCCTGATTGGATGAGCCCACAATTTTTATATGGTAGATTAGAATATCAGAGGATGGTGCTTTAATGTTTGAGGGCTTGAAAAAAAGTTTGAGAAAGATAACAAGGATTTTCAGGAAAAAGAAGCGCATCCAGCTCGGTTTTTATGGTCCGGTAAATGCGGGCAAGACCACCCTGGCCAACAGGATATCCCTGGACTGGCTGGGGGAGGAGGTGGGCACGGTTTCCGAGATCCCCCACGAGACCCGGAGCATCCAGAAGGTGGAGGACGTGAACATAGAGACCGAGAAGGGCTCCATGCACATGAACATCATCGACCTGCCTGGCATCGCCACCCAGGTGGATTTCAAGGGCCTCCAGGAGTTCGGCCTTGAAGAAGAGGAGGCCAAGGAGCGGGCCAAGGAGGCCACCAAGGGGGTCATCGAGGCCATAAAATATCTGGATAACGTGGACGCTGTCCTGGTGGTCATGGACGCCAGCGAGGACCCCTACACCCAGATCAACATTACCATCATCGGGAACCTGGAGGCCAGGGACATCCCCCTGATCGTGGTGGCCAATAAGATCGACAAGGAAGATGCCGATCCCTCCGCCATCGAGAACGCCTTTCCCCAGCACGTGGTGGTCCCCATCTCGGCGGCCACCGGGGAGAACCTGGACAAGCTCTACGAGGCCATACAGGAGCATCTGTACTAGGAGTGGTCAAAAATGGAGATACAGCTTGATTTCATCTCATCGGAAACCATGCGAAACAAGACTTCCAAGGAGAAGATCGCCTTTATCCTCGAACGCATCAAAAAGAATGTCATCGTTGTTCTGGAGGAGGGGCTCACTCCCCAGGAGGAGACCGGGCTCATCGAGGCCACCATGAAGGAGATAGATGCAAAGGATTTCCATGGTATAGAGTTCTACAGGATGGACCACAGGATAACAGGGATCAGGGAGAAGATCGCCTCCCTTATCGCCGGGAAAAAATCTGGTCTGACCATCGTGGGTCCCACCCGGATCGTTGAGACTATTAAACGGGAGCCTGACTATATCTCCATGTTCGCCAAAAGGGAGACCCCCAAGAAGCCAAAGAAGAAGACAAAAAAGGCCAAGAAAGAGAAGACAGAGAAGCAGAAGAAGGAGCCCAAGAAAGAAACTGCCAAAAAAGCCAAAAAGGAATGAGGGTTTAAAAGGATGCCCCACAGGTGCACCAAATGCGGACGGGTCTATCCCAAGGGAGCTAAAGAGATCCTGGAGGGGTGCCAGTGCGGCAACCGCCTCTTCATGTTCTTCCGAGAGATCTCCAAGGAAGAGGCCGAGGCCCTCAAAGGGAAGAACACCAGGGAGATCATTGATAAAAAACTTGTTGAAGAGCTCAGGAAAAAACCCCGGACCGACCAGGAGATCTGGAACATCAAGGCCGAGGACGGGGTCTACGAGATCGATGTGGCGTCCCTGATGATGAAGGAGCCCGTCATCGTGGCCGGGGACGAGGGGAGGTACATCCTGAGCCTGTCATCGGCCTTCAAGAAGGAGGGGAAGCAAGTCAAATATACCAAGAGGAAGAGGAAGTAAGACATGAAGATTGTCCTTGACGGCTGGAAGCTGGGCCTTAGATTCTCTGCCTGTCATTTCATAGTGGACCATGAAAAATGCGGCAGGCTCCATGGCCACACCTATGCGTTGAACATCGAGATAGAGGGTGAGAGAAGCGAGAAGTTCGGTTTTGTGGTTGATTTCATAGAGCTTAAGAAGATGGTCCGGGAGATGATTGAAGAGGTGGACCACAGGGTATTGATACCAGGGGAAAACGAAAAGGTCAGGATTGAAAGGCGGGAGAGGGAAGTGGAGGTCTCGGTCCTGGACAAGCGGTATGTCTTTCCCACCTCCGATGTGGTCATCCTGCCCATCCAGTCCCTGAGTGCAGAGGACCTGGCGGGCTATTTCCTCAAAAGGGTCAGGGAAAGGCTTTCCGGTTATGGGAACCTCAGCTTCATCGAGGTGGGGGTGGACGAAGGGGTGGGCCAGGGTGTCAGGGTAAAGGAAGGATTTGATGATGCCTGAAGCAAAGCTGGTGGAGGTCTTCTCCTCCTTCCAGGGTGAGGGCTTCTTTGCTGGACGAAGGCAGGTCTTTGTCCGTTTCGCTGGCTGCAACCTGAGCTGCACCTACTGCGACACTCCAGGATCAAGGTCTATCCCCAGGACATGCAGGGTCGAAGGGAGCCCGGGTTCCGGGGAGTTTGAAGAGATGGAGAACCCCATATCATCTGAAACCCTTGAGGCCATAATCGACCAGATCTCCACCCCGGACCTCCACAGCATATCCCTGACAGGGGGAGAACCCCTGCTCCAGGCGGATTTCATCAGGACCCTCCATACCAAGGTCCCCCTTTACCTGGAGTCCAACGGCACCCTTCCCGAGGAGGCCAGAAAGGTGGCGGACCATATAAAATTCGCCGCCATAGACATAAAGCTCCCGGAGCACGACTGCGGCCACTGGGAGGACATCTACCAGAAGGAGCTTGAGACCATCGATATCCTGAAGTACAAGTGTTTCACCATGGCCAAGGTCGTGGTCTTCGACAGCACTAAACCTGAGACCATGGACAGGATCGCCCGGGACCTGGCCGAGGTCTGCCCCCCCATCCACCTGGTCATCCAGCCGGTCACACCCATCGGCGATATCGCGCCCCCCTCCTTCCGGGACCTGGTGAGGCTCTCCGAGACCGCGGGAAGACACCTCCACAACGTCCAGGTCCTGCCCCAGGTCCATAAACTCGCCGTGGGTGGAGCCTGGCTGTAATCCTTGATTTTTCCCGGCTAGCTGGGCATGTCAAACCCTGGCCCAATTTGGGTATAATCCTGGAAAATCCCTTTATATAATGTTGAGGGATTTTATCTTCAATGTTGAAAAAAAATTCAATATTCACGAAAATCAACTCACTTGATCGGGGCGAGGTACTCTTTTTCTCTGGATTGATCCTGGTTTTAACAGCGGGGTGGGTCATCGCCCAGGACGGTGGCGCCAAGGGGTACAGCTACTATCCGTCTCCCTATGCACAGGACAATATCCAGTCCATCGATTACCAGTGGGACCAAGAGGCCCTGGAGGTCATCCAGTCGGCCGGGGACCCAGAGCCAGGGACCTCTGACTGCTGCACCAGGGGTCAGGGGCAGAACGCCTCCAGCGGCTGTGGCGGTGGCTGTGGGAGCGGGGCAGGGACCAACCTGGAGGAATTGAAGGTATATATATACCAGAACTATGCCCCGGCCCTGGGGGAGGACATCCAGGTGGATATCAGGGACTACGGCTGCCACCAGGAAGTGGACGTCATAAAGGACGGGCAGGTGGTGAAGCGCCTGGTGGTCTCCGGGGGCTATATCACGGAGATAGGAACATGAAACTCCATCAGGTAGTGCTCAAGGACATTCAGCGCCGCAAGAAGCGCGTGCTATACACGTCCTTTGGCGTTGTTATAGGTATCACCACGCTGGTGGCCATCCTCACGGTGGCCATGGCGGGTCAGGCCAAGATCTTCGAGGAGCTCAACAAGTACGGCCCGAATATGGTGGTCACCCCTGCCATAAGCGACGTGGGGATGACGGTGGGGGACCTGAACCTCGGCAACATCGCCGTGGGGGACAACTATATAGATGAATCCCGGATCCCGGAGATCAGGGTAATCGCCGACGAAATGATCAGGGAGGAGATAGGTATCCAGGACGACGGTCCCATCGCCACCATTGCCCCCAAGCTCTATGTGAACACCAAGATCAACGGCCGTGAGGTCATGCTCATCGGAGTGAGCCCGGAAGACGAGCTCCTCCTGAAGAACTGGTGGGAGATGGAGGAGGGCAACTACCTCCACGACAAAAATGACGTCATAGTAGGCTCCGAGGCCTCGGCTATCCTGGGTCTTGGAATCGGCGACACCGTCCAGATAGGAACCGAAGAAGGGAGGGTCACCGGGATCCTCAAGGAGACGGGCTCCGCCGACGACTACCAAGTCTTCGCCCCCCTGGCAACGGTCCAGAAGGGTTTCGGGAAGGAGGGCAAGGTCTCGGCCCTGGAGATCAGGGCCCTCTGCCAGGCATGCCCGGTGGAGGACATCGCCGGCAAGCTCAACGAGGCCATACCAGGGGTCAGGGCCGTGGCCGTAAAACAGATCGCCAAGAACGAGATGAGCACCATGGAGCGCCTCAATAGATTCATGCTCACCCTGGCGGTGGTGACCCTCCTAGTGGGCTCCCTGGGGGTCATAAACACCATGCTCACCACCGTCCACGAGCGCACCAAGGATATCGGCATAATGAAGGCCGTGGGGGCCTCCAGGTACCAGGTCATGGCCATCTTCACCTATGAGGCCGTAATAGTGGGCATCATCGGCGGGCTGGCGGGTTACTTCCTGGGCTCCCTGGGCGCCTATATCATAGGTCCTCTGATCTTCGAGGGGGTCCGGGTGAGGGTCATCCCGGGCTATCTGCCCCTTTCCTTAGGGGTGGCGGTGATTGTAACCGTCGGGGCCAGCCTCTATCCCTCCTACAGGGCCTCGAAAATAAAGGTGGCGGACTCCTTCCGCGCCCTGTGAGGTGTTTTGGATGATACTAAAGGTGAAGGACATAAAAAAGATCTACGGAGAAGGCGAGGCAGCAGTTCACGCCCTGGACGGCGTATCCTTTGAGGTCAAAGAGGGGGAGTTCCTGGCCATCATGGGCCCGTCAGGCTCGGGCAAGTCCACCCTCCTGAACATCCTGGGCGGGCTGGACGCCCCGACCTCTGGCCAGGTGATCCTGGACGGGTCACGGATAGAAGGAAAGGAGGAGGAAGAGCTTGTTGAAATCAGGCGGAAAAAGCTCGCCTACGTCTTCCAGCAGTACCACCTCCTCTCGTCCCTCACGGCCCTGGAGAACGTTATCCTGCCCATGACCTTCACATCTCTCAACGGCCAGAGCAGGGATAAGGCCTACGATATACTTTCAAAAGTGGGCCTTGCCAAAAGGGCGGACCACCGGCCAGCCCAGCTCTCGGGGGGTGAACAGCAGAGGGTCTCCATTGCCCGGGCCCTGGCAAACGACCCTGCCCTCATCCTGGCCGACGAGCCCACCGGGAACCTTGACTCCAAAACCGGTGAGGAGATCCTGGAGGTCTTCAAGGAGCTAAATCAGGAGGGACGGACGATAGTAATGGTCACCCATGATGCCGAAAAGGCAAAGGTCGCTTCAAGGATAATCTATCTTGAGGACGGAAAAATCGTAAAGGAGGAAACGAGATGAGAATTTTGATCCTACTTATTGCCCTGGCCCTCTTTGCCGGGTGCACGGACGCTTCTGCGAGTACCACACCAACACCTGATCAGATGAACTATCCACCTGGACTCAGAGTAGAACCCCCGTCGAGGTTTGATGCCAGCGCCCTAGGCGCTGTCTGGGTCACCCCGGAGCTTTCCGGTAACAAGATATCCATTCCCAAGGACATGGTGGAGAAGTACTGGATCGTGGATTTCGAGCTGGACTTTGGCGGGGTCAGGGTCCCTATGATGGCGGTGAAGACCATGGAAGGGAAGATAAATGTGATGCCCCGAATCTGCGTCCCCTGCCGCTCGGAAGGCTGGCACCTGAAGGATGATGTCCTCACCTGTGACGCCTGCGGCACCACCTTCGACGCCAAGACAGGCGGCGGTATCGAGGGGGCGTGCAAGGGTTACCCCAAGGCCCTGGTGCCCTACACCATATCGGACGGCAAGATCGTCATGGAGGCCTCGGCCATAGCAACCGCATACCAGAACACCTTGAGGCCTGGCTGGCCCTGAAAGCTTTAATAATCCCGCCCTCCAATGTTATTATATGGAAGGCCTCTATGATACCATTATAGTAGGCGGGAGCTTTGCCGGCCTGGCCACGGCCAGGTTCACAGAGGCTGAGCGGATCCTCATCCTGGAGAAGGAGAGGGAGATAGGCCTGCGCCAGCGCTCGGCCTGTGCCGCACCGGCCTCATGGGTTGAAAGACTGGGATGTGATAAGAGCATCCTGGAGAGATTTGACTCCGTTACCTTTCACTCCATGGACGGGTCCCAGGCGGTGGTGGACGTCCCGGAGGAATTCTGCACCATTGACTACGGCATCTTCTGCAATACCCTTGCCGGGGCATTGGAGGAAGTGGAGATAAGGACGGGTACCAGGGTCACCGGTCTTTCCAGGGGGTTCCCAAAGAAGGTTTATTGCGACAATCAGGTCTTCCATGGGAAAATCGTCGTAGATGCAAGCGGCTGGCGGGCAGTTACGGCCAGCCATTTGGGATATTCCGGCCGCGGCAGGAAGACCCAAAGGGCCACCGGTATTGAGACGGTGGCTGACTATGAAACCGAGAGGAGCCTGCACCTGTATTATGGCAAGAGTATTATCCCTGGTGGATATGCCTGGATCTTCCCAGTCGGGAAGGGTAAAGTGCGGGTAGGTTTGGGCAGCTACTACTTGAAAACCGACTTGAAGAGGCGCCTCGATGCCTTTATGGTCAGTCGGGGTATGGAAAACAGGGGATACGGCATCCATGGCGGAGTGATCCCCTGCGGGGGTCTGGGGGAGCCTGTCCTGGGGGATGTATTCTTTGTAGGGGATTCCGGTGGCCAGGTAATCCCTGTGACTGCCGAAGGTATCAGGCCGGCCTTCGAGAATGCCCGGGTACTTGGAGGATTGATTTCCAAGGTGATGGGGGGTGAGATGGGACTTTCAAGGGCCGTGGAGGAGTACAGGGAGTCCATCTATTCGAAGAAAGGGTTCTACTCGAATCTGGCACTGCTTCAGAAGGTGCTCTATCGGGTTCCCGATGGTTTAATGGCCAGGATAATCCAGAAGGTCTCGGTAGAAAAAAACCTCACTGCTAAAATCGTTGAGTCCTATTTCAACGGACGCCTCGATGGTTCACCCCTTGGGGTCTTGGGGAGAGCCATCAAATACCTGGGGACCGAAAAATGAAACCCTTAACCGAGAACGAGAGGCTCATGGCCTCGGTGCTTTTGGTATTCATCGTCTACTTCGGTCTGGATTCCCTGATGTTCCTTGTGGCCGGGGATGAGTCGCCCTCCGTGGTACGGTACAGACTGGGATTCTCCTTTGTTGCGGGGATGGCTTCAGGAATCCTTTTTTACATCTACTCCAAAAGGTCGGCCCCCGGCAAAACCCAAAAGGATGAAAGTGGTCTTGAAAAGAGCATGAATATCCTGGAACGGGCCCTGGCAGAGGACGAGATGCTCATCATCGACATGGTGAGGGATACCGGAGAGCTGACCCAGGATTCCATAAGATTCCGCACGGGATTTTCCAAGTCCAAGGTCTCCGCATTGATTTTAAACCTGGAAAGGAAAGGACTTATTCAGAGGGAGAGATTGGGAAAGACCTACAAGATATTCCTAAGCGATTGGCTGAAATAGGGGTTTAACGTATCAATAGGACGGTGATGGACGGTATGAAAGGTTCTGGAATGAAGACCAATAGGAAAATACCTGACGGTATCCTGGACAAGTTAAACCCAGGAGGAAGTCCTATATGGTATCAGAGGTGATGTGAATGAACAAGAAAACTGCCCTCCTGGGCCTTCTGGTCTTTGCGCTCTATATCGGAAGCGCCTATTCAGACCCGGGAGGAAATGGAACAGTGCCCTCCTGCCCTGGCCCGGACTTCATTGATGATGATGGAGACGGTCTGTGTGACAACTACCAGACAGGGGCCTGTCAGGGCGGGGATTGCGGCAGAGAAAGAGGTGCAGGATACGTCGATGAAGACGGAGACAGCATCTGTGATTACAGTAAAGGCTGCGCCAGCGGTTGCCGCCGCGGCTATGGAAGGGGCACCAGGTGGGCCTGAAGGGGGTATAGATGATGGACAGGGAAAAGGCGCTCTACCTTGGTTTTGGTTTCATCTTGCTGCTCCTCGCGGTTACCTTCGTCTACCAGGGGGGCAGCCTCTGGGGCCCCTGCCGGTATGAGGGTAGTGAGATGATGGGCCCCGGGATGCACCACAGGGGGACAGGATTTTTCGGCCTGGGGTTCCATGGATTCGGGCTGCTCTTCTGGCTGTTGGTAATCCTCTTTTTAGTTGTCGTGTTTTCCAATGGCAAAAAAGAGGAAAGTGCCATAGATATTCTCAACAAGAGATACGTCAGGGGTGAGATATCCAAGGAGGAATATCTTCAGGTGAAAAGAGAAATTGAGGGGAAGTAGAGAAAACTGGGTGGAGACACGCTGTCACCGGTGTCGAGCGACGAGGCTTTAGCGACAGCGCTAAGCCGAGGAGGGTGACAAGTGGATCCAAATGCCCCCGCCGGGATTCGGAACCGGCCTTTTCTTAGAAAGAAAACCCCGGGGAAAAGAACATATATCTCTCTCATTTGCGACAGCGACATGAATCTATGGGTGGAGACGCGAGCAATCATTCGTACATGCTCAAGCCAACAGCTTGATTGCGAGTGGATCAAAATGCCCCCGCCGGGATTTGAACCCGGGTTACGGGTTCCGAAGACCCGCGTACTATCCGCTATACGACAGGGGCTCCTATGTCCATAAAGAAGCAGAATCATCTATTGGACATCTGTTCGCCCTTTTAGAGATTTGAGGAAAATTCCGAGGAAAAACCCGGCGACAACTAATAATAGCGTAAAAAACACTAATATTAGACTACCTGATACCACATCAAAGATATTTGCCATCTCTCTCGCACACTATCTGATTTTTTTCCAGATAAATAGTTTTCTATATTGACGGCCAGGGTACCAGTCAGGCGGTCAGGGTTTATATTTATATATTATAAATCTGATTCTAAAGGGAGGTTAGACTATGGCAACGAAGATGGCAAAAGCTGGTTCAATTAAGGTAGGAAAATTTTTGATGATGGACAATGAGCCCTGCAAGGTCGTCAGTATAGAAACCGCCAAGACTGGCAAGCACGGCCATGCCAAGGCAAGGATTGTAGGTATCGGGATCTTTGATGGTGTAAAAAGGACCCTTGTCTCCCCCACCCATAGCGATGTGGAGGTACCCATCATTGATCGACGAGCAGGACAGGTCCTGGCCTTTATGGGAGATGATGTTCAGATTATGGACCTGACCTCATATGAGACCTTCGAGATAAAGAAACCCGCCCCCGAGGATATTGAGGGCACCCTTGTGGAGGGGGCAGAGGTTGAGTACATAGAGGCGCTGGGTCGGAAAAAACTTACCCGTGTCCGCTGATGCATCCCACTCCCTACTTCACTCCCCCTACCTTTGGAAGAAGAGACCTGACCCTCCAGGAGGCAAGATACGCAGTCCTTGGAGTGCCCTATGATTCCAGTGAGAGCTACCGGGCCGGATCCAGATGGGCACCCGGGGCAATTCGCGAGGCGTCAAGGGAGATTGAGGACTACGACCTCCTGGATGACTTCGATCTCCTGGGGATACCTATTCATGACATGGGGGATGTGGAGGTTTCTCATGGTGATGCGGAAGAGACCCGTAAGAGGGTCAGGGAGACCCTGGGGGCCATCCTGGAAAGGGACAAGGTCCCGGTGATGCTGGGTGGGGAACACACCATCACGGCCTTTGCAGCAGAAGCCTATGACCAAGGTCCCTTTTACCTGATCTTTGATGCCCACATGGATTTCAGGGAGGATTATATTGGTAACCCCTATTCCCATGCCTGTGTTTCGAGGCGCATTTTTGAAAGGGTGGGGGGTGAAAATATCCTCCTGGTGGGTGTCAGGAGCGCCTCCAGGAGGGAGCTCCAGGACGCGAGGGAACTTGGTCTCAGATACTTGGACTTCAATCATTGCAGGGATGTCAGGGCACTGGTCAAGGATATAACCGGAATAGTCGGGGATAGGGATCTGTATCTCTCCATCGATGCCGACGTCCTTGACCCCAAGGAGGCCAGGGGGGTATGCAATCCCGAGCCCCCGGGGTTTTCCTTTGATGACCTTGTCAGGTGCCTGGATGTGCTCAAGACGGCAAAACTTGTTGGCTTCGACCTGACAGAGGTTTCACCCCAATATGACAGCTATACCCCGGTCCTGGCGGCCAAGCTCATCTTCAAGGTCCTGTTGAAGGCAGAAAAATCTTAGCGTTTGGGGGAGAATTCCGAGGCCCAGTTCATCTA
>CAZHQS010000010.1:21411-27844 GCA_964534545.1 Candidatus Hydrothermarchaeota archaeon
ATCAATCCAGGAACAGGCGCACCCCCTCCCCTGTCAGGTCCAAGACCTTCCTGTTACCCCTTACCGATTCCCTAACATAACCCTCCTGAATCAGACGCTTTATCCTCTTCCTCGCAGTGGGTCTGCTTATCCCCAGGTCCCTGCCCACATCGGTAAAGGAGGGCCTCTTGCCCATGTTGGTCTCCTTGTAGATGAACCTCAGCACTTCCAGGAGGTCGTCGTCCATTCTGACCCTGTGGAGAGGCTCCACCTCCCGGGTCTCCTTCTCCAGGAGTCCAAGGGCCTGCCCGTCCAGGGTGGAAGGGTCCAGGGACATAATAACGATATAGTCCTTGAGATAGGCAATCTCCCTCAACCTCTGGACAAAGGAGAGGGTCTTCTGGAAGCCGTTCTTAAGGACCAGGTAGTCAAGCCTGTCAAGGAGTATGGAGGTCCTCTCTGGCAGGGCCTCAATCCAGGTCTCCACCTCCTCCACCTCGGGGGATAGAGCCCCCCTTCCACCTTTCTCGGCGAGCCACTTGTGCTGGAAGTCCCCATCCACAATCCTTCTCATTTCCTCCTCCGGGCTTCTGGAAAGGACGACCCCATGATAGCCCACCCTGAGGAGGTCCCTGAAGGCTTCCAGGGACATGCCCAGGTGCGGCTCCTTGACGAGATACAGGCCTCCCTCCTCAAGCCTGAACCTCATCAGCCCCCTCCTCATCTCCTCCTCGGCCTCCTTGCGCTCTGTCACGTCCTGGACCATGACAAAATTGTACTGGTAGTTCCCCCGGGCATCCCGGACCGCGGAAACCCTCAGGTCCGCCCATATTACCCTGCCGTCCTTACGATAGCAGCGCCCCAGGACCTGATAGCTGTCCCGCCCCCCCCCGACCATCTCCCGGAAGAGCCTCAGGTTCTTTTCCGTATCACTGGGATGGGTGATGTCCACGAGGGTCATGTTGAGGAGCTCGTCCTCGGTGTAGCCGAGGATCTCCTGAAGAGCACGGTTCACTTTGAAGAACCTCCCATCTGCTTCCATGAGGGCTATCCCGGAGGGGGCATGTTCGAAGACGGCCCTGAAGCGCTCCTGCTCTGCCATGATCTCCTCTTCAATCCGATGCTTGTAGAGGGCCACTTCAATGGCGGCGTAGATCTCCCGCTGTTGGAAAGGTTTGATGAGATACCCGTAGGGGGCTGTCATCTTCGCCCGGTCCAAGACCATGTCATCGTCGTAGGCGGTGAGGTAAATCACCGGAATATGGAAGCGCTCCCGCACCGCCTGGGCAGTCTCGATGCCGTCCATTCCCTCCATCATGATATCCATAAGTATGAGGTCCGGCACCGTGTCCTCGAGGATCTCAAGGCACTCCCTCCCGCTTGAGGCGGTGAGGACATCATAGCCCTCCTTCTCGAGGGTCCTTTTGACCAGGAAAAGGATATCGGGCTCGTCGTCGACCACCAGTATCCGCCGTTTTATCTGCCCCATCATCTTGAATTTAGTCTGTCCATGTCATAAATAGTTTCCCATTCTTTCCAGACTATTTTCCATACCATTATATACTTGGGAATGCCATGAACAAGGTAGTAGACGGGGATGATCATGGGCTTATCCCCGTCCTCCTTTCTCTCTTGGTGGGAAAGCAGCGGTGACGGCCGAGGCTGGGAGGGGCGGCCTATCCGGGCTTCCCATCTAGTAACCTGCCCCGTTACCACATAAAACCCTTCTGTTTCCTAACTTTTTCATACTTTTTTCCAAAACCACAAATAGCCAGGAAAGGTACAAATATTATTGGAACTGGGCGGGACAGGTACACCCCCCCTCTCCCCTGCTCTCTCCAGGAGGGATGATATGATGGATGGAAAAGAAACTTTGAGGTGTTTGTAAATGGAATGGGAAATGTTACTAGGTTTGACAGGGTTATACATAATGACCCTGGGTCTTTTTGTACATCATTTCAGGGCAACCAGGGTCCTTATCAGGTTAAACGAAGCCATCCTCGAGATATCCAGCGCCAACGAAAAGGTCCTCGCCGTGGTGAAAGGTCTGGCGGCCGAGGGTGCGGTTTTTCTGGAGGTGGACCCTAAGGACCCCCTTGGGATGGAAGAAGAACCCAGGAAAGAACCAGAAGCCGTATCAACCCTTGTATTCGATAAAAAAGAGCTCTGGCCAATTTCGATGCAGAGACTGGATATGAAAAGTAAAAAGGTTTTTGTGGAATGAAAATTCTGGTCGTGGACGACGAGCCTAACATCGCTTTTTTGACAAAGTTAGTCCTCGAGAAGGCGGGCATGGAGGTGGTGGTGGCCGCCAGCGGTGAGGAGGGCCTCGAGCTGCTCAAGAAGGAAAAGCCGGACCTCATCATCCTGGACATCATGCTCCCGGGCATGAACGGATGGGAGACCCTGGATGAGATTAGGAAGACCGACGAGGGCAGCTCGGTCCCTGTGATCATGTTCACTGTGAAGACCGGGGCCTCGGACATACTCCTTGGCAGCAGGGTCCGTGGCGTGGTGGACTACATTACAAAACCCTTCGACAAGGATGACCTGGTCAGAAGGGTCAAGCGGGTCCTTGAAGAGAGGTATTGAAATGGAAAGCAAAATCATACACGAGAATCACCTCTTGGAAAAGGACACCCGCTCCGTGGAGCGGTCCTGGATTGATGACCACTACATGGACCCCGAGGCGGTCCTTGGGAGAATCGAAGTAGGCCTGTGGGCGGGAAACCTAGGCTCCCGGGAGGTCGAACATGGAGATTAAAAGATCCCATGCGGTGGCAGCCGCCGGATGGTTGATGAACCTGACCTACTGGAGTTACGAAACCTGGAAGAGGGGGCCGGGCCGGCTCCCGGAGCACATTTTGGAGGCCCGGTTGGAGCATCTGGTAATCCTCTCCTCGATACCCCTCTTCATGCTTGCAGGATACCTCATCTACACCCTCGAGGAGGAGATGACCAGGAGACGACGGGCCGAGGAGGAGGCCCACCGCCATTCCGACCTCCAGGCCGCTGTCAACCACCTCCTCCAGCTCCCCCTGGGGGACATCTCCCTGGAAGAGATGCTGGAGAGGGCCATCGAAGAGATCGTCTCCATCCCTCGGCTCTCCCTGAAATCCGTAGGTGGTATCTTCCTGGTGGAGGACGACCCGGAGGTCCTGGTCCTGAAGGCTCAGCGGGGGCTTCACCCGTCCCTGCTCACCGAGTGCGCAGTGGTCCCCTTCGGCAGGTGCCTCTGCGGTAGAGCAGCTGCCTCTGGAAAGACCCTCTATGCAGGGGAGGTCACCGAGAAGCACGAAACGAGATACGAGGGCATGAGCCCCCACGGCCACTACTGCGTACCCATCCTGGCCGCCGGCAGGGTGCTGGGGGTCATCAACCTCTATGTGGGGCAGGGGCACCGCCGCGACAGGGGGGAAGAGGAATTCCTCCAGGGTATCGCCAACGTGCTGGCAGGGATCATCGAGCGTAAGAGGGCCGAGGATAGGGTCAGAAGCTACGCCAAGGAGCTCGAGGAGGCCAACGGTATGAAAGACCTCTTCATCGATATCATGCGCCACGAACTTCTGAATCCGGCAGGGTGCGTGAAGAACGCCTCCGATATTCTGCTTGATGACGAGACCGACGTGAAAAAAAGAGAGGTTCTCGATATGATAAAAAGGCAAAGCCTTAGGCTAATTGAGATGATCCAGAGCGCCTCTCAATTCTCCAAGCTCCAGGAAACGGATAGGGTGGAGTGTGACATCCAGGACTTGAATGCCCTTTTGAAGGAGTCCGTCCTGGAGTTCAAACCCCAGCTTGAATCAGCCGGGATAGGGGTTGTTTACCGCTTGGAGGGGCAAAATTGGGCCAGGGTGAACCCCCTCCTCAGGGATGTGTTCTCGAACCTGCTGTCAAATGCCATAAAATATGCACCTGAAGGGAAAAAAATTGAGGTGGGCATCCTGGACAAGGGCAAGAGCTGGGAGGCCTACGTGAAGGATTGGGGCAGGGGTATAAGCGAGGAGAACAGGGAGAGGCTCTTCAACCGCTTCGAGCGCCTGGGCAAGGAGGGGGTGAAGGGCACAGGCCTCGGCTTGGCTATCGCCAAACGAATCGTCGAGCTCCACGGCGGAGATATCTGGGTGGAGGACAATCCCGAGGGCGGAAGCATTTTTTGGGTTCGCCTTCCAAAGGATGTTGAAAAGCAAAATAATGGGAGTGATCTCAGATGAGCCTAATCATGATAGTCGACGACGAGCCCGACATGGTGAAAGTAGCAGAACTGATCCTTAAAGCGGAGGGCTACGAGACCATCCCGGCCTACAGCGGGGAGGAGGCCCTTGAAAAACTTGAGGAAGTGAAGCCCCATCTCATCATCATGGACATCATGATGCCGGGCATCGACGGCTTCGAGACCCTGAAGCGGATCAGGGAGAACAAGGGGACCTCCTCGATTCCCGTGATCATCATAAGCGTCAAGAACGACGAGTCCGACATCGTCAGGGGGCTGGAGCTGGGGGCCAACGACTACTTCACCAAACCCTACAACAGGACCATCCTCACCGCCAAGGTCAGGTCCATCCTCAGGCTCAAGGAGATGGAGGACCGGCTGAGGAGACACTCCCACGAGCTGGAGCAGAAGGTGAAGGAGCGGACCCGGGAGTTGGAGGAGTCCAACCGCCTTAAAGACCTTTTCACCGACATCCTGAGCCACGACATCATGAACCCTCTCCATACCATCGGGATGTCCCTGGAGATACTCCAGGAGGAAGAGCTGGACCCAGAGGTCCGCGAGCGTTTGAAGGTTATGGAGGAATGCCTTGAGAACGCCACCAAGCTCGTGGAGGAAGCCACCACCTATGCAAGACTGGAAAATCCCGCCGAGATGGATTTCGAAAAGCTCGATATCTCATTCCTCCTCGAGAGACTGGCCGAAGGACTCGGGCCCCTGTCGGACGCCCGGGGCTGCAAGATAAGTCTGAGATGTCCCCCTCGGCTGACCCTCACCGCCAACCCTATGGTCGAGGAGGTCTTTGCCAACCTCCTGACCAATGCCGTAAAGCACAACCCGGAAGGAACGGCCATCGAGATGGGGGTCGTCGAAGAGGAGGACGCCTGCACAATATATGTGAAGGATTGGGGCAGGGGTATAAGTGAGGAGAACAGGGAGAGGCTCTTCAATCGCTTCGAGCGCCTGGGCAGGGAGGGGGTAAAGGGCACAGGCCTCGGCCTGGCTATCGCCAAGCGGATCGTCGAGCTCCACGGCGGAGATATCTGGGTGGAGGACAATCCCGAGGGCGGAAGCATTTTTTGGGTTCGCCTTCCAAAGGATGTTGAAAAGCAAAATAATGGGAGTGATCTCAGATGAGCCTAATCATGATAGTCGACGACGAGCCCGACATGGTGAAAGTAGCAGAACTGATCCTTAAAGCGGAGGGCTACGAGACCATCCCGGCCTACAGCGGGGAGGAGGCCCTTGAAAAACTTGAGGAAGTGAAGCCCCATCTCATCATCATGGACATCATGATGCCGGGCATCGACGGCTTCGAGACCCTGAAGCGGATCAGGGAGAACAAGGGGACCTCCTCG
This sequence comes from Candidatus Hydrothermarchaeota archaeon, assembly GCA_964534545.1. GTDB lineage: Archaea > Hydrothermarchaeota > Hydrothermarchaeia > Hydrothermarchaeales > JAADFM01 > JAADFM01. Next base: position 26,962 of record CAZHQS010000010.1, read on the forward strand.
ATTCCCGTGATCATCATAAGCGTCAAGAACGACGAGTCCGACATCGTCAGGGGGCTGGAGCTGGGGGCCAACGACTACTTCACCAAACCCTACAACAGGACCATCCTCACCGCCAAGGTCAGGTCCATCCTCAGGCTCAAGGAGATGGAGGACCGGCTGAGGAGACACTCCCACGAGCTGGAGCAGAAGGTGAAGGAGCGGACCCGGGAGTTGGAGGAGTCCAACCGCCTTAAAGACCTTTTCACCGACATCCTGAGCCACGACATCATGAACCCTCTCCATACCATCGGGATGTCCCTGGAGATACTCCAGGAGGAAGAGCTGGACCCAGAGGTCCGCGAGCGTTTGAAGGTTATGGAGGAATGCCTTGAGAACGCCACCAAGCTCGTGGAGGAAGCCACCACCTATGCAAGACTGGAAAATCCCGCCGAGATGGATTTCGAAAAGCTCGATATCTCATTCCTCCTCGAGAGACTGGCCGAAGGACTCGGGCCCCTGTCGGACGCCCGGGGCTGCAAGATAAGTCTGAGATGTCCCCCTCGGCTGACCCTCACCGCCAACCCTATGGTCGAGGAGGTCTTTGCCAACCTCCTGACCAATGCCGTAAAGCACAACCCGGAAGGAACGGCCATCGAGATGGGGGTCGTCGAAGAGGAGGACGCCTGCACAATATATGTGAAGGATTGGGGCAGGGGTATAAGTGAGGAGAACAGGGAGAGGCTCTTCAATCGCTTCGAGCGCCTGGGCAGGGAGGGGGTAAAGGGCACAGGCCTCGGCCTGGCTATCGCCAAGCGGATCGTCGAGCTCCACGGCGGAGATATCTGGGTGGAGGACAATCCCGAGGGCGGGAGCGTTTTTTGGGTTCGCCTTCCAAAGGATGTTG
>CAZHQS010000011.1:0-27400 GCA_964534545.1 Candidatus Hydrothermarchaeota archaeon
TATATAAAATTTCCGCCTTTCTTTGGGCAGGTGTCCCCGGCCATCATTTCCTCCTTCGCAGCTTGAAATCCCCAAGGCTCCTCCTCTTGATGCCCTTCCTCTGCCCCGAAGGTGGTCCAGAATCTTTATTAAACCCTGGGTGCAGATGGAGGTTTGCCATGGGTATAAAGGTGAACCGCATCCAGATAACCACCCACGTCCATGCCACAGAGGACAGGGAGAAGGTGATGGAATGTCTGGCCGCCATACTGCCAGCCGAGGTTGATTTCAAGGAGATCAGGGCCGAGGGTGCCTTCAAAAACCCCATCCTGATTCTTGAAGGGGAGGTCAAAAGGGATAAAAAGAACTTTTTCAAATCCCTGATTGAGCGCCTGGACACCAAGGAGAGGGCCAGTATTAAAGAGGAGATGGAAAGGCGCTTCAGCGATGGCACCCTCTTCCTCAGGCTTGACAAGATGGCCGCATGCCATGGGCGGGTCTCTCTGGGAGAGGGCATACAGGTCTCGGCAGGGTTTATCAGCTACCCCCATGACGATGCCAGGATAATAAAGGAATTGAAGGAGTGGTTCTAGTTGAAGTTCCTTGACCTCCACACCCACTCCCTCCACTCCACGGGCACCGACACCCCCGAGAGGATGCTCCACCAGGCCAGGGAGCTGGGCATCGGCATCGGCCTCTGCGACGGCATCTCCCATGGGGGGGACCGGTTCATCTCGGGCACCGAGCTGGCTCCAGGGGGGCCAAGGGAACTCAAAAAGGCCCTCCTGGGAAAACATGCGGGCTACATCCTGGTCCGGGCCGGGGGGGAGGCCCTCAACCGGGCTGCGGTGGGGGACAGGAGGGTGGCGGCCCTGGTGGGTCTGGGAGAGGACCGCAGGGACATGACCATCAGCCCCGTGGTGGCCAAAAAGGCTGCGGAGACCGGGGTGAGCGTTGAGGTGAACCTCGGGGCATTGATATCCACCAGGGGGCTCCAGAGGGTACAGGTGGTCAGGGGGATCAAACAGACCCTGGTCCTCAAGCGGAAATTCGGCTTTTCCATCATCGCCTCCACCGGGGCGGATTCCCATATGGGCCTGCGGGGTGCCGACCTGGCAGGTGCCATCCTCCTCTCCCTGGGATTCACAGACCAGGAAGTGGAGGAGGCACTGAGCACAAATCCCTGGGCCATCGTCAAGGGGGAAAGGCCATGAAAAAGGGTCTGAAGCCCTCCATGAGGCCCAAGAAGAGGTATATCGCCTTCGATATCTACGCGGACGAGGAGGTAGGTAAGGATGAGCTGGTCCGGGCCCTGTGGGGTGAGGCGATATCCTTCTTCGGCGAGGAGAGGGCAGCCGACATGAACCTCTGGGTCATGGGGTACAACCCTAGGACCCTGACAGGGTTTCTGGTCTGCCGCAGGGACAGGGTCACCATGGTCAGGGCCTGCCTCGGACTCCTGGACAGGATAAATGGTAGGAGGGTGGGAATCCGGGTCCTGGGGGTCTCGGGCACCGTAAAGTCTTTAAAAAGGAAGTTTTTAAATAGGGAGAAGAGATTTAAAGAAGAGTCAGAAGAGATATGTTTTGAGGATGAGATCTTCAAGGCGGTGCGGTCCTACGGGGAATGCGTTGATGCCGTACCCCAGAGCAAGGAATTGAAGAAGAGAATTAAGATTCAGAACAGGAAGTTTATCGGTTTATTAAGAAAGGATATAGGATGGTGAAAGCATGCAGCCAATGCCCAGCATGGGATATGACAGGGCCATAACGGTATTCAGCCCCGATGGAAGGTTGTTCCAGGTGGAATACGCCAGGGAAGCCGTCAAGCGGGGGACCACCTCCATCGGGATTCGCTACAAGGACGGGGTACTCCTGGCCGTGGACAAGAGGATCACATCCAGGCTGGTGGAGGCCGAATCCATAGAGAAGATATTCCAGATCGATGAGAATATCGGTGCCGCCACCTCGGGCCTTGTGGCAGACGCCAGGGTGCTTATTGACCGGGCCAGGATAGAGTCCCAGGCCAACAGGATAACCTACAATGAGCCCATTGATATCGAGGTCCTGGCCAAGAGGATATGTGATTTCAAGCAGCTCTACACCCAGCACGGGGGGGTGAGGCCCTTTGGCATAGCCCTCCTCATCGCCGGTGTAAACGACGAGCCCCGCCTCTTCGAGACCGATCCCTCGGGGGCCCTCATTGAGTACAAGGCCACCGCCATCGGCGCGGGGCGAAGCACGGCCATGGAGATCTTCGAGAAGGAATATGATGAGGATATGTCCAAGGAAGATGCCATCAACATGGCATTGAAGGTCCTCCTTGCCATTACCGAGGGCAAGTCAACAGAGGAGACGGTGGAAATAGCTATCATCGACCAGAAGACCGCGGAATTCCGCAAGCTCAGCCCCTTGGAGGTCAAGGAGCATATCTCCAAACATACCAAGGGCAGGGAGGGGTGATGCCCCTTGGTCACCTTGGAAGACGCCGTCATAGCCAGGCTTGAGTCCCATGGGGAGAGGTATGAGGTCCTGGTTGACCCTGACCTGGCCATGGAGCTGAAGCGGGGCAAGGAGGTGGACCCTTCCAAGCTTCTGGCCGTGGAGACGGTTTTCAAGGATTCCAAAAAGGGGGAGAAGGCATCGCAGGAGCAGATGGAAAAGCGCTTTGGGACCTCTGACCCCCTGGAGGTGGCCAGGGTCGTGGTCAAAAAGGGCGAGATCCAGTTTACCACCGAGCAGCGCCGCAAGGCCATAGAGGAGAAGAAGAAACGGATAATCGCCACCATCGCAAGGAACGCCATAAACCCCCAGACCGACACCCCCCATCCCCCTGCCAGGATTGAACGGGCCCTGGAGGAGGCCAGGTTCCATGTGGATATGACCAAGTCGGTGGACGAGCAGGTAAAGGCGGCCCTGAAGGTCCTGCGGCCCATCATCCCCATCAGGTTCGAAGAAAAAAAGATAGCTGTCAAGATTCCTGCCCAGTTCGCATCCAAGAGCATCTCGGTGGTCAGGGGTTTCGGCGATATAAGCAAAGAAGAATGGCAGCAGGACGGCTCCTGGGTCTTCGTAATAGAGCTGCCGGCAGGCATCGTGGAGGATTTCTTCGACAAACTTAACAGCATCACCAAAGGCGACGTGGAGACCAAGATATTATGAGACAGATGGTATTTCCGGGAGAAGAGATTGCCGAGGGCAATATATCCATCGGGGGCGGTGTATACCGTGACGGAAACAAGATATATTCCTCCCTGGTGGGTATCCTGGACAGGAAACAGAATTACGTCAGGGTCATCCCCATATCAGGCCGGTACATCCCAAAGGTAGGGGATTTTGTCATCGGCCAGGTGGTGGAACAGTTCTACTCCAACTGGGATATCGACCTGAACTCGCCCTATACCGGCATCCTCTCCTCTGATGACTTTTACAGGGAACTGGATCCCTTCGGCACCAATCTCCTGGAGGTCATGCCCCTGGGCACCCTGGTCTACGCCAGGGTCCGGGAGATTACGCCTACCAAAAAGATATATGTGAGCATGAGGGAAAGGGCTGCCAGGATCCTCAGGGGGGGCAAGGTGGTGGATATCATCCCCACCAAGATACCGAGGGTCATTGGCAAGAAGATGTCCATGATCAGTATGATCCGCAAGGAGACCGGAACCACCATCAGGGTCGGCCAGAACGGACGGGTCTGGGTCAAAGGGGACCCCAAAAGGATCGAGATCGTGGAAAAGGCCCTTAGAAAGATAGAAAAGGAGGCCCATTTTTCGGGTCTGACTGACAGCATAAAGGACATGATAATAGAAGAGAGGGAAAAGTTATGAAAGTAGGACAGCCAGAAAAGTTCATCATCGACGGCAAGAGGCTCGACGGCCGGGCCGTGGATGAGCTGAGACCCCTGAAGATCAAGGCAGGGGTGCTGAAGAGGGCGGACGGTTCCGCCTACCTGGAGTGGGGAGGTAACAAGGTCCTCGCAGCATGTTATGGGCCCCGGGAGGTCCATCCTAAACACATGATGAAGCCCGACAGGGCCATCCTCAGGACCTACTACAACATGGCCCCCTTTTCGGTCATAGACAGGAAGAGACCGGGTCCGGACAGGAGGAGCCAGGAGATATCCCTGGTCACCAGGCAGGCCCTGGAGCCCGTGGTCTTCACCAACCTCTATCCCAGGACGGCCATAGACGTCTTCATCGAGATCCTCCAGGCCCAGGCGGGAACCCGGTGCACCGGCATAACCGCCGCCTCGGTGGCCCTTGCCGATGCGGGCATCCCCATGAGGAGCCTGGTGCCAGCCTGTGCCGCGGGCAAGGTGGACGGTGAGATCGTCCTGGACCTCTTCGATATTGAAGACAACTTCGGCAGCGCTGATTTGCCCGTTGCCATCATACCCAGGACGGGGGAGGTCACCCTCCTCCAGATGGACGGAAACCTCAAGGGCGACGAGTTCGAACGGGCCTTCAAACTAGCTGTTAAGGGCTGCTATCAGGTCTATGAGAAGCAGAAAGAGGCCCTGACAGAGAAATACGGAGGCGGTGAGTAAGATGGAAAACATAATCTCAGAGGTCGAGAAGGACTACATCCAGGCCCTCATCCAGGAGGGCAAGAGGATAGACGACCGCGCCTTCGATGAGTACAGGCCCATAACCATCGAGAAGGGGATATATGAAAAGGCCGACGGCTCGGCCAAGGTCACCATGGGCAGGACCCAGGTGGCGGCAGGGATAAAACTCATTGTAGGTGAGCCCTACTCTGACACCCCGGCCTCCGGCGTCCTGACCACCGGGGCAGAGCTCACTCCCATGTCATCCCCTTCCTTTGAGAAGGGGCCACCAAGCCAGGAGGCCATCGAGATAGCCCGGGTTATAGACAGGGCCATCAGGGAGTCCGAGGCCGTTGACTTCGACAAGCTCTGCATCGTTGAGAAGGAAGCCGTCTGGATCGCCTTCATGGATATCCATGTCCTGGACTATGACGGCAACCTCTTTGACTGCGGCGCCCTGGCCTGCATGGCCGCCCTCCTGGACACCCAGATGCCAAAATACGAGGACGGACGGGTCATCTATGAAGAGAAAACAGGTCCCCTTCCGATCAGGAACAAGCCCATCGAAACAACCTTTGTGAAGATAGGAAAGGGTATCGTCCTGGACCCGGTCCTCAACGAGGAACAGGTGCTGGACGCACGCCTTACCATCGGGACAAACCAGGAAGGGGACATCTGCGCCATGCAGAAGGGCGGCTCTGGGACCTTCACCCAGGATGAAATCCTGGACCTTGTTAACAAATCCCGGGAAAAGGCCGATGAACTCAGAAAACTCCTGTAGGTGATGAAGAATGGGAAAGACAAAGAAAGTAGGTATCTCCGGGAAGTTCGGGCCACGATACGGAATGCGGGTCAGAAAAAAGTGGCTGGAAATCGAGAAGAGGCAGCGCCCCCTTCACCAGTGTCCTGTCTGCAAGAAGGTCGGAGTAAAAAGGCTTGCAAGCGGCATATGGAACTGCCGGAAGTGCGGTGCCAAGTTCACTGGCGGGGCCTATGTTCCCCACACGCCGGCGGCTGGTATGACGGACAGGATCCTTAAACGGATAAAGGAGGAGCGGTAGGCCATGGTATACCACTGCGGAAAGTGCGGTAAGCTCATGGAAAACATCACAGAACGGGGCACCCTGCGCTGTCCCTTCTGCGGTTACAAGATCCTCTTCAAGAGCCGCCCGCCCACCGTCAAACGGGTCAAGGCCAGGTAGCCATGGCGGCTGTCAGGGCCCAGATCTCCCTGGAGTTCGACCGGGATTCAGAGGCGGAAATAGCCTACAGGTCCCTACTGCCAGAAGTCCTCGGTTCCCCCGGGGACCGGGGGCGGGAGGCCCTTGAACTCTCCGGGAGAAGGCTGGCGGTCCTGATAGAAGGAGAGGACCCCTCCGCCTTCCGGGCAGGTATGTACAACTATTCCCGATGGCTAAAACTGATAGGCAGATTATTGGATAAGGAGTGATTGATATGGAGCAGATACCCCAGGATGTCCAGCATATGCTGGCCCAGTTTCAGCAGATCCAGCAGCAGGCCCAGGCCATGGGGTCCCAGAAGGTTCAGATGGAGGTCCAGCTCCGGGAGGCCGAGAGGGCCCGGGAGGAGCTTGCAAAGCTTCCAGAGGATGCGGAGGTCTACAAATCCGTAAGCGGTCTCCTTCTCAAGAAGGACAAGGGGGAGCTTGAGAAAGAGCTTGCAGACAAAATAGAGGTCCTGGAACTCAGGGTGAAGACCCTCCAGAAACAGGAGGAGAAAATCCAGAAGCGCTTGAAAGAGATGCAGGAGAAGATCCAGGCCAGGATCCGGGCATCCGGACCAGCAGGGGCCCCCACCGCTGGATGACCCCGGCTGATATGGAGACCCTCCTGGAGAACCTGGAGGACTTCCAAGGAAAGGTAGAGCTATTAACCCATATAAAAGCCGACCTGGATGCCCTGGCCAGTGCCATGGCCTTTAAGAGGTTTCTGGCGGTCCATGCCCCGGATGCATCAGTCTCCATAGTGGTCCCAGGAGGGCCCTCTGCCTATGGGAAAAGGTTCCTGGAGGCCCTGTCAATGGCCCTCCCCAGGTCCCAGGACCCGGGGGCTGACTATATAATCCTCCTGGACACCCCGACTCTGGACCAGATCGCCCCCATCGACCTCAGGAAGGCAAAGGGAAGGATTGCCGTCATCGACCATCACTCCCCCCACCCTGACACCCGCTCCATTGCAGACTTCTACCACGTTGATGAAACCGCCAGCTCCACCGCAGAGGTCCTGTACCCCTACCTCAGGGGACTGGTGAAGGAGGACAAAGGGGCCGCCCTGGCCCTTCTATGTGGCATTCTGGCGGACTCGGCCCGCCTGCGCTATGCCGGTAACAACACCATCCATGTCCTCTCGGACCTGCTGAGGACATCGGGTCTGGACATAGGTGCGGCAGACGCTTTTCTGGAGGTCCCTGACGACATATCCAGGCGCATGGCCCACCTGAAGGCCGCCCAGCGCCTGGTGGTCCACCGAAAGGGGAACTGGATCATTGCCACCTCCAGGGTAAAGGCCTTCGGGTCCTCGGCCGCCATGCAGCTTCTCTACCTGGGTGCGGACTGCGCCCTGGTGGCCTCCCTGGATGGGGAGGAGCGGCGCATCCACGGGAGGGCAAAGCCGGGCTTCCTCAGAGAAACCGGAATCAACCTGGGCTCCGACATCATGCCGACCATCGGCAGGCTTCTGGGGGGAAGCGGTGGTGGTCATGCGGGAGCGGCGGGGGCCAGGGGAAGGGAAGGGGACTTGAAGCAGGCCCTGGAGGAAGCGGTGAGGATGCTCCGTGACATGATCACTTGATTATCAGATAGGTAAAGACTACCAATCCAATGAACTCCAGGATTGCAGCCCAGACGTGGAGGGTCACGTCCACACAGCACAGGGAGCCCTTGTAGAAGATGGAGGTTACCGGGCAGGAAACAATGGCGTTCAAAAGGAGCATGGAGGCAAAGAGGACAAGGCCCAGGGTGAATTTGGATTTGACCTTCCTGTAGTCCTGGATGAAGAGGTACAGGAGTACCAGCAGGAGGAAAATGTTGCCAAAGGTGGCCATGAAATATGCGTTATAGAGCAGCTCTGCCATCATCATAACCTCCTCATTTCCATCCTTATAATTACTTTTTCCTTAATTTATCCCAAATCTCCTGGAAGAGGTCCCAGTTCTCCTCCATCTGGGGGGATATGAAGAACATCTTGGCGTACTTCCTCCCGGTTGATGTTATGATCCTGTTGTCCAGGAGGACATCCAGGTGGTGACGGACCGTCTTGTAGTCCAGACCCAGGTTCTCGGAGATCTGGTTGGCGTTCTGGGGCTCTCTGTTAAGAAGGTGAATAATCCTGGCCCGGGTCTCACCACCCCTGGTACCGGCTATGAGCCAGTAGAGGATGCGCTTCATGGTCTAGAATACCGGCCGGGATATAAATTATTTTTGCGACAAGGAAGAGGCCCCTAGGCCTCAACCTCCTCGGCCCTCAGGGCCCTGACGGGACAGCAGTTGACACAGAGGGAGCAGCCCGGCGGACACTTCTCGGAGACCAGGTTGATGGTCCAGTCACCCTCGATCTGGATGACCTTCCAGGGGCAGATGGTGACACAGGCCCCGCAGTCCACGCAGAGGTCCTCGTCCTTTCTGACCTTCTCCTCGAACCTGGATACCTTTGCCCCCCGGCGCTCGAGGTTTCGCAAGGCCTCCTCCACCTGCTGGTCTGTCCCGATGATCTCCACATGGAGTTCCTTTCCCCACTCACCGAGGATGGCGTTGGAGATATAGAACTGGGCCCCTGTCTTCGAGATGGTCTCCGAGATGACGGGCTCGGAGATCTTGGAGGCCACGATCTTGTACTTAACCATGCTTGACACCTCCCAGGTACTTGGAGACATCGCTTGAGGTTATTATGCCCTTGAGGTTCCCATCCTTGTCCAGGACGGGAAGACCGGAGATGTCATGGGTCGCCATCTTCTGGGCCGCCTCCTGGAGAAGCTCCCCGTCGGTGGTGGTTATGACATCCCTTGTCATGATCCGTTCCAGGGACGTGTGGCCCTCTGAGACGGCTTTTGAGATGTCCCAGGAGGTCACGATGCCCACGAGCTTACCCTCATGGACCACCGGGAGGTGATTGATACCGTGCTTGATCATGGTGGTGGCCACGGTCTCGATGGAGTCGTCCTTGTTCACGGTAGTCAGCTTCCCGGTCACCACATCCCTGACATAGGGGGTCTTTCTAAGGGGCATGGGCCGGAAGACCCTGTCCCTTGGAAGCCTCTCCGCGGGGGCCGTGAGGAAGAACTCACCCTTCACGATCCATTCCTTCAAGGTCTCTGCCACCTCCCGGGCCCTCTTGAAAGAGGAGAGGGGGCTGGTCCTTATCCTCTTTCCGTTGAGCTCGATCTCGCCGCTCTTGAGCTCGGCATAGGTCACCTGGCGCAGGACGGGCCTTTGGAGCCTGGGAACGGCATAGTCCAGGACGTTGGTCACAAGCTCCTCGTCGGAGAGGCCGGTCTTCTTGGCAAGGCCCACGTTGAGGATGGGAATGGGGATGCCCAGACCAACGAAGAGGGAGGTCCCGTAGCCCGGTGCCACCGCCCCCCGGATGAAGTCGGCGGACATCTTCTTCACGTCCCCTGTGACCATGATGTTGCCCATCTGGCTGCCGGGGGAGTGCTGGGTACCCTCGCCCACCACATAGCCCTGGGTGCCGCCAAGGAATATCCGGGTCCCGGTCCCGATGGTCTCGTAATCAGGATCATTGGAGAGGGGGCTCAGGTCCCCGGCCCCTGAATAGGTTACGTTTCCATTCTTGGGCAGGAGTTCCCCCATATAAGTGTAAAGGGTCTTGGATGAAGAGTTGGTGGCCACGTTGTACTTCTGGTAGGCGTTGCGGGGATTCACCATGATGGCCTGGTTGAGGTCATGGATGGTGATGGTGGTCTCCACCTCCTTTCTCGGATAGCAGTCCGTACCATAGGCAGTGGCCCTCATCTCCAGTTCATGGCCCCTGATGAGGTCCTCAATGACGTGGCCCCCTCCGTATTCCATACCCAGGGTCTCGCTGAGCTGGGTGGCGCCGATATAGGCATCCACTGCGGCCAGACCGGTGTAGGCCTCTACATCGTTGAGCCAGATCCTCTGCATCTTGATGGGGGGGTCCCCGTGACCGAAATTCATGAAGACCCCTGATGAGCACATGAGTCCAAAGGTCCCTGTTGTAACGACATCCACCTCCCGGGCCGCCTTCTCGGGACCCTTCTCTTTAACAATACGGGTCATCTCGTCCGCCCTGACCACCACAGCCTCCCCATTCCGAATCTTCTCATTGATCTCTTCAATACTCCGGATATGTTCCATTGATTCACCTCTAACCTTTGCTAGATTAATTACAACTATATATATTTAACTGACTGTTGTATTATTTATAGTAATAATGTTTGATCGACGTTAAAGGAAAAGATATAAAAAGGTGATGCGTCTCCAATATAAATCCCATGCCGGGGTAGTCTAGCGGCTAGGCAGCGGACTGCAGATCCGCCTACGTGAGTTCAAATCTCACCCCCGGCTCATTTTAACCACCCCGTGGGGAATTCGGAAGTTATAAATATCCATACAGTGGGCAAGGGTTTTGTATGATGTTTTTCTTCTTCAAAAAACCCAAGGGCTGGGACAAGATGTCCAGGGAGGAGAGGTGGATGTGGTTCTTTAAGACCCAGGAGGAGCAGGAAAAGGAAAACCTGAATACATGATTCTCCATCCACTACACTAATATAGTAGGGAAACAATATATATTAATGAGGCAAATGCAGCGGGACGACCTTAAATCTCAGCTCTTCACCCTGGATCTGATGCTGGCCCTGATTCCCCTGACCATAGCCATGGGCATCACCGCCAGCGCCATCTCTGGTCTCAGCTCCCAGGTGGTCTCATTCTCCCATCTCTTCGGGAACGAGCAGTCGGCCATGGACGCCCTGGACCTCCTCATCAAGACCCCGGGAAGCCCTCCAGACTGGAACAGCTCCTCCATCCCTGCCTTCACCTCCATCGGGCTGACCCAATACGGGTACATCGACCTCTACGACGACACCAGGTCACTGACCAACGTCCTGGACAGGGGCAAGCTCAAGGCCCTCCACCTCAACCGCTCCAACTCCAACCTGGCCCAGGCCATGAGGGACCTCACCGGGGGCAGGAACCTCATCATCATCTCCAACTCCACCGACTCTGACCTGGACTTCACTGTCATGTGGTACAACAACAATGGGACCTGGACCGCCACCAACGATACCGCCACCATCAATGCCGCCCTGGCCGGGGCCAGGAACGTCTACACCGCCACCCGGTTGGTGAGGTCCGTTACAGAGATAATCGGCGACGCCGAATACATCTGGGGCTACAACGGTAGCGACATCATCCAGTCCACCCCCTCGATAGCGGATATCGACTGCGACGGGGAGAACGAGATCGTGGTGGGGACCAACGATGACGTGAACGCCACCGGGTCTGGGGGTGTCACAGCCTTTGAAGGCAACGGGACACAGATGTGGTACTATCCCTCTGGAAAAGCCTACACTAGCTCACCGGCCCTGGTGGACCTGGATGGGGACTGCGGCCTGGAGGTCCTCATCGGCCAGGCGGAGTGTCCGGGAGAAAACAACTGCGGGCCCGCCAACCTGACGGCCGTGGACCAGGATGGCTCGGTGCTGTGGCAGGTGGCCATGCAGGACTCCTCCTGGAACGCCCCCATCGTTGCCGATATCGACTACGACAACCAGGTTGAGGTCATTATAGGGGCCATGCCCGGGGACAAGAGCATCTATGTTGTGAACGGTGCCACGGGAAATATCGAGTACACCTTCTCCTCCTGCACCTGTGCCGGCTCTGCCCAGCCTGCCCTGTGCAGGGGTGAAGTCGGGATAGCCTGTTCGGACAAATCAAGGCACAAGGGAGGGCAGATCGCCGTGGAGCTTGACGGGAACATCGCCAACGGCATGGAAATCGTGGCAGATTCCTGCGACGAGTACATCTGGGCCTTCCATGGCAAGACCGGCAGCCTCTACTGGAGATACGGGGCCACTGGCAGCCACTTCCATTCCGCCCCTGCCGCCGCCGACATCGACGGTGATGGCCTGGTGGAGGTGGTGGCCAACGACAGGAGCACCCTTTATGTGTTTTACTACAACGGTACCCTGAAGTACAGCACAGCCTCCAAAAACGACAAATCCTCCCCGTCCCTGGCAGACCTGGATAACAGCGGCGACGGCAACCTGGAGATTGTGGTGGGGGGAAGCGATGGCTACGTCCGGGCCTTCTACAACAACCTGAGTTCTTTCTGGATTTATAAAACCCCTGAAGATGATGTGGAGACAACCCCGGCCATAGCAGATATAGACGACGACTGCATGCTGGAGGTGGTGGTGGGCACCGGCAAGGACTGCAAGACCTCCTGCCCCAGCTACGCCGCCACCCATGTCATCGCCCTCAACGGCGAGGACGGCTCCCTGCTATGGAGCGAGTCAACCGAGGGTGGCATCATCTCCTCACCAGCCATTGCGGACATCGACGGGGACGAGGACCAGGAGGTGGTGGTGGGCAGCGATTCCGGCCACCTCTATGCCTTTGACGTCACCGGCTATGGCGACGCCTGGCCCAGCTTCCACCAGGCAGAGTATTACATGGATACACACAACATAAGACGGCGTGGTGTATGGGGAGGCAGCGTCTGCGGTGCCCCCACCGGCGGCTACATCTCCTCGGAGATCCGCTCCCGGGTCACCACGACCCTGACCCTGATGGTGTGGGAAGAATGAGCAGGAAGGCCTTCATATTCACCATGGACGCGGCCCTGGCCCTCATACCGGCCCTCATCATCATGACCACCGTCACCCTGGTCACCCCCGGGGAGTCCCTCAAGACCCAGAGCTGGGGCCTGGACGGGACCAGGGTGGCCAACGACGCCCTGGAATCCATGCGCATCACCGGGGACATCAACTCCAACGACGTGGTCAGGATAAGCTCGCTGCTGAATACCTACATTCCCAGCCGCTACAACTACAGCTACGAGGTCTACGGCCCCAGCGGTGCCCAGGAGTTCAGCGTGACCAGGGGGACCATAGGCAACGCCCAGAACGTCTACACAGCCCAGAAGTCCGCTACCTTCGCCCTGCTGACCCTGGAGGACTACGCCTATGCCGTCTCCCACGGGGGCTCCCAGGCCACCGCCCCCTTCTGCCAGTCCGGGGGAAATAATATATGGGAGCTGGACTTCTACTACCTGCCCTCCAGGTTCGACTACTACCTCCTGGGCAAGAAGGTGGAGAACATGAGGGTGAACTGGCTCATCACCAGCATCAGGCAGAACTGTACCCCTTCCCTCTCGGGCAGTATAACCACCAAGTTCATGGACACCACCGACACCTTCAAAAGGCAGGCCCTGGAGGAGGGGCAGACCTACACCGGCACCAACATGACCTCCGGTACCAGGTACTACGTGTATATCCGGCCCCTTTCCAAACCCACCAGGCTCTTCGACTTCTTCATCGTATCCTCGGCCCGGACCACGCCAGCGAACCTGGTCACCGTGGACAACATCTATTACATGGAAAGGTATATCGTGAGGTTGAGGCTATGGGAGGAGGAAGGGTGATGGACAGAAGGGCCTTTGTCTTCAGCAGCATGGCCTTCCTCCTGGCCGTGCCCGCGGTGATCCTGGCCGCCTCCCTCCTGGAGATGATGAGCATGGCGGACACCGCCACCTCCACGGTCGTCTGGTCCGACAAGGTCTTCTATGCCGGGAAGGACCTGGACTCAAGCCTGCGCAGGTCGGCCTGCAACTTCATCTTCCTCAACACCGAGGACAGCGGCGCCGTGAACGCCACCGCCGTGAAGAGTAACCTCACCAGCATCTGGGTACCCTTTGTGGAGAACAACTATTCCAGCGGCCTGGGTGTCGTCATTGACGTGGACGAGAACTTCGATGTCAGCTACACCGCCAGCACCAGGAAGGTGACCATCGACTGGAACGGTGGAGGCATCCCGGTCAACGTATCCACACCCGAGGGCGAGATCCTCTACAACCTCACCCTGGGACCCTATTACCTGCCCTGGAACTGCGGCATCCCCTCGGAGACCCAGTGCAACCCCACAGTGCTTTCTGTGACCATAACCTCCCCCACCTCTGGTTCCTCCTATTGCTCCACCGGTGGGGCCTGCTCCGCCCCCGTGGGCATCTCTGCCACCGTGGTGGACAACTGCGGGGACGCCAGGTACGGCGGGGACGCCACCGTCACAGTGAAGATATACAACTCCACCGGGGACCTCAACGCCACCGTGACCCTGACCGACAGCAACAGCAACGGCACCTACACCGGCACCTGGACACCATCCGCCGCCGATACCTACGACCTCTCGGCCACGGCCACCGACCTCTACGGCGCCTCCGGCGGTGGGACGGTGAGCAATGTGGAGATCCTGGACTGCTCCACCGGCAACAATCCCCCCGAGATCTCCAGCGTGAGCCCGGGCGATATGTCTTCCTGCGGCGGCGGGACCCAGAACATCAGCTTCTACCTCACCGACAACGACCTGGACACCGTTAACTGGGCGATAGTCTACTCCAATGATCCCACTTTCTCCACCTACAGCTACATCAACGGGACGACAGACATCCTCGAGTGCGGCAAGAGCTACCAGGCATCGGCCAACCTCACCTACACCACCACCACCTACTACTACATCCTGGCCACCGACGGCACCAATACCACCACAAAGCCCCCCGGCTCCTATTACACCATCACGGTGTCCGCGGCAGAGACCACCCCAGGCACCATAACCTTCAACACGACCCAGACCGCCATAGAGGTTACCGCCCCCTACACCGGGGACTGCGACGGCGACAACTCCGCCAAGATAAGCAGGAGCGGCGACCCCAGCACCTACTCTATGCTGGACTCGGGCACGGACTTCACCTACACCTTCAGCGGTCTCTCCTGCGGGACCAGCTACGACATAAACACCACCCTCGTGGACCCGGACAACTCCCCGCCCATCCCCTCCAACATAACCTCGGTGACCACAGACGCCTGCCCGCCAGGCTGCAACAAGATGGCCAGTGAGAAGCCGGACAACGCCTGGGAACTGAAACAGAATGGAGATCTCAAAGACAAGCTCGACAAGGTCAAAAAATGCAACGATGGAAAGGAGATGGACATTGAGGAGAAGTGGAAGAAAGGAAAGCGGGAGTGGAAGGTCCTCATCGGCAACTGGCTGGATGCCTCCATCGACAACAACGCCTGCAGCGCCAGCCTGTACATTCGATATAAATTTGACAAGGATGACCCAGGAACAGGCATCACAGGGGTGATAAACTTCACCGGAGGTATGACGGATTCCGAGGAGAAGGTCATCGCCGACGTGGGCGGCTGGAAGGAGTATAACACCTCATGGTACACCATCGACGGCACCCAGGACACCAATGTCACCCTCTCCATCAAGGAGCAGGCCAATTCTGGATGGGGCAATGGCGACAAGAAGAAGGTGAAGATAGACTGCATCCTGCTCTACTATAAATACAGTTGAGAAGAGACCCTACCGGACCCTCTACTCCCTTCCCCTGCCCTTGATCCTTTCAAGCCTCTCCAGGTCCTTGGTCTTGTCCTCCCGCTCCAGCCGGGCCGCCACCACGCCGCCGATAAGGCTTACTATCTCATTGTTGGCGGCGATAATCTTGGCTATCCTCCTGGTCTGGACCCAGTGGTAGGCCGAGGTCCCCAGGAGGAGAACATATATGCCGGTTATCCCCAGGAGGGTCTCCCAATCCATCATGCGGCCTCAACTATTATATATTGGATATGGAACAGATATATAAACCTAACAGGTGTGGACCATGGCGAGATCTCTGACTTACATAGGTGTATCCCCCAGGGCCGGTGTCGGTGCCACCTCCACCCTCTTGAATCTCGCCAACAACGTCAAGGACGGACTGCGGACCCTCTATGTGGACCTGGATGCCATAAATCCAGGTGGCACTTCCCTCCTGGAGCTGGAGAACAGGCCAAACATCCTGGAACAGAACACGCCTGACAACTCCTATATCTATTCTATGGGCAACTTTGAAGTGATGCCCCTCTACCTCTACAAATCCAGGGACATGTCCACCTATCTTGAGAAGGAGGACGAGACCGCCCTCTTCCTGATAAACAAGATCCGGGAACTGGAGAAGGACTATGACGTGATCTTTGTGGACACCCCCCCGGGCTACATGAGGACCGCCATCAAGACCTGGCAGAGGTTCGAGAACCTCATCGGCTTCGGGAACTATGATATCCAGTCCCTATCGAGCCTCCTTCAGGTTATGGACATCTTCAAGGAATGGGGGGCCCGTAACCTTACAAGGACCCTCGCGACCATCGTATTCACAGATATCGGGACCAACAAAAGGGTTCACGAGAGCGTTCTAAAGGAACTCTACAGCCAGAGGCCAATCCATGCCATCCCTCATAGCAGGGAATTCTACTCTTCGGCCCCCCTGGTAAGGAATGATTCCGTCTACCTGAAGGCCGTGAAGAAACTGTTAGCCAGCCTGAATATCTCGCCGGGATAGTACAATGGAAGAACAGACAGACCCTGTAGACTACTTCGAGAAGGCCGTGGAGGCCCATAAGAAGGGAGAGTTCACCAGGGCCGCCGAGATGTACAAGAAGGCCCTGGAGATGGACCCTGAAAACAAGAGGGCCTTTGTCCTGCTGGGCAATGTGGCCTATCACCTGGGAGAGCTTGAAGACTCGGTGACCTACTATAAAAAGGCCATCGAACTCGACCCGGAGTACTCCATAGCCTTCTTCAACCTGGGAAGCGTCTTCGAGGACCTGGGAGACCTGGAGGAGGCCAGGGTAAACTTCCAGAAGGCCACCGAGATCGATCCCGACTATGCCGAGGCCTACACATCCCTCGGAACCGTCCTGAAGGCCCTGGGTGATGTGAACGGGGCCATAAGCTGCTTCCAGCGGGCCATGGAGATAGACCGGGAGATGGAGGCCCCAAAGAGAGGTATAGAGGAGCTTATGGAGGATATCCACGAACAGCTCAAGGCAAAGGAGATCACAAAGGCCGCCGAGGAACTTATAAAAGACGGGATCGTCTTCGAGGACCAGGGAGACCTGGAGGCCGCCATAGAGAAATACACAGAGGCCCTCAGGGTGAACCCGGACTCCCTCATCGGTTACTTCTTTTTGGGCATCGCCCAGGAGAAGGCCGGGGATCAGGCCGCAGCCACCCTATGCTACAAAAAAATAGGCGAGATGGACCCGGAAATCGCCGCCAAGGGTATCTCCATGGATATCCTGGAGATATTGAAAAAGCGCATGTACATCCAGAATACCCTGGAGCTTGTGAACCTGATAAAAGGGTTCAACAAGGCAGCAAAAAAGAAGGAGTTCGCCTCCCTTGCCCAGTTCATGAGCCTGGATATCAAATCCCCCGAAGCCCTGCTTAAGGAGGGTCTGGAACTGGAGGGCAAAGGAGATCTCGATGGTGCCATAAAGAGATACAAGGAGGCCGTATCCAAGGCGCCCCATCTGCCAACCGCCTACTATTTCCTGGGTCTTGCCCTGGAGAAAAAGGGGGAGGTGGAAGAGGCAGTAAAATACTACAGGAAGGCCACCGACCTTGACATGGCCATAATAACCCCCGAGGCATCCAGGGAGCTGGCAGACCTCCTGGCCACCAAGATAGGAAACATGTACATAAAGAACATGGATGTCCAGGCCCTTTTCAAGGATTTCAGCGCCCTGGCAGAGAAAAAGGAGGGGGGCTTCTCCCTGAACGATTTTGTCAGACAGAGGGTGACCGGCGACGCTGAGAAACACATCAAGAAGGGATATCTCATGGACGTAGAGGGGGCCTCTGACGAGGCCATAAAGAGCTACCAGCAGGCCGTGGACATAGATCCCAATAACGTGGTTGCCCACTATATCCTCGGCCTCTCCTATGAGAGCAGGGGGGAATACGATAGGGCCATGGAGCAGTACGAAAGGACCGTGGACCTGGACCTCTCCAAGGCCGCAAAGGAGGTCTCCCCCGAGGTCATGAAGATCCTGGAGAACTACCTCAACATGACCACCAAAGACGGCCACCGGGTGGGGACGGTCCTCAGGAGGTATTTCGAGATCATATCAGAGAACCCGGAGAGCATGACCAAGCTTTTGGGATATATCGAGGACATCAACCTTGACGCCATATCTGAAATAATAAAATCCTACATGAAGGGTGGGGTCCTGACCGAGAAGGGTGGAAAGATAATCAGGGACAGGGAGGACTTCCAAGAGGACTACGAGAAGGAAAGGCAAAGGAAGGAAAAGGCCAGGGAGATGTCCAAGGAACCCTTTGAGCTAATATGGAAATACAAGACAGGGAGGACCATCAGGTCCACGGCGGTATCAGCCGACGGCACCAGGGTGGTGGGCGGCTCCGAGATCGGCAATATATACTTCCTGGACGAAGACGGCGAGCTTATATGGAAATCCAAAACCGATGAGAACATAATAGACGTGGATATTTCCCCTGAGGGGGATTATGTGGCTGCCTGCACCACCAGCGGCAAGGTCATGCTTCTGGATGCCCTAAAGGGTGGGGATGTCATCTGGGAGCAGGCCTTCCCGGAGGCCGGACCCAATTGCGTGGAGCTCTCCAATAATGCCGACAACATCATAGTGGGAACCAAGGATTTCCACGTCATCCTCTTGAACAACCAGGGAAGGGTAAGGTGGAAATACCAGCTTACCGGATTTTGCACCGACGTCGCCATTACACCTGACGGGACCACCATACTAATCTGTACCGAAAGGGAAGTCCATGTACTGAAGAACAGGGAGCTCAGGCCGGTATCTGACAGCATCCGGACCAGGGAACCAGCCTTCTGCGTGGGCATATCCCCGGAGGGCAACCATATCGCCGTGGGGACAAAGAACAAAAAGCTCCTTTTCTTCGACGGGGACAGGAACCTCCTCTGGGAAGCCCCTGTCATCGGTCAGGTGTATGGGGCGGCTGTATCCCGTAATGGGGATTATATAGCCTGCGGCACCGCGGGCAGCATGATCTACTTCTTTGACAAAGAGGGAACCATTCTATGGAAGTATCCCACAGGGATCAACGTCTGGGACGTGGACATAAACCGGGAGGGGGCCAAGGTCGCCGGCGGGTGCGGCCTGGTCTTCGGTAACATCTATCTGTTCTCCTCCTACTAGAGGATATCCGGCAATACAAGTCCCGAGCCTAGATCACCCTCCCATCACCATCAATCTCCCCCCTTCTTATCCTGGTTGAGGATATGGGTCTTCTGTCTTCTGCCATCACCATGGGAACCACAACGACCTCCAGGGGCGGGAGGGCCTTCTCTATCCTCACCTTGTTTATCTCCCTGGCCCTCCCCACTGTTTCTTCTGAGACCACAAGGAACTTCAGGTCCTCCATGGAGACAGCAGGGCCCAGAGGATCCTCAAGTTTAATTATCTTATGGGGTACCCCTTTAAGAAACTCTTCCAGGTCGGCCTTCCTCTTCTTAAAGGGGGCGGCGGCCTTGTCGATCATGGCATCCGAGGTGAGGCCCACCACCAGATAATCACCAAGCTCAAGGGCGCGCTGGAAGAGTCTCCTGTGACCCCTGTGGAGCCCGTCAAAGGTTCCAGCCAAGGCAACCTTCACCATATCCTATGGTAAAGACCAATATTTTATATATTATACTGCAAAAGATAGAAAAAGAGAGTGGATTCTAGGTGACTAGATTGGTTAAAGTCCTCGTAGTTGACGATGATCCAGCCGTGGTGGAGGGACTTACCAAGATCCTCCAGAGGGACAACTATCAGGTGAAGGGTGTAGTGAGCGGGGAGCAGGCCATGGAGAAGATAAAGGAGGGCTTTGATATCGTGATCACCGATCTGGTTATGCCCGGCGTTAGCGGAATGGACATCCTAAGGCAGGCCAAGAGAGACTCCCCCAAATCAGCGGTAATAATGATCACCGGTTTTGCTACCGTAGAAAACGCCGTGGATACCATGAAACATGGGGCCAGGGACTACATAACCAAACCCTTTGATCCAAAGGCCCTGCGGGATGTCGTAAAGGACGTGGTCGAGGAGCTGGAGTTTGAGGACCGAAAGAAAAAGAAGGCCCGCGAGTATCCCCTCAAAGACCATGATGTGGACAAGATCATAAAGGCCCTCTCAAATCCCATAAGAAGGAGGTCAGTGGGATACCTCCGGGAGAAGGGAAAATCCAGTTTTACAGATATATGGAGATTTCTGAAGGTGGACGATCCCACAAAACTGAGTTTTCATCTCAGGGTCCTGAAGCAGGCTGACCTCATCTGCCAGGATGAAACCAAGGTCTATTCCCTCACAGAACAGGGTAAGAAGGCCATTGACCTGATTGATAGGTTCTAGCCCTCGCAGCAGTTCCCCCTTGGTATGGGCTTTCCATGGGGACATCTTTTCGGATGGCTCAGCCTGGTGCATACTGCCTCTTCGATCTCCTTGGATATATGGTGCTCCAGGGCGCAGGCATGGCTGTGGAGGTCCCTGTCCAGCTTCATGCCCAGGATATCCGTCAGGAGGAGTTCTGCCAGGCGGTGGTTCCTTACAACCTGCCGTGCCCTCTCCCTCCCTTTTTCTGTAAGCCTCACCCCCTCCCGGGGCATATAGTCCACCAGCTCCAGAGATTCCATCTTCCGCAGCATCTCCACGGCACTGGGGGCTGATATCTTGAGGCCATCGGCCACCTGGTTAATCCGGACGATATCCCGTCCGCCTTCCTGGGTCATTATCCACAGGATCTCCAGGTACTCCTCGATGTTCTCTGTTATCTCCATCTCAGACCGCCTTCTTCACATATATGTCCCTGGCGATCCTTTCGTCCAGGGCCAGATCGGTCTCCCCTATCCTTATGACATAGGTGGGCCTCTTCTGGTGGAGCCTGATGATAGAGCCCGGGACCACCCCCAGGGAAGATAGGCGGTCCAGGGTCTCGTGCTCCTTTGGGGTGATAAAGACGATCCTGCCCCTGTCCCCTGGGTCCAGATCCTTAAGAGACAAGACTAGAGGGGTGACTTCCTTCTTGAACTTGGAACAGCATTCCCCCCTGGGGATCACCTTTCCGTGAGGGCAGGAGGGAGGATGTCCTAAAAAGGTGCAGACACTGTCCGTTACCTCGGGGCTCAGGATATGCTCGAATTTGCAGGCCTCGGTATGGATGTGCTCCTCTTCCAGATCGAAGACCTCGGAGAGAAGCCGCTCGGCCAGGCGGTGCCTGCGGATGATGCCCTCGGCCTTCCTTTCCCCCTCCTGGCTCAAGATTACCTTCCCTCCCTCCAGGGTAAGCAGACCTTCCCTTTCCAGCTCTTCTATAATCTCCCCCGCATCCTCCTCGTTGGCCATCTCCACCAGGTGGGTGAGGTCACCCTTTCCCTCCTCGGCCTGGGTCCATATCAGCTCCAGAATCTCGTCCTTGAAGTGGCTATCGCCGGGATGCATCCCCTGACAGTGTGCGTGCTCATCCATCCTTCAACCTCCCTATTATCTTTTTTATGATATTTACAACCTTTGATTCCATGGGAAAATCATATCCGCACCTGGGACAGCACACCCGGCCGCATCCCTTCCCCATAGGGCATGAGGAGCAGGCAGGGCCCTCCCTGTCCCCGGGGTCAAAGTCGTGGCCGCACATGGGACATCTCTTCAAAGTACCACCCCCAGGGCCCGCAGGACGAAATTCAAGGCCCCTCCCACAGCGAAGGCAAAGGGGAAAATGAAGAGTATCATGGCCAAGGCGGTCCCAAAACCCCTCTCCTTTACAATCATGAAGAAGTTGGCGATGCAGGGGACAAAGAGGGTCATGGTCACCAGGCTCACCAGGGTCTGGATGGGATCCAGGAGCCCCTGGGAGGAGAGGGCGAAGAGGCCGGCTGCCCCGTAATCCCGCCTCAGGAACCCGATGAGAAAGGCCTCTGTGGCCTTGGGAGGAAGACCCAGAAGTCCCACCACCAGGGGATTTGCGACTCCCTGGATGGCAGCCATCAAATTCAGCCTGTCCAGGGCAAAAAGGACAAGGGTCCCCAGGATGAACAGGGGGACCGCCTCCTTGAGATACCATTCAATCCTGGCCATGGTCTTGACAGCGATGTTGGAGACCTGGGGTACCCTCATGGGTGGTACCTCGATGAGGAAGGCCGCCTCGGAATCCCCTTGGACCACCTTGGAGGCCAGGTATCCCACCAGGAGGAGGACGCCGGTGATCACACCTGACCATATGAGGGTCCCTTTGAAAGGCAGGGGGCCAAGCATCCCGAGGATTACTCCGAGCTGGGCCGAGCAGGGCACCCCCAGGGCCAGGAGCAGGGTCACTATGACCCTTTCTTTCCGCGTCTCCAGGATCCGGGCCGTGAGGGTGGCCATGGTGGCGCACCCCAACCCCAGGACCAGGGGGAGGACAGCCTTCCCGTTGAGACCAATTCTGGCAAAGATGCTGTTTACCATGACGGCCAGCCGCGGGAGATAGCCCGAGTCCTCCAGGATGCCGAAGGCAAAAAAGAAGGTGGTAACAATGGGCAGCACGATGGCAATGGAATAGGAGAGGGCAACGGTGACCACCCCATATTCTCCCACCAGAAGGTCGTGAACGAACCTGAAGGCCTCCTGGCTCGGCGTGAGGGTCCCCACTATTTTGTAGTGATAGGGGTTGGTCTCAAGGGCCTGATGGATATGGGGGAAGGGGAGGGTCTTGTCCAGGAGGGCCTGGGCCGCCGGGGCAACATGGCCTTCAAAGATTTTGTCCTGGAGATAATCCACCATGATGCCGGCACCAAAAACCCCCACGAAGAGGTACGTCAGATAGAGTACGATCAGGAGTATCGGCAACCCCACGACAGGATGCATGGAGAGGGCACCGATCCTCTCGGTAAAGGGACGGCTCTCCACAGGAATCCGGCTCTGGACCTGTTCAATAATCCGATCCACGGCCTTGAGCCGCTGGTTGTTGATCACCGTGGTCATGGGCTCCCGGTAGTGGGCCTCCAGGGACTGGCGGATCTTCCTGATCCTGTCCACCTGGCCGGGTTCCAGGTGCCGGTGGATCCAGGGGGATAGGCTGTCGTCCCCTGCTATTATCATCAGGGAGAGGCTCCTCCTTGAGATGTTCGCCCCAGGGAGAAAGCCCTGGATCTCCTCCACAGCTTCCTCGATGACGGGATCGTAGGGCACCCTGTAATCCGAGGTGGATGCCCTGGGGATTTCCCTTGCAAGGTCCCTGGTGCCCTTCCTCTGGGTGGCTATGGTTTTGACAACCCTCACGCCCAGGATCTCCTCCAGCTTTTCGGTGTCCACCTCTATCCCCCGCTCCCTGGCCTCGTCCGCCATGTTGAGGGCCACCATGAAGGGTATCCCCATCTCGGCAAGCTGGCAGGTGATCAGGAGACCCCTGCGGAGGTTTTTTGTGTCTATGACCTGCAGGGCTTTGTCTATCTTCTCCTCCAGGAGGATGTTCCGGGTCACCACCTCGTCCTCGGACATGGGGATGAGGTTGTTTATGCCGGGGGTGTCTAGGATCAGGGCATCTTTGTCAAAACTGGCGGTTCCCCGGGAGACTTCCACCGTGGTGCCCGGGTAATTTGATACCACCACGTATCGGCCGGTGAGGATACCAAAGATGACGCTCTTTCCCACGTTGGGGTTGCCTATGAGGACATACTTCTTATCGGCCTTGACAATATCCGTGCCTCCATGGTCGTGCATTGGTGATACTCCCTTTTTAGGTTGGCCTAATTAGGGATACCTAACTTGGTAAAAAATATTGGATACCCCACCTAAAAATATTTTAAATAGTTAGCCGTCTATTGTATGTCGGGCCCGTAACTCAGTCTGGCTAGAGTGGTTGGCTCTTAACCAATTTGTCGCGGGTTCAAATCCCGTCGGGCCCGCTCCAAATCCCTTTTATGCAAAAGGTCTTTGGGAACCCCAAAACCCGCAAATCACTCCCGTGCTTTGCTCCAATTTTTCTTTTTGTAAAAAGAAAAGGCCGTTCAGAATCCCGTCGGGCCCGCTTTGAATCCGGTCGTCGGGCTTACGCCCTAAAACCGTCGAGCGTCTTCTTCTGCACAACCAATGATTGCAAAGGGTGGGAAGGGGGCACCTGGGGGCTGGATGGCAAGAAAACAGTAGCCCCCAGGTGTTGTTCTACCCAGGAAACCCGTGCCTATATATTTGTTACGATTCGTGGATGTAGACATCCCTTTTGGGGTAGGGTATCTCTATCCCGTGGCGGTCGAACTCCTCCTTTATCCCTTTGCCCATCTGGGATGTGAGCCTGCGCCTCAGCTTGGCGTCCTTGATCCATACCCTGAGCTCCAGGTCAATGGAAGACTCGCCAAATTGTTTGAAGATTACCACAGGCGCCGGGTCTTTTTCGACACCCTCGGTTTCTCCAGCAATGCTCAGCATTATCTCCTCTGCCTTCCTGAGATCGGAACCATAAGAGATCCCGACCGGCAGCCTCACCCTGATGACCGGGGTCTGGGTGGTATAGTTTATGATGTCCCTCTTGTATATCTCGGAGTTCGGGATTATGAGGATGATGTTGTCGGTGGTCCTGATCTTGGTGGTCCTAAGGCCGATGTCCACCACATCCCCCCAGGTGGCGCTCTGCTTGGGGGCGCTCCATACCTCTATCCTGTCCCCCAGGACGAAGGGCCTATCGATGATGATGAAGATACCTGCAATGATATTGGCCAGGGTATCCTTGGCGGCAAAACCGATGGCGATACCCGCAATCCCCAGGCCGGCGATGAAGGGCATGACCTGGATACCCAGTTCGTCCAGGGCGATAATCACCGCAAAGACATAGACGGTAAAGACCACGGTCTTCCTCACCAGGGGAAAGACCAGATCGTCCATCTTGGTATCGGTCCTTGCTATCACCCGGTCCTCCAGGGTATCCAGCAGGATATTGATTATATCGCTTATGGGGCCTGCCAGCACCAGGGCCAGGACGGCGATGACATAACTGGAGGCCGCCAGCCCCAGGGCTCTGAAGGCCAGTATCACCACCACGGAGTAGAATACGTAGAGGACAATCTTGTTGACGCTGGAGAAGAGGAGGTCGTCCAGGTCGCTCTTCGTCCTCTTGACCACCCGGCTCTCGAAGACGCCCAGGGCCCGCTTCAGGACCTGGCCCATAACCAGACCCACAGCAAGGACCGCCAGGGCCAAGAGGACCTTGGGTGTCGCCTCGGCCAGCCTCACCTGGAACTCGTCGAGATAACCATTGAGAATCTCCATGACCTAGTTTAAGGTGCTGCGGAGGATAAATAACTTTTCTTATTTTTCCACCGTGGCGCCCGATACAAGGACATCGAAGTGGTATCCTGCCGGAAGATCTACGTCTGCTCCCAGGACCCCCTTGACCAAGACGACGTCACCGGTGTTCAAAGGTGGGCTGCCGGAATAGGTGACCGTCAGGTCGTGGGTCCCCTGGTCAGGGTCCCCGGTGCCGTCCTGGATATGGAACCAAAAAGTCCCCTCAACACCCTCAACGGTTATCTCGCCGGAGATCTTGACCACCTTCCCCCTGACCAAGACCTCCTGGCCATCAAGGGTCTGCCTGTCCGTGAATAACTCCTCAATGGTATAACCGCCCTGGGCCTTCTCCACCTCCCCGGGCTCCACGGTAATGGTCTTTTGGGTCTGGGGCTGGATATCATGGGGAGAAGGGCTGGAGCCGGATATACCCTCAGATAACAGCATGACGTCAAGGACCCCGCCGATGGTGGGTGTCATGAAGTTCAGGATGATAGAGCCACTGACCGTGACCTCCATCCCCAGGGATACCTGGGCCTGGGGCATGGCAACCCAGATCTTCCCGGTGCCGTCATCCAACTGGAGGTAACTTAAAGGATTATCGCTGTGGCTGACCTCCTTGATATCAGTGACCCGCCCCTTCACCGTGACCATCTGGTTTTCGAAAAAGACCGCATTGTCCAAGATCTGGCCAATGGTGGGATTCTCCGGGACGGTTGTCCCCGCAGGACTGGGAGGTGCACCCGAAGCCCCGCCCCCGATCACCACGTCCTTTATGCTGGTGATCTCCATCACAATGGGAGCGCCCAGGTGGGCACCGCCCAGGGCACTCTCTGACTTGATGATACCACCAATAGTGGCAGAGTCCCCTTTGTTCACGGTGTACAGGTCGCCGGTGTAAATCCCGGGCAGCCGTGCCCCCGAGGAGTCCACCATCCGAAGGAGGACCTTACCCTGCTGAAAGAAGACTATATCCTCCACCGTGACCCCACTGATGACGACCTCCTGGTCAAGATACTCATTCTGATTTGAAAGGATCTCCTGAATGGTGGCAGAAGTGGTATCTCCCTGACCCAGACAGGCCGAGAAGAAGGCCACCATAAGGAGGACAGCTATAATTCTCATTGCAGGTTTCAGAAGGGCTTAACATCGACATATTTATAATACAGAAATCCGAAGGACCCACCATGGAGAACCTGAGGACCAGGGATTTCATCGAGACCGTTGATGGGAACATCTTCTCCGTTGTATCCTACTACCACCCCCAAGACAGGTACATTGCCTTTTTAAGGTACTACCCGGACCCATCAGGGGACCGGATAAAGGACGGTACTCCCTACAGGAAAGTCGCCTCCACGGCCCAGTCCTTTCAGTTCCTGGAGGAGACCTATCCAGATCATCTGTTCTTTTCCGACGTGACCGGTGGGATGCTCCAGTGCGTGCCCCTGGACAAGGTGAAGCGGGTCTACAGACCCCAGGAGGGTCTTGAGAGGATCCTGGAGGAGCCCAGGACAGAGGTCGAGGAAGGAGTGGTGGAGCTCTCCAATGTCCTGGAGGATATACCCCAGGAGATGAAGGGAGTCACAGGGTCCCTGCTGCTGGGTCTGGAGGGGGGCTCCTCGGACATGGATTTCGTCATCTACGGCAGGGAGAACCACCAGAAGGCCAGGGAGATCCTTGAAGAGCTTTTCGAAGACTACAGGGAGGGGGAACTGATCCGGCCTCTAACCGAGGAGGAATGGATGGCGGCCTATGAGAAGCGCTTCCCCACCGAGAAGACCCTTACCTTCGAGGAGTTCCTGTGGCACGAGGAGAGGAAGTACCATAAAGGGGTCCTGGGCGAGACCCCCTTCGACATCCTCATGGTACGGGACTGGGAGGAGATCCAGGGTATCTATGGGGAGGAGGTCTACATCAGGGAAAAGGCCGTGAAGATGGTCTGCACGGTTACCGATTCAACCTATTCCTTCGATTCCCCCTCGGTTTACGGAGTAGCGGCCAGGGACAGGAGGATATCAGAGGTGGTTTCCTTCACCCACACCTATGCGGGCCAGGCCGTGGAAGGGGAAAAGATCGAAGTCCAGGGCTATCTAGAGGAGGTCAGGGGCAGGCGCAACACCCATCGCATAGTAGTGGGCACCACCAGGGAGGCCGAGGGGGAGTACATAAAGGTAATATCATAGAATTCAAAGGCCATCCAGGTCCGTTAGAAAGGCCGCACTCTCCATGACCTCGCCTGAGAAGGTCTCAAAGGAAAATTCTACCACGGTGATCCCAAGCCCTAAATCGACCCAGTTCCTTTCGCAAATCCTGACATCCAGTACCCGGCACCCCCTGATGCCAAAGGTCTCCTCAAGCCACCGCCGGCACCTGGTTCTGACCTCCCCCACGGCATCCATCCCAAGCGGGTCATACCGGGAGATAAGCCCCCCGGCTCCCCATAGGTCCCGTCCCATAGTTGTCATAATTGATATCTTAATATATTGAGCTCTCGGCATATCTTCAATTTAAGTTCTGTTCCCGTATAACTCTTCTGTTC
>CAZHQS010000012.1:0-26942 GCA_964534545.1 Candidatus Hydrothermarchaeota archaeon
AATAGTGGACTCCGGGGGAGGAGGGCCTTGTATTGGTTCCTCGGATTCGGGCTCCAATCCATCGAGAATGGCAAAAGATTTTTATATCTTCCGGATATAAGGAATATGGGGATAAGAGATGGAAGAGAGAACATTAGCCATTATGTTAAATTTGTTAGCAGCCCCCTTTGGCCTCCCCGCCATGTATTATGGATACATGGGGTACAAGGTTACAAAGGGTGGCCTCAAGGCATACCAGTACTTCTTTGTGGCCATGGCTGCCGTTGGAGCGGTCCTCCTTTTTGACCTGCTCTTTGAGGTCCTGGGTCTATCCAACAGTCTTGGGGTCCTGGTGGAGGTAGCCTTCCTCATGGCCGCCATGTTTTTCATGTTTGCCTTCAAGGACATGTACGAATTCCTGAGGTCGGTGTTTTAAAATGGCAGGTGCAGAAACGACCCAGATCATCATGAACCTCACCTCAGCCCCCTTCGGGTTCATCGCCATGTACTATGGCTACAAGGGATATGAGGCAACCAAGGGTGGTCTGGAGGCCTACAAGTACTTCTTTTTTGCCATGACCGGCCTTGGGGCAGCCGTCCTTTTTGACCTCTTGAGGCTCATTGCCCGGGGCTGGCCGGAGTCATTCATCGCAAAGTTTGGGGGCTACTACCACCACCTGATGCACCTGTCCCTGATCTTTGTGGCCGTCTTCATGCTCCTGTCCTTCATGGACATCTACAAATTCGTTTCCAGAGCTTTCAAGGTGGGGTGATGGCCGACCCAGATAACGACACCCTGGACAAAATCATTTTTTTCTGTACCCGGGGGCGCTTTGAGAGTCTGAAGAAGGTCGACCCCCTGAGCTTCCAGGAGGAGTTCGCCCAGCTCCAGACCCAGGGCTACACCGGGGCCATCAACCTTACCTCGGAGGGACCTGGAGGTACAGGCTCTGACTGGATAGTACTTGACAAAGGACAGCTAAAACTTGTCATCTCGGAGCCGGAGAAAGTGACCACTGACCTGACTCCAAAGGAGGGCTATATCAGGGTCTTTGCCCTCTCAGAGGCCCAGATGACAGAGGTCAGAGGGCTCCTGGACCTGCTAAAGGTCCCCAAACCGCGGATAATCTCCGCCGAGCAGGCGGCCCCTCCCCCTGCCAGAGAAGCACCGAAAAAGGTAGAGGCACCCCCGGCTCGGGAGGCACCAAAGAGGGCTGAGCCACCGCCGGCGGCCAGGGAAGTCCCGAAGAAGGTAGAAGCTGAACCCGCACCGCCCCGGCGGGAGGCACCCCCACAGGCCGAAGCCGCCCCAGAGGTCCAGAAGGAACCCGAGGTCCTGGACAGGAAAGAGGTGATGAAAAAGTACCGCCTCAAGGAGCCCTCCGAGGCCTATGTTGAAAGCCTTCTCAAGGGATTCAGGGAACCCACTGAAGAGGATATGATCCGGTGCAAGTCCATGCTGGAGCAGCTTAAGAAGAAGCTCCAGGAGATGTTCGGGGAGAGCATGGCAGACCGCATGTATGAAAAACAGTTCAAAGAGCTGCATATCGAAAAGGAGTACATGACCGCCAAGGACGTGGGGGACCTCCTGGAGTCCTTCGAGCATAACATCCTGCAGAAGTTCGTTGGACCTGAATCCGCCCAGCAGACCATCAAAAAACTAAAGAAAGAAATCCTGCCAAGCAACCTTCGATGAGGTCATCTCTTTCCGGAACAGGGTCCAGATGCGTCTACTGCAAGGGCTCCAAGATGCTCTGCGGCAAGACCTCCTGCCCCATTCTTGTCAGATCCCATTTCCTGTCAAGGACCGCCCCCCTCATAGATTCCCTTGACCTGGAGGGCTCTTCTCCACCAGGCGTCTTTGTGGGCAGGATGGGCTATCCCAAGGTGGCCGTGGGCCCCCTCATCCCCCCCTGGCACGGGGACACGTCCCTCCTGGACACCCCGGAGATGTGGGTGGGAAGGACCATGGAGGACATCGTATCCTTTAGAAGCCAGCTGGTGAGAGGAAAACATAGGGTGGACGTCCATGCCGTGGAGACCGGGGGGAGGCTTGTGGACCTGATCCGGGAGCTGTCCATGGGTATCACGCCGGCGGATGTGGAGGCCGAGTTCTCCAAAAGGCCCACCGGCCATTTAACCCTGGACGACCAGGCCCAGCCCCACGGCCCCACGGCTCCCCTGAAGAAGCTGGACGTGGACTCTCTCAAGGTTGACCGGCGGATAGAGAAGGCATATTACGACACCGACCTGAAGGCCGCCGAGGCCGTCATTGGCCTTTATGAGAAAGGGACCATGGTCTCGCAAATCCAGCGGGCCTTCAGCACCGGGACCTTCGGACTAAAGGACAACCGGAGGTTCGTTCCAACAAGGTGGAGTATCACGGCGGTGGACGACACCATCTCAAAATCCCTGGTGGAGGAGGTAAAGGGCAACCCCCTGATAAACGAGTATCGGATCTACGAGTCCTGGAACCTGGACAACCGCTTCGTGGTCATCATGATCCCGGCGGCATGGAGCTACGAGCTGGTGGAGGCTTGGTACCCCGGGACCACCTGGAACCCTGACGGGAAGGAAGTGGCCATCTTCTCCTCCCATGAGGGCTACAACGGACGCAGCGAATATGCCGAGATCGGCGGGTGCTACTACGCCGCCCGGCTGGCGGTGGCGGACCACCTGGGGAAGGAGGGCAGGCAGGCCACGGTGGTCATCCTCCGGGAGGCCCATCCCGGCTACATCATGCCCGTGGGGGTCTGGAACGTCAGGGAGAATGTCAGGGAGGCATTGAAGGGCGCCCCCAGGAAGTTCGATACCCTGAAGGAGACCCTGGGGTATGTGCGCACAAGGCTTGACATCCACCTGGACTGGTGGACCCACACAAGCCGGGTCCTCAAAGACAGGATGTATCAGAGGAGGCTGGAGGATTTCTTTTAGTAATAGACGAAGACCTCCTCGCAGGGGAGCCGGAAGGTCCGCCCGGGTTGGATGCCCCTCTCTCTTATGAAGGCCCTCCTCTCCCCCGGGTTCCCGAGGAAGCGCCTCACCCCCTCCACGTGGCTTGCCCCCAGGACCGCCACCAGGGCCCCACCTTTCCCCTCCCGCACCCGGGAGATCTTCTGGGCAATCACCGCATCCCTCTCCCTCAAAAGCACCTCCTGGACGGCCCGGAGGTCCAGGGACTCCCCCCTCACCCTCCGCAAAAACCCCGGGATGTCCCCGGAGGCGAACTTCTCCCAGAGCCCTTTGCTGCCCCCAGGGATTATCCCCCGCAGCCGTCGCTCCAGCAGGGACTTCTCCCAGTCCACCAGGAAGACCTCTGCTCCCAGGTCGCAGGCCGTTACCATGGCCACCTTCATCTCCGTCTCCAGATAGGAGCTGACCTCCAGGAACTTCCTGTAATCGTCGGGAGGCAGCTCCACGCAGACGGCTTCGGGCCGTTCCTCATGGATGACATCCTCCACCTCGGCTATGGACATCTGGTGGCGGTGGTGGACGCCCAGGATCCTCATGGAAAAAGATTATATCGTACCGGATATAAAAAAATGCTCAGGGTGATAAAAATCTGTCCAAAGCATCAAGAGGATATTCAAGCGATCGACCAGGCGCTGGGAGACACCCAACTGAAAGCCTTCTACACCGATGCAGAGAACCTCAACAAACTGAAGGAGGAGATCAAGGGTTTTCTAAACAACCGATTCTCCGACGAGGCCATCGAATGCTACGTCCATCACAAATACTCCCTGGGGGACCTCACCCCCTTTGTCCTGGACGAAACACTTGAAGAGATCATGGTGATAGGACACGGTTGCCCCGTCTATGTCTTCCATAAGGAGAAGGGGATGGTCCCCACCGATGTCACCCTGGATGAGGAGGAGATCAACAGGATCATCACCAGGATCGCCCATTATTCCGGAAGGGACTTTGGACCAGGGAGCCCCCTTCTGGACGGCCGGCTCCCCGACGGCTCCAGGGCCAACGCCACCCGGTCCGATATAACCCCCCGGGGCTCCACCCTCACCATCAGGAAATTCGAGATCGAGCCCCTGACGGTCCTTGACCTCCTGAGATATGGGACCTTTGACACCAAACTTGCCTCCTTTCTCTGGCTCTGCGTGGACGGCCTGGACGTCCGGCCCGCCAACGTGGCGGTCATCGGGGGCACCGCCAGCGGCAAGACCACCACCCTCAACGCCCTCTCCAGCTTCATCCCCGAGGACAAGAGGATAGTCTCCATTGAGGATACCCTGGAGGTGAACCTGAAGCACAAGCACTGGATACCCATGGAGACCCGGCCCCCTGACGACGGTGGTAAGGAGGTCATAATGGACGACCTCCTGAAGAACGCCCTGAGGATGAGGCCCGACAGGATAATCGTCGGTGAGGTGAGGGGGCCGGAGGCCTTGACTCTCTTCACCGCCATGAATACCGGCCACGACGGATGCCTGGCCACCATCCATGCCAACTCCGCCAAGGAGGCCCTGACAAGGATCCAGACCCACCCCATGAACGTCCCCGAGGTCATGATCCCGGCCCTGGACCTCATCGTGGCCCAGAGGAGGTTCACCTATGGGGGCAGGCTCAGAAGGACGGTCTTCGAGGTGGCCGAGATCGGGGGAAGGGAAGGGGCCAACGTGTTGACCAATACACTCTTCAAGTTCGATCCCAAGGCAGGGAAACTGGAGACCAACATCCTCAACGGCAGGTTCATCCAGGAACTCTCTTCCCTGAGCAACCTGACCGTGAAGGAGCTCGACGACGAGATGTACAAGAGGGCCCTGGTCCTGGAACTCATGGTGGACTACAACCTCACCCAGACCGACATCCACATGTTCGTCCAGGAGTACTACAAACATCCGGAAAGCACCCTCGAGGATCTCCACGATGTCATCAAGGATATGAAGAAAATGGACGAGGAAAGTGGGCTCCTGAAAACTGACAGGAAGTACGACTGGCTCTAGGAAGATGGACTGTGACAATTTCTCCCAGGAAATCATAGATATAGAAAAGGCCCTCGGCCCCAATTACCTGGGGGAGTTCTTCAACGAGATCTTCATCACAAAGGAGGACTTCGAGGATATAAAAGCGGATATCAAGAGCAAGGTGGGCGGGAGGTTCAGCGACGAGGCGATAGACTGTTATATCTACACAAGGGGAAGCCTGGGAAAGCTGACGCCCTTCGTCTTCTCCGAGGATCTGGAGGAGATCATGGTAGTGGGAAGGAACCTCCCCGTCTTCGTATACCACAGGGACAGGGGAATGATCAAAACAGATGTCGTCCTTGCCGAGGACGAGATCCGGGATATCATCGAGAAGATAGCCCAGTATGCCGGCAGGGCCGTGGGGCCGGAAAACCCCCTCCTGGATGCCAGGCTCCCCGACGGCTCCAGGGTAAACGCCACCCTCCAGAGCGTATCTCCCAAGGGGTCGTCCATCACCATCCGGAGGTTCAAGAGCACGCCCCTGAACATCCTGGACCTGATGAAGTTCGAGACCATAGACCTGGGCCTGACGGCCTTTCTCTGGCTCTGCGTGGACGGTCTCGGGGTCAAGCCAGCCAACATCCTGATAGTAGGGGGGACCGCCTGCGGCAAGACCACCACCCTCAACGCCCTCTCGGGATTCATACCTGAGAGCCAGAGGATAGTCTCCATCGAGGACACCCAGGAGCTCTCCCTGGAGCATGAGAACTGGGTACCCCTGGAGACAAAACCTCCCTCCCCGGGGGCAGAAAACGAGGTCACCATGGACGACCTCCTGAAGAACGCCCTGAGGATGAGGCCCGACAGGATACTGGTGGGCGAGGTGAGGGGGAAGGAGGCCCTGACCCTCTTCTCCGCCATGAACACCGGCCACGACGGCTGCATGGCCACCATCCATGCCAACTCCTGCCGGGAGGCCCTGACAAGGATCCAGTCCCATCCCATGAGCGTCCCTGAGATGATGATTCCTGCCCTGGACCTCATCATCGCCCAGAAGCGCTACACCAAGGGGCAAAAGTTCTTCCGCAGGATCTTCGAGGTGACGGAGGTGGCGGGCAGGGAGGGGGACAACATCCTCATGAACACCCTCTTTTCCTATGACATCAAGACCGACAGGCTCAACACCAATATCATGAACGGGAGGATCATCCAGGAGCTCTCCACCCTCTCCGGCTTCTCGGTAAAGGAGCTGGACGAGGAGATGTCCAGGAGGGAGGTGATCCTTGACACCATGAGGAACTACGAGCTAACCAGCGCCGAGATCGCCACCGTCATAAAGGGCTACTACTCCGATGCCGACAGCGCCATCGACCTCCTCTATTCCCTGGTGAAGGAGAGGCCGAAAAAGATCGAGGGTACCGGCATCCTGGGATTTTAGGGTTTCAGCCTGATATTCATCTCCTTTCTGCTTACGGGCACCAGTTTCTTCAGCCTGATGGTGGTCTCTCTGGAGATTCTGAACTCGTCCATGGGCTTCTCCGGCAGGGTGCCGTCCACCTCGTAGATGTAATATCCCTTCTCCCCGTCCACCGAGGTGATGAACTCCTTTCGACCCACGCGCTCGATCTCCACCCCGGAGACCATCCGGAGGACGTCCAGGACGTTGGCCCCTTTGTGAACCTCCACCTCATGGGTCTCTGAGAAGATATCCAGGTCCTGGTAGAGGGAATCCAACTTAAGCCTGTCGAGTTTGGCCTTCAGGACATGGGTCCGCCCGAACCTGGTCCTCTCCAGAAGCCCGGCGTCCTCCAGAACCCTGACATGCTTCGCTGCCACCGGTACTGATATACCCACCTTTTTGGCCAGACCGGTAATGTGCATCTCCTGTCTGGCCAGATGTTTGAGCATATCTCTGCGGGTTTTACTTGCGAGGGCTTTGATTAACATATGTCATCCAAATAGGTAAGAAGGGTATTTAAATATCTCGGTTGTAAAAAACCATCATATGAGGCACCGTAAAAAATGGAGCCATCCCCACTGGCCCTCCTATGCCAGGGGGCTGAAGAGGGAGGCAAAGCGGAAGGCCGAGTCTGAGGACTCTGATTTCAACCTCCTCATCGATAAGGCCGGGGGGATAGGGGACCCCTATTACAGGGCCTTGGCCCTGGCCTGGATAGCCCGGCAGATGGCTGGGGCCGGGGCGGGAGGAGAACCTGTCTTTTCAAGGGCCCTTCGGGCCGCCAGGAAGGTGGAGCTGGACTGGAGGCGGGCAGAGGTACTGGTCCAGGTGAGCTCCGAGATGATTAAATCCGGGTCAGGGGATTTCGGGGCGTTGATGGGCGCCCTGGAGGATATAGCGGATCAGGCCCACAGGCAGGAGGCCAGGGAGGTGATCCACCGGAGGATGGCCAGGGCAGGCATCAGGGCTTCCCCTGCTAAAGCCCCCCCGGCCAGGAAGCGGCAGGACAAACCAGCGCAGCCGGTAGTAAAGGGAACAAAGAACATGAAAAGGATAACCCTGGGCCTTGTAAACACCTACAGGGGAAAGGAACTCCGGGATGCCCATATCCGGGCCATTGCCAGGGCCGCACCCCTCTGTTACGCCTTTGGGTTGAACCTCGGCCTCCTCGCCTTTCCCCTTGAGGATGGGGCTGATGCCGTCTCCAGGGTGGAAAGGGCGAGCCGGGTGGGAGAGGGCAGGGGGTACCTACGCAGGCTCATGGAGGAAGGGCGGCTCTTTGTCCTGGAGACCCCCGAGTCGCCAGCCCTGGCAGACCTGGGTGAAGTTGTGGCCACAACCTCCAGACCGGATCCCAAAAAGAAGATCGGGTTTGAAGACCTTCCAGGGGAGGGCTCCTTCTGCATCCTGGTGGGCCTTGGCAGCCAGGGGCTCCCGGGGGGCATCCTGAAAAGGTCAAGGTACCACCTGGAGGTCACCGGGAGGGAGATCGCCCTGGAGACCTGCACCGCCATGGGAGTCCTGGCAGGGGGACTGGGGAGATTATGAATCTGAAAAAGATATTTATTGGTATTGCGACGTTATGGGAGTATATGAAGACCTTTCCCGCGGTAATCCTTTATTTTTCCATCTTTCTTCTCCTGCTGGAGGGCGTCCACGCCCAGGACTGCAACGAGATCACCCTGGAGCTCAGGGAGGTTACC
This sequence comes from Candidatus Hydrothermarchaeota archaeon, assembly GCA_964534545.1. Classification (GTDB taxonomy): domain Archaea; phylum Hydrothermarchaeota; class Hydrothermarchaeia; order Hydrothermarchaeales; family JAADFM01; genus JAADFM01. Next base: position 8,061 of record CAZHQS010000012.1, read on the forward strand.
TCGGAGGCCTTCAACGAGTACCCCCAGCTCAACGATGTCAAACAGGATATCCTCCTCCTGTTCTATAGCAGGGAGCGGGGGACCTGTCCCGAGGACCTCTACAGCCTGGGGGTCTTGTCCAAATCCTTTATAGAAAAATTCGATACCGCCTACCGGCTCTCCCGCTCGGCCGACCCTGAGGACAACCAGAAGGCCGTAGAGCTGGCAGGGGAGCTGAAGCTTGATACCGAGACCTTTGCCGCCAGGGCCGCCCCCTTCGGCGTCGAGGCCGAGGACCTGGCCAACTCGGCCAGACAGGCCACCTCCGCCTTTCTCACAAATCTCGGGAACCAGTACGCCCGGGAGGGGGATAAAACCGATGAAACCCGCGCCATGATATCCTATTACCGGCAGGCGGCCCTGGCCTTCTCCCTTGCGGGCTCGGAACTGGAGGCCGCCAGCTACAGGATAAAGATGGAGTCCCTGGAGAAGGTCTATTCCAGGGACATGGAAAGGGCCGACGGACTTTTCTCCGAGGCCGAGGCCAAGTACGACAGGGCGATGCCCCTGCTGAAGGGCGGGTTTTTCTCAAGGGTCACTGCATATACCCTCTTGAGGGAATCCCAGATCATGGTGGAAGGGGCCCTGGAGATATACCAGCACCACAATGAAAAGGAAAAGGCAGAGAGGTCAAGGGCGGCCCTGGAGGTCCTCCAGAAGACAAAGAGGTTCCTGGTATATCAGATCGTCATCTATTTCGCGGTTATTGGTGGGGTCATCACGGCCATGGCCTTCTATGTAATCTCGGTCCTGAAGACATGGAAGAACGATTCCCTCGATTACTCCCTGGGGAATGAACTCGTGCAGGTGAGGAGCGGTGAAGAGTACTGACGTCCTCCTAATACTTCTAGCCCTCTCCCTGGTCCCCCAGGCCTGGGCCACCACCACCGTAACGGTCCCCAACCCGGAACTCGTCTTCGATTTCGACAAGCCCAAGGGACCAGGGGTCACCTTCGAGAAGGAGCTGGTGGTCCGGATATACAACAACGACCCGGACAACTCCATCACCATCACGGACTTCTCGGCCAACGTATCGGGCCTGCTGGGGGTCGAGGTGGCGGTTACAGATACCAGTTTCGTCATCGGCAACGGGAGTTCCACAACAACGAAACTGGTCCTCACCGTGCCCGCCAGTACCGAGGAGGGGCGGTACCCCGTCTCCATCGATTTCGGCGGCACCGGCGTTAGCCCGGTGACCAAGAACGTCACCCTGGAGATAAACCATCCCCCCGCCACCCTGGAGGTCACCTGGGACAGTACCGACTGGGGGAACCTGGAGGCAGGGTCATCCTTTACCAGGACCCTCAAGGTCCTGGAGGTCATGGGCTACAGGGATGCAGAGGACGTATCCCTTTTCATAAGTGCCCAGGGTCCCATAACGGTGGAGTATTCAGGTGATGTGGATAACGTCTCGGCCTCTTCCCTGAAGAGCATCGAGGTAGCGGTTACAGTACCCGAGAGAGGTCTTGTCCCAGGGGATTACCATGTCACCCCCCACCTTGCCGCCGGTGGGGCTGCCAAAATAACCACATATAATGCAACCTACACAATCCCGCAACCTGTCATGAAACTAGAGTCTGACTTCCTGGACTTCGGCCAGATCACCTTCGAGACTGACAAGGACTATTCCCAGAGGTCCCTCGTCATCATGGAGACAGGGGGCTTCACCCCCATCGAAGACCTCACCATCACCTTAGAGAGTGGGGAAGAAGGCTGGGTCACCTACACTAGCAAGGATTATATCCCCCCCGGTGGCAGGGAAGAGATCCCCTTCGTGGTCTATCTCCCCCAGGATGCAAGCCTTGGTAAGAGGGAATGGATCTACCTCATCGACACACCCTACGCAGGTAGCGACGAGTTCGAGGCCCGTGTCCAGGTCTACTTTCCGGGAATCGACGATGCTGTCTCCTACCTGGAGGGGAGGGAGCCCATCAAGGGATATCCCGAGACCCAGACCCTAATCCATGAGACCCTGGAGCTTCTCAGGGTAGGGAGGGACAAGACCGAGATAAAAAAGATTGCCATGGTGATGTCCATCTATGGGGGAACCCGGTCCTTTTTGAACATCCTGGAGGAGGCCACAACCTCCATGGAGACAGGGGACCACTCCCGGGCCGGTGACCTGTTGATAAGCGCCTATGATTCGATAAACAAGATAAAAATAGGCAACACGAACATCTATGATGCCGACCTCAAACTCTATTCCTCCAGCATTGAGACCCTTGCCCAGGAAACCTGGAAAACCGGAGCCGAGGATGCCCTTAAGCTGCTGGAGGAAAAGGCCCTGGAATATGAGGAAACGAATTATAAATCCGCCGCCCTCTATTACAAAAGGATCAGCAGGCTGTACTCCCTCCTGGGGCACCCCGATTCCGCAGAGGAGTATGAAAGGAAGCGCCTCGACCTGGAGAGGAGGTACACCCAGAGCCTGGAGGAGGCCAGCGCCCTCCAGATAGAGGCGGATTCAAAGGTGCGCCAGGCCAATGCCCTGATGTTTGCCTTCCAGGATGTCCTCCTGGTCCTGAATCCCTTCTACTACGAGGAGGTCTCCGCCCTCTATTCCGACGCAATTGAGGGATATGCCAGGGCCGGGGAGAAGTACAGGGTGGCCGGAGAGGACAGGGAGGCCGCTGCAAAGGAGGACCACGCCCGGGAGCTTGCAGAAAAAAAAGAGGAGATCTACCTGTTGTTTGTTGCCTACGGTCTCTTCTGGACCGTCCTCTTCGTGGGGCTTGTGGCTCGGATTAGCCTTGGGCTCCAGAGGTTCCGCCAGGACGAACTGGACGGGCTCATAGGGGATGTGGCGGTAAGAAAGGGCAAGCTAGAGGAGGCTGAAGCTTAGCCGTTTTACTATCTCCTCGCTCTCGAACATCCCCTCGATATGGATGCAGAGGACATCGGCTGCAAAGAGGGAAAAGGCGCCCTTCATACCCCCTGAAGAGGCATCCCTCACCAACCGGCTGGCGAGGCTCCACAGGTTGGCCGCCGGCAGCACCGTGAGCTCCTTCATCTTGGAATTTATCAGGGAGTCCAGATCCGTCAGCCTCCTCTCCACCCTGGAGAGGTTTCCGGCCCTATATCCCTCGGGGTCCCGGAAGAGGTCGGCCAGATCGGGCCAGGGAACCGCCCCCGGGCGGCAAGGGGATTCTGGCTCCCCCAGTTCCATGCTGGCCTGGTAGATCCTCATATTTTTCCAGTCGGTCATCACCAGACCTATCTCGGTGCAGATACCCTCCACCACCTCCAGGGCTTCCCTGAGGAGGGGTCTGGAATCCCCACTGAAATACTCGGGGGAATAGGCCATCTCCCGGAGGACATTGACGAAGCCCAGGGCCACCTCGCGAAGATAGCTGGGGATGCATCTGTCATACCGGGAGGCCTTTTCGAAGGACCCCTCCAGTGCCTCGGTGATCCCCTGGATCATGGGCTGCAAATCGGAGTCGGCCACAGGTACATGGGGCACCAGCTCAGCATCTATGTACTCCTCCTCCCACCGCCGGGTGCCCTCTAGCTCCTTTTTCCCATAGGAGGAGGCCTCCAATACCAGGGTGAACCTCCCTGGCGGGACCCCAGTGAATATCACCTCGCCCCGCTGGTCGGTGGTCCTGGTTTCCCCACCCAAGGTGACCCTCGCATCGGCGATATCCTTCTTGTTCTTGGCGTTCTTGACCCGAACTATCACCCGGCCCTCCTCGACCACGGCCCCGGGCTTTTCGGTCTTTTCCCCTGGGCCTGCCAGCCCTTCAGGGGGGGCCACCGCCTCCTCCCGCGGCTTCTTTCTTCTCCTTCTGACCAGGAGGAGGGCGAGGAGCAGGAGGAGGACCCCTACCGCCGCCCCCGCCATCTTGGCCCAGGAGGGCAGGGCGGTGGAAGGTGCGGTCTCCTCCACCGGCAGGGCGCTCAGGAGGTAGATGCCGTTATCCTTTGAGTAGATGACAAGACCCGGCTGGGCCGCCAGCCCTTCCCCATCCAGGAGGGGATACTTCCATAGGAGGTCCCCCTCCAGGGAGTAGGATTCCAAGGAATTGCTCCCCAGGAGGAGGATGGAATCCCCGGCCACCGCCACGTCGATGATCTGGTCTGATTTAAAGCTGTCCTCAAGTCCCCCGGACTGGTTCAAAAAGTACACCACATCATCGGAATAGGCAATAATCCCATCCCCCAGAGCCCTGACACCACTGAGATTTGTGGCGGGATATGTCCAGAGGAGACTCCCATTATCAATGAGGTATACATTGTCCTTCGAGTTTGTAGCCACCAGGCCGGAATCCAACACGGCTATGGCCTCTATGTCCGTGATGGTGGTGGTCCACAGGATGGAGCCGTTTCTGTCCAGCGCATAGATGTTGTTGCTGGAGCGGGCAGCGGATAGGCCGGAGGCGGAAACCGCAACCTGGTCGATATGGCTCCCGATGGCAGTGGTATTCCAGAGGGGCCTGCCCTTGCCGTCAAGGGCATACAGGGTCCCCCCGCCGGAGGCCACAACCATCTCGCCCCCATCTGAGATGTCCAGGTTCTCCACCCCGGTCGGCGGTCTGTAGCCCCATTCCTTCCTCCCCTGCCTGTCAAACCCCAGGAGCTCACCCCCCAGGGCCACCAGGACCTCGCCGCCAGGGGTTATATCGAAGGCCGTAAGGGCCTTACCAAAGGCCAGGCTCCAGGCCAGGGGGGGAGGATTCCCCTGGGGCGTGGAGAGGTTCACCAGGCGCACCAGGACCACGTCGGTGCCCACATGGCCCTTCTGGTTCCTGGCCTGGAGGACGATCTCATGTCTGCCCAGGGAATAGTTCTCGGTGTCCCAGGTAAAGGGTATCCCCTGGCCTATCTTGGCCCCGTCTAGGAGGATGGTTATGTTGGTCTCTGGGTCGTCCACCCGGGCATTGATGGAGACCTTTGAGCCGTGATCGATCTCAACTTCCCCCGACACCTTGTTGGATACGGGGCTTATGATCCTGACCAGGGGTGGGAGGTCGCCGATGGACTCCCGGGTCACGTTCAACAGTCCCGTGGCCATGAGGATATGGCATTCCCCCCTCTCCTCGCATTCCTCCTTCGAGCAGGGGGAGGAGGCATTGAAGTCTCCGGCGAAGTCCTTGTCATAGGCAAAGATTATCCTGAATTCGTACTCCCCGGGGGAATCCGGGGCCTTGAAGGATACCGGCAGCACAACGGTGGAGGGGTTTTTCCCCTTCTTTCCGGAGTAAAGTTTGGCTATCTCGGTCTTCGACCAGCTCCCCCAGGCGTTGATGTTCACGGTGCAGTCCGGGCAGGATGTCCCCCAGGTCCAGCTCACCACGGCGGTGACCCTCTCCCCCGGTCTCTTCACAGCCATGTGTTGGACCGTGGGGGCCTCGATGTCCATGTCCAGGTAGTTGAAGACCAGGTTCCCCCCGGAAAAGGAGTACCCCTCTGCCAGGTAATGGGTGTGCTTCGGGCATTGGTCCTGGGCTGCCACGGGCAGGACGCCAGCAACTAATACGGCAAGAATTACCGCAAAGGATGTAGGGATTCCTTTCATGTTTTCTACCTTTCTTTTAAGGATATGTGCGGGACAGGTATAAATTTTGGGGATGAACCCCTTTGCCCGGACCAAAGGGGGAAGTAGCCCGGAGCGGATTCGAACCGCTGTCGCCGGCTCCAAAGGCCGGCATGATTGACCACTACACTACCGGGCTTACGCTTAGTGGTGCATTTTCTAGGGATTATAACGGCCATGGTATTAAATTACTTTCTCCCCCCGGATGGTATGAAAGTAGCCCCGGACGGATTCGAACCGTCGTCGCGGGATCCAGAGTCCCGCATGATTGACCGCTACACTACGGGGCTTTTTCGCTCGCCCAAAAGCCGCCACCGAAGTTCTTTTCAGTGGTGCTTTTTCTCTTCCACGGGTTCAACCGCTGAGCGATAGGTTATTATTTTAATACCCTTTTAAATATTTCCTGCATGAACCCATATCTCCATATACTGAGGCCCCACAACTGTCTCATCTCCGGGGCGGCCGTGGTCCTCGGGGTCATGATCGCCGGAGGGGGTATACCCCTGGAGGTCACCGGCCTGGCTGGTCTTGTGGCCTTCCTCATCTGCGGTGCGGGCAACATCATCAACGACTACTACGACCTAGAGATCGACCGGGTCAACAGGCCCCACCGCCCCCTGCCTTCCGGGAAGATGGGTCCCAGGACGGCCGTCCTATATGCATGGCTGCTTTTCACTGCCGGGATAGCCCTCTCGGTCACCCTCGGCCCGGCACCCCTGGCCCTGGCCCTCTTCAACTCCCTCCTCCTCTACGCCTATGCCTGGAGGATCAAAATGGGGGGCGGCATAACAAAGAACCTCGTGGTGAGCTATCTCGTGGCCTCCCCCTTCCTCTTCGGGGGGATGGTGGCAAGGGGCAACCTGGCCGCCCTGGCAGTCTTCCTGGTGTGCGCCTTCCTGCTCAACACCTCCAGGGAGATCATAAAGGACATCGAGGACCTGGAGGGGGACAGGGGTTTCGTGGAGACCTTTCCCATGAAGATCGGGGAATACCAGGCCTTCTTCGTGGCCGGGACCCTGGCCGTCACAGCCGTGATGATAAGCCCTCTGCCGGGAATCCTGGGGTTCCTGAAGAACAGGGGGGCCTACCTCCTCCTCATCCTCCTCACCGACGCCATCATCTTCTACCCCTTCCTCAAGGTAAAGAAGCTGACCCAGGAAAAGGTCCGCATGACCCAGAAGACCCTGAAGGCCGGCATGGCCGCTGCCCTGGTGGCCTTCTTCTTCGGGACGCTGTGAGGTTGCAAATGAGAGGCCTTCCCTGCTTTCTTGCCCTTTGCATGGTGTTGCTCATTCTCCCCCTGGCATCCAGCATGTCCGGCCCTTCTCCTAAGCCAACGGAGAACCCCCCCGTCCTCCATGGCCAGGAGCCGGGCAACTCAACCAAGGTGGTGATCATCCTGAGGTACCAGCCCCTGGGAAGGGTGGCCGGGGAGAAGGCGGCGGAGTTCAAAGAGCTGGATGCCCTCCGGGAGAGGACGAGGCTCCTCATGGAAAGGGGGAGGTCCCGGGTGTCAAGGGGGCGGGCGACTACCAGGGACCTTGAGAGGAGGACCCATGTCCCCGACCATCTCACTCCCATGGAGAAGGCCTGGCTCCAGGAAGAGAACCAGAGGACGAGGCTCCTCAGGGCCCGGAAGATAAAGGAGATCCAGGATGAGGTCTCCACCCTGGTGGCCCCATCCCAGAGGCAGGTCACAGAAAGGGTCGTGGAGGCCGGTGGGAAGGTCACGGGCCGGAGCGCCTTCTTCAATGCCCTCTTCGCCGAGGTCCCCTCCGATAAAATCCAGGGGATCAGGGCCCTTCCCCAGGTGGCCGCCGTGGAACCCTCCATCACCTACCGGCCCCTCCTGGACGTCAGCGTCCCCTCCGTCAGGGCAAGCGTCTTCTGGAACGCCAGCATCAACGGCTCCCCCTTCTCCGTGGCCGTGGTGGACACGGGCATGGACTCTACCCATCCCGCCTTGGCCGGGGCCTATGTGGAAGGGATAGACGTGGTCACCACGGACTGCGACGGCAACACCACCGACGACACCGACGGCCACGGGACCCATGTGGCCGGCATCGTGGCGGGCAACGACACCACCTATCAGGGAGTTGCTTACGGGGCCTCCCTGATAAACGTCAAGGTCTTCTCCTCGGACACCTGCCTCCCCGATGACTGGTATGCCGCAGATTCCGATATCATGGCAGGGATCGACTGGGCCGTGGGCAATGCCTCCGGGGGCGTGGACGTGATAAGCGGCAGCTTCGGCAGCCGGGAGTGGTACTATACCAGCCTGGACCGGTACTTCGACGCCCTGGTGGAGGACCTGGGCATCTTTGTGGCCATCGCCGCCGGCAACGATGGCCCCTCCTCCCATACCATAAACAGCCCCGGCATCTCCTTTAATGTCATGACCGTGGGGGCCATGGCGGACCAGTCCACCTCCAACCGGTCCGATGACACGGTGGCCAGTTACAGCTCCAGGGGGCCTGTGTTTCCCACCTACTACGGGCGCACCAAGCCGGATATCATGGCCCCTGGCACCTCCATAACATCGGCAGCCCACGACTGGGAGGGGGCAAACCCAGATTTTGTCACCTTCAGCGGCACCTCCATGGCCACCCCCCACGTCTCGGGAGCCGCCGCCCTCCTGATGGGCGCCGGGGTAACCGATCCCCTGGAGATCAAGGCCCTGCTGATAAACACGGCGGAGACCCACCCTGGCTGGAGTGGTGATGATTACGGCTGGGGGTACCTGGACCTGAACCACACCTTCTACCACCTGGCCCATGTGAGGAAGGGCACCCTCAACAGCACCCCCCGCTCGGCCATCTACTACCGTGGGTACAACTATGCTGGGGACAGGTCCACCCTGGTCTGGAACAAGCACGCCACCTATGCGGGGGCGAACTACCCCACCCTCTACCACAACCTCTCGGACATGGACCTCCACCTCTACAGCGCCGCCACGGGGGAGGAGCTTGACAACTCCACCACCTGGCAGAGCAACGTGGAGCAGGTGGTCTCCCCCGTCAACGATACCGTGGTGGTGAAGGTCTACAAGTGCGATAACTGTCCCTGGGACGAAGGTATCCAGAACGAGACCTTCGCCCTGGCCACCGAGGAGGGGTTTGAGAGGGTCCGGCCCCCGGCCCTGGGCGCCTCGATCCTGGATCCCGGGCCCACGGGCGCCCGGGCCTTCAACCTATCGGTGAACCTGAGCAACACCGGCGGCCTGCCGGCCCACAATCTCTCCGTCCTCCTGGACCTCCCCCCGGGGCTTGAGGTCACCGGCCAGAACCCCGCCCATCTGGACCTCCTCAACGAGTCAACGTCCATTATCATCAATTTCTCCCTGACGGCCTCCTCTGACGGCAATTTTACGGTGGGCGCCTCCCTCAACTCCTCTTCCTACGGCGAGGTCATCAACGCCTCCTCCAAGAAGGTCTCCTTCACCCTCTCCGGGGTCCCGCCGACCATCGAGATCGTATCCCCGAAAAATGCCACCTATCCCCCCACGACCTTGGACCTGACCTACTGGGTCCATGACCCCTTCGGGGTGGACTGGACGGCCTACTCCCTGGACGGGGGCGCCAACCTCACCCTGACGGGCAACATAAGCCTCCCGGGGCTTGCGGTGGGGCCCCACAGCCTGACCCTCTACGCCAACGACACCTCCGGGAACATGAACTCCTCCACGGTCTTCTTCACGGTGAGGTACATGATCCATAACAACACGGGCGCAGGCTTCACCACCATCCAGGAAGCCATTGACGCCACCTCCCCCGGGGGCACCGTCACGGTGGAGGCCGGGACCTACCACGAGAACGTGAAGATAAACAAGTCGCTGAATCTCATCGGCGCAGGGGCGGATGTTACTATTGTTCAGGCTGCCAACTCCAGCGACCATGTTTTTGAAATAACTGCGGACTGGGTGAATTTATCAAATCTGAAAATTACTGGAGCGACTTCATGGAAGGCGGGCGTTTACTTAAATAAATCCAACTCCTCGAGGATAGAAGATATTACTTGTATTGATAATTACAATGGCATTCATTTAGACTATTCTTCAGATAACCTGATTAAAAATAGCAATTTCTCCAATAATAGTGAAAATGGAATTTTTGTTAACTATTATTCCCACAGAAATAATATTTCAAACAACTCCATATCTAAAAATAGCGCCTATGGGATTCTAATGTGGTATTCACTCAACAATATAATCAAAGAAAACTACTTTTCCTTTAATGGCCATGGAATGTTGACAGATGGTGTAAATTCAGAGATCGTCAATAACACTATCTTCAACAACAAAGTTGGGGTTCAGATATGGGGGCCAAATACTATTTTTATCAACAATACCATCATTCACAACAACGAAACGGGTGTTTACATTAGTTCTTATAATAATGTACTGGAGAATAACAATTTATCAGAAAACAAATATAATTTCCATATAAAATCAGGTCTGCCAAACACAATTAGTACCACAAACATCGTTGGTGGGCGGCCAATAATATACTTACAAAGTGTCTCTGATCTTATTATCAATTCATCATCAAATGCTGGATGGTTAGGTATAGTCAATGGGTTCAATGTGACTGTCAAGGACCTCACTTTGTCCAAAAACTTTAATGGCCTATTTGTTTATAACACTTCAAACTCGAGTTTCGTTAATATCACAGTTGACAATAATTATCGGGGTATTGAACTATCTCAATCAAGGAATAATATTATCGAATACATTACTGCAGTGGATAATATTAATGGTATATCTCTTTCTGCTTCGGAAAACAATATAATTAAGTATAATGCGATATTAGGGAATAATCAAGTGGGAATTGAAATCTATTATTCAAATAATAATACCGTTGGTTCAAATAATTTATCGGGCACTTTAATTAGAGTCCAAAATTCGGAAAATAATATCATTGTAAATAATACTATATTTAATTCCTATTATGGAATTGGAATAACAGAGTGTTCAGGCAATAATACATTCACAAGAAATTCTATTTATTTAAATGAGTATGGAATTGTCTTTTATGATGTTTGTGAACCCGATATAGGATATAATTTGTCAGCTAATTATTTTTTCGATAATAATCTCACTAACTTCAACGATATTCGATTTTTCTCAGACATCCGATTTTCACAATTATCTAAGATTAGCTGGAACACCACCAACTCCACCGGCCCCAACATCCTGGGCGGTCCCTATATCGGCGGCAACTTCTGGGGCGCCCCCGACGGGACTGGCTTCTCCGATACGTGCGACGACCACGACTCCGACGGCTTCTGCGACGAGGTTTACAACCTGACCTCCGGTAATGTGGACTACCTCCCCCTGGCAAGGGAGGTGGGGCAGGATGTGACGCCGCCCGTCCTCAACATCACCTCGCCCCTGAGCACGACCTACAACACCAGTGCCGTGAACCTGACCTTCACTGCCTCTGAAGCCCTGGCCTGGGCGGCCTACAGCCTGGACGGTCAGGGGAACGTGACCATAATGGGGAACACCACCATCAGGGGCCTTACCAACGGGACCCACACCCTCATCCTCTATGGCAAGGACAGCGCCGGCAACCCGGCCTCGGCCTCGGTGACCTTCGGCGTGGACATCATAACCGCCCGGGAGACCCTTGACCTGACCACCGCCAATGTCAGCGGTCTCTATATAGGTTATGTGCGCCCCCTGGGCAACCTCTCCCTGGAGCTGGACGTGGTCACCCTCCAGAAGGTCTCTGGTACCATAAACCTGACCACCTACCGGGACGTACCCCTTGTTGAGCTCAACGAGACCACCGGCGACCTGGCCGGTAAGAGGCCCCTTGGAAGGTTTATCAGGATAGAGGCCAGCCCCGGCATCCTCGGAAACCTCACCTGGGTGATGCTCCGGGTGGGCTACACGGCCGCCGACCTGGCCCCCGGCCACGTGGAGGACACCCTGGCCCTCTACTGGTACAACGGCACCGGCGGCAACTGGGTCATGCTCGAAAGGGGCCTCAATCTTAGCGCCAGCGGCGGTCCCTACGTCCATGACACCGGTGTCAACACCACGGGCCGCTACCTCTGGGCCAACCTCTCAAGCCTCAGCTACTACGGCATGGCCGGGGAGACGGACACCGACGGGGACGGCGTATATGACGGCGACGACAACTGCCCCGAAACGCCGGGAGCGGCCTCCAACAAGGGCTGTCCTGTAACCGTCACTGCCGGGGGAGGCGGTGGCGGTGCCTGGCGGGGGACCGAGGTCAGGAAATGGGTCGAGAGGATTGTGGCGGACCAAGCCCTGTCCCTGAGCTTCACAGAGGATGAGAACCCCTACCTCACCGGCCTTGAGATCCTCACAAAGGTCACGGTCTACAACTCCCACATCAAGGCGGACCACTTCCAGGAGAAACCCTACCCCTCCATGCCTGACCCCCCAGGGGAGGCATACGCCTACCTGAAGATCACCCCCTCCTCCGGCCTGATGACATGGCTCCAGGAAGCCAGGGTCTCCTTCAAGGTGGCCATCCCCTGGCTGAAGGACAGGGACGTGGACCCCGGGACCGTCACCCTCCACCGCTACATGACCAGCAGATACGAGGTCCTCCCCACTGGGATGACCGGCCGCGATTCCGATTATGCCTACTTCACGGCCACCACCCCGGGGTTCTCCTACTTCGTGATAACCGGTGAGGCAGGGTCAGGTTATGAGGAAGTGGTTGAGGAGGCTGCGCCTGCCGAGGAAGCCCCTCAGGCAAGTCCATCCCCTCCCCGGGACACCCCCCCGCCAACCACAATACCGTCCCCAAGGAAGGAGACCCCCGAACCAACCCCCCCGGTTCCCGAGAAAAAAGGCATCTGCGGCCCAGGCTTCATCCTCCTGGCGCCCCTGTTGGCCCCTGGGATATCCAGGAAGAGGCGAAGGTAGCCCACTCTATCCCTACCGCAAATCCTTTATCCTCCCCAGGTGGGTCCCGTCCAGGAGCACGGCCTCAGCCCCCTCCAGGTCCACCAGCCCCTTTCTGAAGAGGGGGCCAAGGAGCCCCTTTGGGGTGTTCACCGGGGTCTCGGACAGGATCTCGTTGAAGGCCGGCATGATCACGATCTCGGGTCCCCTCTCCAGGCCCAGGTCCTCAAGAACGGACTCCTTAAGCCGCCCCCGGATCCAGGCACTCTCCTTGGAGACCCCACCCATCTGGTCCCGGAAGGAGATGCAGGGATGGTTGTGGGCCAGGATGATCCCCTTATAGTCGAGGTTTTCAATCCTCCTGTGGCCGTGGGTCAGCAGGTAATCCCCCACCTCCAGGGAGGCCACCACCTCCACCTCCGGGAGGACCCCCTCGATGTCCCCGTCATGGTTCCCCTTAACCAGGACCACCTTCACTCTCTCCTGGAGGCCCCCTACAAAGGGCGGGATGTCCCGATACTCCGCCCGGGATATACCCGGGATATTGTGCTTCAGGTCCCCCAGGATGACCAGCCTCCTGGCCCCTGTCCGATCAAGGAGGCCATGGATGCGCTCCGCCATCCCGGGGAGCTGTTTCGGGACCCTGATCCCGCCCTGGCGGAACTCCTCCTCGATACCTATGTGGAGGTCTGCAATGACAAGATGGTCCCCCAGAAGGAGGGCCCGGTGGCCATATACGGGTCTCATTCTGAGAAAATCTTTTAACCGGTGGGATAATATAAACCTTTGAGGTGGTTTTTTGCTTGAGGAAAAGACCGAGATCAGAATGGTGGGACACATCCTTGAAAGGGAGATAATCTTCAAGCTTTCAGAAAAGCTGAAGGACGTGGATGTGGAAGTAATGCACGTTGAAGTCTCCTTCGCCGCATTGAAGGCCGGGGTGGAGGAACGGATGCCTTCTTTCATGCGCTTCTTCCTGGTGGGCTCCAAGGCCGAGAGGGACCGGGGTGTTGAGATCGTCAAAAAGCTGGCTGAGGAGAACGGCATGGACATCGACTACATCAAAGAAAGGGTGGATTAAGGATAAATGAAGGCCCAGGTTGTCCTCACAACCCCTGAGTCAAAGAGGCTTGTGGCAAAGGCGGTTTCCCTTCACCCGGCGGTGAGGGGGGCCCTTGAAAAAGGAATTATTGCCATCGGCCTTGGGTCCACCAATGCCTACGTGGGCGAGGAGATCCTGGGGGAGGGAATCGAAAAGGAGCGGTATGCCGCGGGCTTCCTGGACGAACTCGGGGCCTGTGTCATCCCCGAGAAAGAACGGATAAAGGAGATAGTACTGGAACAGGGGAGGCGCATTGACGAGACCACGGCCGGGGTGGTGACCAGGATGGGGCCCGGGGACGTATTCATCAAGGGGGCCAACGCCATTGACATGGACGGTATCTGCGGCGTGATGCTTGCCAGCGAGACAGGAGGCACTGTCGCCAAGGTCCTGGGGGTCATAAAGGCCAGGGGAATACGGCTCATCATCCCGGTGACCCTGGACAAGCTCATCCCCGGCTCCATAAACGATATATCCAACAGGGCGGGCATTTACACCATGGATTATTCAACAGGGATCCCCGTGGGAGTTATGCCGGTCTCCGGTGAGGTCATCACAGAGATCGAGGCCTTCGACCTCCTCTTCGGGGTGGAGGCTGAACTGGTGGGTTCCGGGGATTTCGGGTCGTCAGGCAACCCCAGCATGTTCCTCCTGGAAGGGACCCCGGAAAACGTCAAGGCCGCCATCAACCTGGTGGAGGAGATTAAGGGTGAACCTCCCCTGCCATCCATGAGGGGACCCTGCCCAACCTGCGAGTACAAACACTGCCCCAACCAGGGCGGGAAGGACCTGCCGGGATACATGAAAAGAAAATGATCAAAATCAGGTTCTTCGCCATGTTCCGTGACCATGTGGGGAGGGCCGAGGTGGATGTGGAACCCGGGGAGGAAAAGACCCTCAAGGCCCTCTTGGAAAGGCTCAAGGGGGAGCTTCCCGGCCTTGAGAGGATTATGGAAGAAGGGAACGCCATCTTTGCCCTGAACCAGGAGGTAGTGGAGCCTGACGCACCTGTAAAAGATGGCGACGAGATTGCCGTCTTTCCGCCAGTTTCCGGGGGATGAGATGTCGGATTTTTCTCGCTACGCCCGGCAGATGCTCATCGAGGGCTTCGGGGAGGAGGGCCAGGAGAAGCTGGCCAGGGCCAGGGTCACCGTGGTGGGGCTGGGGGGCCTGGGTTCGCCCCTGGCCATATATCTGGCGGCCGCCGGGGTGGGGCACCTGACCCTCTTCGACTACAAGGAGGTTGATTTGCCGGACCTGAACCGCCAGGTCCTCCACTGGGAGGCCGACGTAGGGTCCCTTAAGGCTGATTCCGCCCTGGAGAAGCTGGTGCGGCTGAACTCGGATATTGTAATAGAGGTAAGAAAGGAACCCATCGATGAAAAAAACGCCCGGGGCGCCCTCAAGGGCAGTCATGTGGTGGTGGACTGCCTGGATAATTTCGAGACCCGTTACATCCTCAACGAGGCATGCGTCGAGCTGGGCATCCCCCTAGTCCACGCCGCCGTGGAGGACTTCAGGGGCCAGGCCACCACCATCGTCCCAGGAAGATCGCCCTGTCTGAGATGCATCATTCCCAAACCGCCGCCGAAAAAACCTGTCTTCCCCATCATCGGGTTCACGGCAGGGTTACTCGCCATGGTGGAGGCCACGGAGACCATAAAGCTCTTGACCGGCATCGGGGAGACCCTGGCAGGGAGGCTCCTGGCGGTGAACCTCAAGGACCACTTCTACGATGTCCTGGTGACCAAAAGGAACCCGGACTGCCCGGTGTGCGGGGATTAGAGGGGAAGGAAGACCCCCTCATCCGCGTGACACCGGTCACAGACCTCCCTTTCCGGGAGGGCCTCCCTCAGCCTGAAGGTGGCATGGACCAGGTTGGCATGGCAGTCGGTGCATGCTGCATCCTCTGCCAGGTGGGCGCCGTGGAGCTGGAGGGGGGAATATGCGGCCGCCGATATCCGGGCATCCTTCCACAGGGGGTCCAGGACATCCCTGTGGCACTGTTTGCACGATGAATCCCGGACTTCTGCTCTTATAATGGGTTTTGTCAGCCTTCCTGTAAAGACCGGGCCGAGATAGCGCACCCCGTTTATGTGGGCCTCCATCTCGCCGACAAAGCCCGGTTCAGCATGGCACTCCAGGCACCCCACCTCCCCGTGGGTAGAATGCTTCCAGGTCACGTACCGCGTGGACATCCAGTGGCACGAAGTGCCACAGAAGGCGGAGCTGCTCGTGTAGGTTACCCCCGCAGCCGATATGATAACGACTGCGAGGACACCTGCCACAAGCAGTTGGGTCCTCATCTGCGGCCTCCTACCTGTTTGCCTTGGCGTCGTTTAAGGCCTGGAGCATCTCCTCCGGCGAGGCATCCTTGTGGTAGTGGCAGGCGTTGCAGGAGTTGGGCTGGTTGCTGACACCGCCCTGGGCTATGCTCTCCTCGGGACTTACTACTGCAAAGGTATGGCTGTGGATGTCATAGGCCACGTCATCTATGGTCGCCACCGCGGTCTTTGCCGTCTTGGGCATGTGGCACCCGACGCAGAGGCCGAAGGTGTGGATGGCATGGGATCCCTTTGCAGAGATCTCCCTGTGGCAGTCCATGCAGAGCTCATCCCCGGCCTTCTTCAGGGTGTACTTGGTGCCCTCACCCGTGGTGTGGGTGGTGTGGCAGTCCCAGCAGGCCACCCCCTCCTCGAAGTGCTTGCTCTTCAGGTAGTCGTTGTACTGCTGGTGGTGCTTTTTTGAACTTCCATCAGGCCACAGCCCTGGTTTCTGGTTGTAGAAGTGGTCTATCTCCAGCCCCGGCATGTACCCCGCAGCACCTCCAGGGTATCCGTAGTTTCCTGGACCCTCTGGTACAGGCGGAGCCGCTGCCTTGGAGCTGCCCCTGCTGTGGCACTGGCCGCATATCATGGCCGCCTTGCGGTCGCTTGGGAGCTTGTCCGGATTGATTATGGTATCTGCCTTCTCGGACATGGGGGCAAAGACATGTTCGCTCCCTGGGCCGTGGCATGCCTCACAACCGGCACCGCCGTCCACCCAGGTGGAGGCAAAGGTGTCGTTGGCCTCATCGTAGTTGATCTGAAGCCCTGTCACATGGCAGCTCCCACACTTTATCTGCCATATCCTGCCGTTGTCGCTCCAATAGTCCCCGTCCCCGGGCTGGTGACTCTTCAGACCGTGGTAGTCCACCCACTCCTTGGTCACCACGTTCCACTGGACAGGGAGGACCTTCAACGCACCGTTTGGAAACTCCGTGATGTACCTCTGCTTCCATATGCCGCCGATGGTGTACTTCACCTCATAAGTCCCCTCCTCGTTATCTGGACCCAGGGTCGTGACGTAGTACTTCCCGTCAGAGGTGGACATCCTGGTGGTGTATCCCCCGGCGGTGAGCTCGTTGTTCTCTATGAAATCGCCTACCACCGTGAAGTCGTTGGCCTCCTGGATCTTGTAGGGGTGGATGGTGCTCCTCCAGCCGTCGTAGTGGTCCTTGTGGCAGCCCGAGCATATCTTCGAGCCCACATAATAGGAGGCCGTGAGGGCAGCCTCCTTTTCGGCCTGATAGTTCTCAGGTGCCTGTTGAGCGGGAGACGCCTCCATCTGGGGGGCCTCTGATGCCCCTACATAGAAGGCCATCCCTCCTGCGAGGAGGATGGCCAGAGTCAGAAATATCCATCTCTTTATCATCCTAGATCACCTGCCTCCAATTTAGGGGTATCCTCAAGTTTGACGGCCGCAAGGGCCCCCATAAGGTCCTGCAAAGGTGTGTCTTCGTGATGGTGGCAGCCGCTGCAGGAATTGGGCTGGTTGTCCACCCCTCCGGCCGCAAGGCTCAAGGCCGGGTCCAAAAACCGGAAGGTATGGCTGCGCTCGTCCCCGGCATAGGCGCTCTTGACGGTCCTGGGCATGTGGCAGCCTATACAGCTCCCGTAGGTATGGATGCGGTGGACACCCTTGGGTTCCACGGTTGTGTGGCAGCTCTTGCAGAGCTGGTCCCCTGGGAGCTTTGTCTGGAACCTGCTCCCGGTGCTGTGGACGGTGTGGCAGGTGAAACATGTCACCCCCACCCTGGCATGCTCGCTCTCCTGCCAGTCCAGGAACTGCTGGTGGTGCTTCTTGGATTCGCCGGACGGCCAGAAGGCCGACGGGGTGTCCTTTTCAGGGGTCACCGGGTTGTAGAAGAGCCTGATATTGGCGCTGGGCGTGGCCCTGTAATCCACCGGCCAGCCGTACTCCCCTGTCTTGTCCTTGCCCCTGGTGTGGCAGGACCCGCATATCTGGGTCGCGGCATCCGTGGTGAGGGTCGCCGGATTCACGACGGTCCCGAAGACATCTCCGGCGTTTTCAGCAGCCTCCACGTGGTTGCTGCCCGGGCCGTGGCAGGCCTCACAGCCGATACTCCACTCCGCCACCGTCTTCTGCACCGGGTCAACCCCTGTGGCATGGCAGCCGCCGCAGTTTTTGAACCAGGGGAGCTCCTGCCAATCATCAGCGTGGTAGGCCGCCCACTTCCCGTCCTCCAGATTGTACTGGGCGGGGAGGACGTAATAATCATCACCAATCTTGGTCATGTAGCGCTGCTTCCACTGGTTGCCTATGGTGATGAGGACGTCGTCCTTTGAAAAGGTCCTGACCTCACTCGGGGTCTCGAAGTCCCCGAGGATGGCCAGGGGATTCTCCTTTACATCCTGGGTCATCTTGGCATGGAGGGTCTCCCTCCAGCCGTTGTATATCCTGTCGTGGCACTCTGCGCACGCCTCGGAGCCCACAAAAGTAGCCCCCAGGATGGTGCCCGGTGCCCCTGCCGGCCCCTTTGCTGCACAGCCGGCAAAAAGTGTTGTCAAAACTATTAGGGCAAATATACATATTTTCCCCCTATATTCCCTATGCAAATGCACACCTCCTTTCTCCCTTTTTTATTTTAAATCTTAGCTATTATTGCGTGTTCAGGGATTATATACTTTTTTGGGAAAAAATCTTATCATTCCGCGAGAATTTTTTTTCTCCCACCCTGAGGAATAGCTTTATTATTCATTAAGGACATTATTATGATGATATTCATGGCAGGAGGAGAGGAGAGGGAAACCGAAGGAGATGAACGTGCATTCTTCAAGATACTCTCTCACCCCATCAGGGTCAGGATAATCGAGCTGCTCCATGAAAATATCGAACTCGCCTATACCGATATGCTCAATATCTTGAAGTTGGAGACCGGTAAGCTGAACTTCTATCTCAGGGGCTTAAGGGGTCTATGCAAGACCACCGAAGACGGGACCTACGTACTGACGGATAAAGGGAAGATGGCCTATGACATCG
>CAZHQS010000013.1:0-26042 GCA_964534545.1 Candidatus Hydrothermarchaeota archaeon
GCAAACTTGGCTCCCTCTTTGCCATGTTTTCGTACCTCAGGGTCCTGCATGACGGCCGAGATGATTTGCTTCGGGTTCTCCTTGTTGGCCAGGGCCGTTTCGTAGACCCGGTACTTCCAGTCCGGCGCCACGAAGATGGTGATCTTTTCGGGTTTTTTGCCCACCAGGTTGATGATGCTCCGTATGTCCTTGACGGTCTGCTCCTGGAGCTCCTCGGCCTTCTCCATCTTCTCGTCGATCTTGGCCTCGTCGTAGGTGGGCCATGGCGCCAGGGAGATGAAGCCCTCGTTGCCCATGCGCTCCCAGAGCTCCTCGGTCATGTGGGGGCAGAAGGGGTGGAGCATCTTCAGGAAGGCCTCCACGGTCTCCCGGCTTTCCTCTTCCCCAAAGGACTGGAAGAGCCCCCTGAGCTTTATGAGGCCGTAGTTGTAGCGGAAGTTCTCGATGTCCTCGGTGAAGTCCCGGATGGTCTTGTGGAGCTTTGAGACCATCTTCGGGCTCGACTGACCTATCTTGATGCTGCTGAGGTGGTCGAAGATTTTGTTAACGAACCTGGAGGTGCTCTCGATGCCCCTGTCACTCCAGGAGAAGTCCTTGTTGGGGGAGGCGATGGAAACCAGGAAGAACCGGAGGGCGTCCGCCGAATACCTTTCTATCATCTCGGTGGGGTTGACCACGTTGCCCCTGGACTTGGACATGACATGGCCGTCCTCCCCGTGAATCATCCCCTGGTTGAAGAGGCGCTCGAAGGGCTCGTCCACATCCACCATCCCCATGTCCCGCAACGCCTTGGTAAAGAACCTGGCATAGATGAGGTGCATGCAGGCGTGCTCGGCCCCCCCGATGTACTGGTCCACGTTCATCCAGTAGTCCACCCTGGCCTTGTCGAAGGGCTCCCTGTCGTTTTTGCTGTCGCAGTAGCGCAGGAAGTACCAGGAGCTGTCGAAGAAGGTGTCCATGGTATCGGTCTCCCGCCTGGCCGCCTTGCCGCATTTCGGGCAGGTGGTGTTGACAAACTCCTCGGAGGTCTCCAGGGGGTTGCCCTTGCCGAACTCCACGTCCTCGGGCAGAAGCACCGGCAGGTCCTCGTAGGGAACGGGCACCGCCCCGCAGTCCTGGCAGTGGATAATGGGAATCGGGGTGCCCCAGTACCTCTGCCTGGATATGAGCCAGTCCTTGAGCTTGTAGTTGACGGTCCGGCGGCCCCAGCCCTTCTCCTCGGCCAGGTCAGCTATCAGCTCCATGGCGTCCCGGTTGGGCAGGCCGTTGAATTCTCCAGAATTTACCATCTCCCCGTCGGAGGTGAAGGCCCTCACCATCTTCTCGGGCCTCAGCTCGTAATCCGGGGGGCTGATGACCACCCGCATGGGCAGGCCGTATTTTTTGGCGAACTCGAAGTCCCTCTGGTCATGGGTGGGCACCGCCATCACGGCCCCGGTACCATAATCATAGAGGGCATAGTCGGCCACCCACAGGGGGCACTTCTCCCCGGTGAAGGGATTGATGAAATACTTGCCTAGGAACCGCCCGTGCTTCTCCTTGCCCTCGGCGGTCCTCTCTATAAGACTCTGCTTTCGGACCTTTTTGACAAAGTCCATGACCTCCTTCTCCCGCTCCGTCCCACGGACGTACTCCAGGACCTTGGGATGCTCCGCGGCCAGGACAAGATAGGTAATACCATAAACGGTGTCCACCCTGGTGGTGAAGGTTTCGATTTCGTCAATCTTGTTCCCCTCCTCATCGACCACGTCGAATCGGAGGGTGACCCCGTGGCTCTTGCCTATCCAGTTGTCCTGCATGGCCCTGATGCGCTCGGGCCACTTGAGGTCTGCGATACAGTCCAGGAGCTCCCCCGCGTAGGCCGTTGTTTTGATAAACCACTGCTCCAGGTCCCTCTGGTCCACCTCGGTTGAGGTGTGGCGCCAGCATTTGCCGTCGTGGACCTGCTCGTTGGCCAGGACGGTGTCGCACTGGGGGCACCAGTTGACGGTGGCGGTCTTACGGTAGACCAGGCCCTTCTCCATGAACTTGAGGAAGAAGTACTGGTTCCACTTGTAGTACTCAGGGGTGCAGGTGGAGACCATCCTGTCCCAGTCGTAGCTTAGGCCCATGGCCTTCTGCTGGGTGATGAAGTTGGATATGGCATCATCGGTGAACTTCTTGGGATGGATCCCTGCCTTGATGGCGGCGTTCTCTGCCGGCAGGCCGAAGGAGTCGTAGCCCATGGGGTAGAGGACATTGAAACCCTTCATCCGCTTGAAGCGGGAATAGACGTCCCCGATGGTGTAGTTGAAGGCATGGCCCATGTGCAGCCCCGAGCCCGAGGGGTAGGGGAACATCTCCAGGACGTAGTACTTCTCCTTTGAAGGGTCCTCGGTGACCTTGAATATCTTGGCTTCAGCCCACTTCTTCTGCCACTTTTTCTCTATGGCCTGCCAGTCCCGCTTCATGGTTTGAGAAATTCGCAAGGAGAGTTATAAAGGTTTTGTAAGGGGTAAGTTTAATAAATGCACAAATCCCATAAATTTAAAGGATGGGATATATAAAAAAGCGAGGGGCGGGATTTGCGGTCCTCATGTTCTTCCTGACCTTTGGCCTTTATTATTACTACTGGCTTTTCAAGACCGGCAAGGAGCTGGCCGAGGCAAAGGAAGAGAACTACAGGTCAGACCTGTGGATGTTCATCGGGATAATCACGGGCATCGGCATGCTCTATGTCCTCTACATGATATCAAAGATGGCATCGGAGTACACGGGCACCGGCTCCCAGTGGAAATACTTCATCCTCTTCCTCATCCTCGCCCCCGTTAGCGTGTACCTGGTGCAGCGGGACATAAACCAGAAGGCACCGGATGTTGACGAAACCGCCCTGCCCGCCACCACCGACGAGGATGTATTCACAAGAATTGGGCTCTTCGTCTACGAATACTGGTGGGCCATCCTTCCCATCCTGGGATACATCGCATATTTCGGATATTTACTGAGCATGATAGGCTTTTTTGACTTGCTCTCCCTAGCAATGGCCCCCAAGCCATGAAACATATCCCACAGGAGGTGAAGGTATGATCTTAAGCGCCCTCACCGACCCCATCTGTGACCTGCGCTACCTCCTGGACAGGGGCTACAAGAGGGACTCGGCCCTGGAGTTCGTGGCCGGGCGGTACACCCTGGACGCCGAGGCCCGCAACCTGCTCCTGCGCACCGTCTTCTCCAGGAAGGAGGCCGAGGACCACAGGAAGAGGCTCATGGAGCCAGAGGAAATCAAAGACCAGAAGGTCATAGTCGACGGCTTCAATGTCCTCATCAGTGCGGAGACTGCCCTTTCAGGGGGTACCCTCTACCTCTGCGACGACGGCCTCCTCCGGGACACCCAGGCCACCTATAATAAATACAAAATCTCAGCTCAGACCCGCCCTGCCCTGGAGGGGATAGCGGGGACCCTGTTGCATCTGGGGGCAAGGGAAGCCCTCTTCCTCTTCGACGCCCCGGTGAGTTTCAGCGGGGAGGTGGCCAGGATGGCCAGGGAGGCCCTGGAGAGGGTGGGCCTTGAGGGGGATGCGGAGACCTCCGCTACCGTGGACTCCGATATCATCAGAAGCAGAAGGCCCGCCTGCACCAGCGACCGGGTCATCATCGAAAGGGTGGAGAAGGTCATCGATGTACCGCGCCTCATGGCCAAGGACGTCGAGACCCTCCCGGAGTGTGGGAAAAAGATTTAACAGGTCACCATTAAACGGTTTAGCAGTTCCTGGTCGCGTAGCCTAGCCAGGATAAGGCACCGGCCTTCTAAGCCGGGGATCGCGGGTTCGAATCCCGTCGCGACCGCTTTGAATCTTTTTGTGGAAAAAGCTTCACCAAAAACCCGCATTCGCCCTGCGGACGAATGCTCCGGAGGTTCAAGGTGTATGGCGGTCCAAAGGACCGCCTGGGGTAAGCCGTTAGGGCGGAGCCCTTCGGCGCGGGTAGCGAATCCCGTTGCTTCTATAAATTTATGTACCCATACATCCAAGTAGGGGGACCAAGGTGGTGCACAGGATGGGCAGTGACAAGATTAAAAAAAATACTGGGGCCATTGGCCCCAACCTCAGAGGGAAAATCCACGACAAGGGCTGCTTCAAGTGCGATGCGGCAAGCTGCAAGGCCCGGTATGACGAGACCCTTCCGTGCCCCCGCACCGAGGGGGGATAGGACCCTGGTTCACTTCAGCGGAATTTGCTGAACTTATTCAACAGATCAATGACTTCCCTGGCCTTATCTTCGTCAATATTCCCGTCTTCCACCAGGATGTCAACGTATTTTCTCGCCTCATCAATACCCAGATTCGTGGACTTGGAATATATATTGCCAAAGATGGTCCCCCCGGCCTCCACATCCTCCAGGGCCAGTTTCAGGTAATATTCAAAGCTGCTCAACTTTCTCATGTTGAGCTTGCGCTTCCTGGGCCCGTTTTGGTTGGTCTTGGCCGCCTTTCTATAAGGCCTCTTTTTCACGGTAAATTTTCTACGTCTTCCCATCATCGACGCTTCTGATAACAATCACGGCAATAGACGGGCCTATCCCCGGAGGGCTTGAAGGGCACCTGGGCCTCGCCGCCGCATTCTGAACACATGACAGTGTAGAGCTTTCTCTCCCCGCGAGAGGGACCAGTTCTGGCCATTTTCCTCCTCTGCCTGCAGGATTTGCATCTCTTTGGTGTTTGAAAACCCCGTTCATAGTAGAATAACTGTTCGTCCCCGCTAAAGGTAAATTCTTCACCACAATCTTCACATTCCAATGTACTATCTTCGAATTCCATTTTTTACACTTCCAATTAAAAGCCAAAAAAATAAGAGGGACTCTTATTAGTCAGGCTTTCCTATTCCCTGGGCATCATCCCATTTAAATATATTATTATAAGAATTTCACAAGGGGGGTGAAAAAAAGGAAAAGAGGCCCTTCAGGCCTTCGCTTCCATGACGGCCTTGATGCGCTTGAGCTTGAAGAAGTTCTCGCGTTCCATCTCGTCCAGGCGCATGGTGATGTACTTGACCGTGGCCTCCAGGTTGGGGATGACGATGTTCTCCAGGGCATTGACCCTGCGCTTGGTGCTCTCGATATCCTTTCCCAGGAGGGTGATGGACTTCTCAATCTCGGCAAGCTTTACCACGCTCTTGAGGGCCTCCTCGAAGAGGGTCGCCGCCTCGTCAACCTTGGCCGAGGTATCCACGAGACCGTAGCCCCTGGCCACGAGGCTCCTCTTGGTCTCCTCCATCTCGATGACCGGCACCTTTATCCCCATGATGTTGGTGGACTGGACCTCCAGCTCTCCGGAAGACCTTGTGGCCATGGCAGCCCCGGTGACCGCAATGGTGCCCTGGGTTGCCTGGGCCAGGGTGAGGGCCTTGAAGGCGGCGGCCAGATCTTCCTGGGCCTTTTGCCTGGCCCCCTTGGCCTCCTCCAGGATGCGGAAGAATTCCATGATGAGGGCATCCCTCTTCTCCTTCAAGAGCTTGTGCCCCTTGACAGCCAGCTTGGTCTTGCCCTTGAGCTTTAGAAGCTCCATCCGGGTGGGGTTTATGCC
Source organism: Candidatus Hydrothermarchaeota archaeon (assembly GCA_964534545.1). Taxonomy (GTDB): domain Archaea; phylum Hydrothermarchaeota; class Hydrothermarchaeia; order Hydrothermarchaeales; family JAADFM01; genus JAADFM01. The sequence continues at coordinate 5,561 of CAZHQS010000013.1, forward strand.
CTCAATGATTTCTCCCATCTAAATCACTCCTTCGACTTCGGATTTCATCCTCGTCTCACTCGTGTTTAGGTCACTCCTCGGATTTGCCCTTGTGGGCGGGGTGGTACTTCTTGATGAAGTCCTCGCTGATCCTCTTGAGTTCCCTCTCTTCAACAATGCTCAGGAGCTCCCAGCCAAGGTCCAGGGTCTGCTCGATGGTCCGGTCCTCGTCCCTGGACTGGGTAACGAACTCCTGCTCGAAGCGGTCGGCGAACTCCAGAAGCCTCTTGTCCCTGTCGGTCAGGGCCTCTTCACCCACCACGGCCACCAGGTCCCTGAGACCCCGGCCGTCTGCGTAGAAGGTGTACATCTGGTCAGAGACCTGCTGGTGGTCCTCTCGGGTCATACCCTTGCCGATACCGCCCTTCATGAGCCTGGAGAGGCTGGGCAGCACGTCCACAGGGGGATAGATACCCTTGCGGTGCAGCTCCCTCGAAAGCACGAACTGGCCCTCGGTGATGTATCCCGTGAGGTCAGGTATGGGGTGGGTGATATCGTCGTCGGGCATGGTCAGAATCGGCACCTGGGTGATGGTCCCCTTGGCACCGGCCACCCTGCCGGCCCGCTCGTACATCATGGCCAGGTCGGTGTACATGTAACCGGGGTAACCCCTTCTGCCCGGCACCTCGCCCCTGGCCGCAGCGATCTCTCGAAGGGCCTCACAGTAGTTGGTGAGGTCCGTGAGGATAACCAGGACCTGCATGTCTTTCTCGTAGGCGAAGTACTCGGCCACCGTCAGGGCCATCCTGGGGGTGATGATACGCTCGATGGCAGGGTCGTCGGCCAGGTTCAGGAAGGCCGTCACCTTCTCCAGCGCACCAGTGCGCTCGAAATCCTTCATGAAGAAGGAGGCCTCCTCATAGGTGATACCCATGGCCGCGAAGATAACGGCGAACTCCTCCTCTTCTCCCAGAACCCTGGCCTGCCTGGCGATCTGGGCCGCCAGTTCATTGTGGGGCAGACCCGCACCAGAGAAGATGGGGAGCTTCTGGCCCCGCACCAGGGTGTTCATGCCGTCGATGGTGGATATACCGGTCTGGATGAACTCCCTGGGGTACTCCCGGGCATGGGGGTTCATGGGGTTTCCGTTGATGTCCAGGTGCATCTCGGGGATGATCTCAGGCCCCTTGTCGATGGGCCGGCCGGTACCGTCAAAGATGCGGCCCAGCATTTCCTCCGAGACGCCGATGTGGACCGTCTGGCCCGTGAAGCGCACCTTGGTCTTCTGGGCATCAATACCCCTGGTACCCTCGAAGACCTGGACCACGGCCCTGTCGGAATAGGATTCCAGGACCTGGCCCCTGCGGTGCTCCCCGGAGGGTATGACGATCTCCACGATCTCACCGTAGGCCACACCCTCGACCCCTTCCACAACCATCAGGGGCCCTGCGACCTCGGCTACTGACGTATATTCCTTGATCTTGGTGTCCACCATTTCAATCCGCCTCCAGTAGGGCTTTTATCTGTGCATCCGTATCTGCCTTGATCTTTTCGATGGCAGCGTCCACCTCATCTTCCGGGACGTACTTGAGCCTTGCAATATCGTCCTTGACCTTGAGGTCTGCGATATCCTTGGCAGGAGCACCCTTGTCCACGGCATCCAGGCACAAATCATAGAATTCCAGCATGACTTTCAGCATCTTCACCTGCTTCTGGGCGCTGCAGTAGGTATCCACCTCATGGTAGGCGTGCTGCTGAAGGAAGTCTTCCCTAATCACCCGGGCGCCTTCCAGGGCCACCCTCTCCTTCTCAGGCAGGGCATCGGGCCCGACGAGCTGGACGATCTCCTGGAGCTCTGCCTCCTTCTGGAGCAGGGACATGGCCTTTGTGAGCATCTCCCTCCATCCTTCATCCACTTCGCTCTTCCACCATCCCTCGATGCTGTCGAGGTAGAGGGAATAGGACCTCAGCCAGTTGATGGCAGGGAAGTGGCGGCGGTCCGCCAGGGCCGCGTCCAGGGCCCAGAAGACCTTGGTGATACGGAGGGTGTTCTGGGTAACCGGCTCCGAGAAGTCACCGCCCGGCGGGGATACCGCACCCACGACGGTCAGGGAGCCCATCCGCTCCTCGTCGGTCCCCAGGGTGTAGACCCGGCCGGCCCTCTCGTAGAAGGTGGCAAGCCTCGAGGCCAGGTAGGCGGGATAACCCTCCTCACCGGGCATCTCCTCAAGCCTTCCAGAGATTTCCCTCATGGCCTCAGCCCACCGGGAGGTGGAATCCGCCATAAGGGCCACGTTGTAGCCCATGTCCCGGTAGTACTCGCCCAGGGTGATACCGGTGTACACCGAGGCGTCCCTGGCGGCCACGGGCATGTTGGATGTATTGGCCAGGAGGGTGGTCCTCTCCATGAGGGGCTTCCCGGTCTTGGGGTCCTCCAGATGGGGGAACTCCTCAAGCACCTCCGTCATCTCGTTGCCCCGCTCTCCGCAGCCCACGTAAACTATGATCTCGGCATCGCACCACTTGGCCAGCTGGTGCTGGGTAACGGTCTTGCCGGCGCCGAAGGGACCCGGGATGGCAGCGGTTCCGCCCTTGGCCACAGGGAAGAAGGTATCCAGGATGCGCTGGCCCGTGATCAGGGGCACGTTGGGGTCCAGCTTCTCCCTGTAGGGCCTGGGGGCCCTCACCGGCCACTTTTGATACATCTTGAGCTCCTGCTCGCCCTTGTCGGTCTTGACCTTGGCGATGACCTCCTCCACGGTGTAGCTGCCCTTGTCGATGATCCAGGTGACCTCGCCTTCCTCTATGTCAGGCGGGACCATAATCTTGTGCATAACAACGTCGGTCTCCGGGACCTCGCCCAGAAAGTCCCCGGCCTTTACCTTGTCCCCCACCTTGGCCAGGGGCGTGAAGTCCCACTTCTTCTCCCTGTCCAGGGAGGGCACCTCGATACCCCTGGTGATATAGGTGCCGGCCTGCTTTTTTATCTCCTCCAGGGGGCGCTGGATACCATCGTAGATGGTCTTCATGATGCCTGGCCCGAGTTCCACGGCCAGCTGGAGACCCGTCCCCTCCACTGGGGCCCCGGGGGCGATACCGCCGGTCTCCTCGTAAACCTGGATGGTGGCATTGTCGCCTTCCAGCTCGATTATCTCTCCGATGAGCTTTTCCTCACCGACCCGGACCACCTCATACATCTGGGAGCCTCTCATCCCTTTTGCTATGATGACGGGTCCTGCAATTTTTATTATTTCACCTACTGTCGCCATTAGCTCTCACCTCTACCTCTCAATCTGTCTTGATATCAACTCCAACGGCCCTTCGGACCATTTCCTTTATGGGGTCTACCTTCATCTCCAAGGGACCCTTCTTGTCAGGTATCTCGACGATGATGGGCATTACCAGGTCTTCAGTGAAGGGCCTGATATCATCCCTGATCTCCTCGGCTATCCTCTCGGTAATGATGATGACGCCCACGTCCTCATCCTTGATCTTCTTTTTCAGCAAGGGTACGGCTTCACTGGGTTCCTTGATTTCATTGGCGTCCTGAACTCCGGCCAGCTTAAACCCGGTTACCGTATCGAAATCGCCAATCACTGAAACTCTCATGCTACAACCTCATTGGAAAAGGACCTTGGCCACCTGGGTACGAAGGTCCGACCTCATCCTGTCCATCCTGGCCTTGAAGGTATTGGACACCTCCACCCTGCCGTTGTCGGTCTTGGCCACAAGGCCGGGCTCGTCTATGGTCTCGCTGGATAGAGTAATGGTGGTGTCCTTGCCAGTGGCACTGGCCACCTCCCTTGATATCTCTCCAAGCTTGCCCTCAAGGACTCCCTTGTCCTCGGGCCTTACCAGGATCTCGATCTGGCCCCCGCCAAGGTCTACGCAGGAATCCTTTGCCGTCTTCACCAGGAAGGTCTCGTATTTGTCCTTGTCCACCTTCTCAAGCTCGGCCCATGCCATCTCGAAGGCCCTGGCGATGACCTCCTCCTTGGCATCCAGCTTTTTCCTCTTGGCCTTGATGGTGGCGTCGGCTATGATGCGCTTCTTTTCCTGTTCGGCCTTCCTGTTGCCATCGGCCTCAATGTTCTTCCTGATTTCAGCAGCCCTGGCATTGGCATCCTCGATGATCTTGTTGGCTTTATCCTTTGCTTCGGCCGTGATCTCATCTGCTTGAGCCTTGGCACTATCCATGATCTTTGAGATGATCTTTTCAACGTTTTCTTCCACAGCCACAACCTCCTAAACCATGCATCCGCAATAATTGTTAGGGCACCCAAAATTCTTCATCCCAGCAGAGGCCATAGCATGTTATCCTCCTAGGATGCTGTTGACAATTACCTCTACCGCCTTCCCCAGGTTGCCCTCAGAACTATTTTTGAGTTTTTCCGCCTCCGCCTCACCCGCTTTCAATATCTCGGAGGCCTCCTTTTCTCCCTCTGCCTTGACCTTTTGTAGGAGTTCCTCCACAGCCTTCTTCCCTTCGGCCTCGCTGGTGCTTACGATTTCCTTGGCCTCATTACGAGCATCTTCCACTATCTTTTGACTGTCCTGCTTGGCCTTCTCGATCAATTCTTCGGCCTCTTTCTCGGCCTTTTTTATCGATACCAATGCCTCACTTATCAATGCAATTCACCTTCATTTACTCCTCTCAGGTTATCCTCAAATCCAACCTATGTTCCCAAGGGATATGATATCTTATTTAAAGTTTTCGAATTGGTGAAGCAGGTTAATTCTCATTGCTAGGATGATGGCAGAAAAATGCGATATGGGCAGATGTGAAGGCCGGACCTGCGGTGTCATGGGAACCCTCACGGACTACATCACCGGGAAAAAATTGCCCGACACCCTCGATGAGAGAATCCGCCAGAAAATGGAGAGGTTCCTGGTCGAGAAGAAGGGATTCTCCCAGGAGGACATCGAGGTCGGTACAGAATTTGAAATCCAGTTGAGAGACGGAAGGATTAGACCCAGGGCAGACCTGGTTTTGAAGGTTGGGAAGAGGAGAGTGATGGTCATCAAATGCAGATACGGGGCACTGACGGCGGGGGAGAGACTCGTGCTGTCCTATGGCAGACTTATGGACTCCTACCAGATCCCCTATGCTGCCATAACAAACTGGGATGAAACCAGCCTTCTGGATACCCTCACGGGTGAAGTCATCGGCAGCAGAGTTGAAGATATCCCTTCAAAGGATGAGCTGAACATCGAAGGGATGGAGTTTCCAAGGCTCCCGGAAGAGAGAATCGAGAAGGAGAAGCTGATCCTGTCAGCCTATGAGTTCATCAATGCAGATCTTTGCACCGCCTTTGAAAAATAAAAAATAAAAAAAGGTGAGCTTTTTCAAGCTCCACCTGGGTTTTTCCCGTCTATACCTTACCAATGAGCATAAACGAGATTATGAGCCCGTAAAACGCAACTCCTTCTGCCAGAGCGATGAAGATGAAGCTCCAGGATGTCATCTCCTTCTTTTCCGCGATGGCACCCAAGGCAGCGGAGCCTATGATTCCTACGCCTATACCGGCTCCGGCGGCGGCTATACCCACAGCCAGGGCAGCGCCAACAGCAATTCCGGCCTTGGCTATGCCGTCCCCGGTGGTGAGCTCAGCGGCTGCTGTGGCTTCTTCTGCTGCCATTGCACTGCCGATAAACAATGCAAGCCCGATTAGGAAAGCGTTTACGATTACGAAACCTTTCAGTTTGTCTTCCTTCGATATCACGAAATCACCTCTCTCTTTTCCCTTTTTCGTTTTTCTTTTTAAATCTTACGTCTTAACCTCCATCTGTAATGGCGCTAGGAACGTATACTTTCTGAGTACTCCAAAGGCCTTGAAGGGAGTCCCTTCGCCCTCATAGAACTTGGAGAACCATTCGTAATAATGGAGCCTCAGGGCCTGGATGAAGGAGATCAGGGTCTCCATGACGATGATGAAGATATTGCCTACTATCAATATCACCACATCCAGTATAATGTTTGAGGACGCCTCGATGCCAAGGTTCATGACATAGGCGAAGACGGCATGGACTATGGCCAGGGCGCCGACCCTGATGTAGGAGATGCTGTTGAAGAGGAACCTGGTAAAGGCCTCATAGGCCTCGTAGATGCTCCAGGACACCGCCAGGCCCTCAACGAATTTCATCCCGATGGCGATCAGGACCATGGGGAGGAACACCGTGGGGCCCAGTACCATCAGGGAGGCCACCCGGGTGGCCGGGTCGAAGAGACCGAATATGGTGGCAAAGGTCCCGTCTATACCCCTTTCCATCAGCACCGATGCCCCGCCCCAGAAGAGCCAGAGACCCATGACACCCCAGGGATTGAATATGGCATGTAGGGGTTTACCATGGGATAGCTCATCGGCGATCTTTATCAAACACCCCAGGGTGAGCTGGGCCAGGGCTATGAAATAGCTGAAGCCAATGAGGTCTGCGGTCCTGTGAATGGGGTGACTCCAGATGGGGTCCAGGAACAGGAATTCCTGGCCAAACATCTCGCCGTAGAGTAGGGCACCGGCCAGGGTGGCGGCTATGCCGCAATAGAGGATGACCCTACCGATCTTCTTGGCGGCCTCATCCACATTGAAACGGAAGCCCAGGAGGTATCCAAGGCCCACCAGGACCAACCCCTGGCCCACGTCTCCGAACATCAGGCCGAAGAGAATGGGAAAACTCATCGCCATCAGGGCGGAGGGGTCGATAAGACCGTAGGACGGAGTACCATAGGTGTTCACCAGGGCCTCCATGGGCTTTGCTATGGGGTTGTTGTAGAGAAGGGTGGGGGGATGATCCTCGTGGGGCTTCGGGTCTTCAATCACCACAACGCAGTGGTTATCCGCTGCCCTTTCAATGACCTGCTTTACCTCATCCACCCTGTCCACGGGCACCCAGCCCCGGAGAAGGAAGGATGTGGCGGTATTCCCGAAATAGGTGTTGGTCTCATCAAGCAGCTTCTCAATCTGGAGGGACTCCTGCATCAAAAGGAGCTCCTGTCTCTTGGCATCCTTCAGCTCCTTTACCTCGGCCAGCAGCCTTTTTTCCTCCTCGTCCATCTGACTGAGCTTGGTCTCCATCTGCCTGGCTGCTTCCTCCAGGGTCAGATTTGCGATGGATGCTGGAACGCGAAACTCCTCGAACCTGTGGATGTGCATCAGCCTGCGCACATCTGGCTCGAACTCCTTTGGAACAACCACAAGGGCTATTGACTCGGTCTTGTTATATTCTACAGAATTGAAGTAAAATAGGTCAGTCACCTCCCCAACCTTGTCGCGAAAGATCTGGACCTCAACGGTGGAGATGGTACCCACGGCGATGAAGGTGTTGGTAAATCCTTCCAGGTCCGCCGGATTGACCTTCAGCAACTTCAGTTTTTCCATTACCTCCTTGGCGGTGGATATCTCCTCCCTTTCCTTTTTGATCTGGTCAAGGCGGGAGGATATCTCGAAGACTCTGTCCTCAAGGGCGGACAGTTTTTCGTTAACCTCCTCCAAGAGTTCGGAGGGAGAGGTCTCCACGGTCTCCACGGGTTTAACCGGCTCCTGGGTCAGCTTTTTTAGCAGGGAGGTATCCTCCTCATCCTTGGCAAGGTCGAAGACCTCGAGCATGGCATCGATCTTTGAGAGATGCTCGCCGGCCTTTACATTGATCCCCTCGGTCCGTCCAGGGCTCAACTCCACATCTCCTGATGCCTCTTCCTCAACCTTCAGAAAATGGATTGCCCTCCTCTCCTTCAGTTCCCTCAAAACCGCATCCTTTTTCTCGTTGAGTATAACCGCACTCAACTTCTTCATCTTAACCGGTTTTATCATACAATTACCTCTCTCGGATTATACCTCCAACTTCATAGCCAGTTTGCAAATATGATATTTAAAGTTTGCGAATTTTGATTTTTGTGCTTTTTGAAAGGAGAAACCTGTAAACGCCTTCTATGCCGGCATTATAACGGTCTCTTCAATCTCCGCGGAGGAGAGACCCTCCTCCTTGCCATGAAGTATGGATGTCAGGTTGATGACCTCATTCTCCTTCATGTTCAGGTAGGCAAGGACTATGCCGATATGAAACCTGTCTCCACCAAAAATCCGGTAGCTCTCCTTTATCAGATGCTTCCTGAATTCGTTCTCGAAGCCGAAGAGGGACCCGGTGGCCTCATACTCCTTTATGCCGCTGGATATTATATGGGAATAATGTTTGAAGACCTGCTGTATCTCGGTAATCTTTTTAGCATTGTAGGCCGCCATAAGCTCGGAATCAGGCAGGCGGTATCTCGAAGGGATCATCCAGCGGGAAATGTCCTCCGCCTCGGTGCCCCTCATCCTAAGGGCCATGAGCAGATTCTTTGCATCCACCTCGATCCCGACCAAACGCTCCGCTATCTTCCTGTCCTTCCCGCCCATCTTCCGTATGAGGTTGTTCAGACCTGCATAGAGATATGTGTCCAGGGCTGCAATAAAGGGATAGGCCGTACCCTGTTCGTTGTATTCTGAGACCGCCTTCTGGAGAGCAGGATAATACTTGGTGTTTCTTAGCATCTCCACTATTTCCCCAGGGGTTTCCACGTCCACCAGCTTCTCAGCCATGGGGACCGCCGTTATCCTCTGCATGATCCATGGATACTTCTTTATATCCTCTCCCTTGCTCTTCATTATCAAAAGCAGCTTGAGGGCCTCTATCTCGAATCTCCTTGCATAGTGGGTTAGGAAGGCCTTTGAGATCCCTGTTACAGAACCTGCCAGTTTTCTGAAATCGTCACGGAGGCTCTGGGAAAAAACGTTCTCGATCTCGGCAAGGGACGGCGAGGATAACTTGGACAGCTCTTTTCCATAGCCTGTATTTTTCAGAAGCGCCAAGGCATCCTCAAAATTCCTGGAATCCATGAGAGACTTCATCTCCACCTCATCCAGCAAATAGGATTTCATGGCCCCCACCCTTGCATTCACAAATCCATAATTATAGCTTGCCATAATCTTCTCCTCTCAGGTCATCCACATGTCCAACCTTTGGTTTCTCAGGGATAACATATCTTATTTAAATTTTTCGAAACCGAAGATTTAAATAATAAAATAGGTTTTTATTATCTCTAAGAGAGGATGAAACCACGTTCTGCCAAGGAGACGGCAGAACATCAAGGAGGTATGAAATGGTTAAAAAGATCCTTGTTCCTACTGATGGTTCAGAGGCTTCTGATAACGCTCTTGAATACGCCATTGAACGGGCCAAGATGTCCAACAGCGAACTCCTGATCCTTAATGTCATAAGGACCGGCATAGTGAAGACACTTCTTTATGAGATCCAATCCAAGAACGAATACGGCCACGACCTGAGGAAGAAACTTGAAGACGAGCTGGAAGGAAGGGCAAAGAAGATTGTAAACCAGGCCATAGAACGGGCCAAGGGCCAGGGAATAGATGCCGAAGGGGTCGTCAGACGTGGACTGCCTGATAAGGAGATAATCACCCTCGCCAAGGAGAGGGACGATGTTGAACTCATCGTCATGGGTGCCTATGGCAGGGACTTCCTGGAAAGACAGATGGTCGGTAGCAGAACAGAGGGGGTCCTGCGGGCGCTGCCTGGGATCAAGAAACCCCTGGTAATAGTTCCAAAATCGGCAGAAGATATCAAAACCGGAGGGGGCTGGATCCTGGTCCCAACCGACGGTTCTGAAGCTTCGGACCAGGCCCTGGAATATGCCATAAAGCGCGCCAAGATGTCCAACAGCAACATCCTGGTGCTCTACGTGATAACCACCGGCACACCAACCTCCTTCTTCGGCGTCTCCATCAAGAAAAAACTGCTTGCAGAACAGGATGAAGGTGCCAAACGAATCGCTGCCCGGAGTGTGAATCGGGCAAAGACCCAGGGGGTCAACGCCGAGGGGCTGGTCAGGCGGGGAATGCCTGATAGGGAGATAATCGCCCTCGCCAAAGAACTGGAAGACGTAGAACTCATCGTCATGGGTGCCTATGGAAAGAACTTCCTGGAAAGGCAGCTTGTGGGTAGCAAGACCGAGGCCGTGCTGAGGGCCATACCGGAGATCGATAAACCCCTGGTTGTGTATCCAAGCTCCTCCTGAAGGGGAAAATCAACCCCCTTCCTTTTTAACCTTGATGGTATCCTCGCCAAAGAGACTGAATCTCAGCCACTCGATGCCAAACTTGAGGAGCTCCACCTCGTCAGTTTTTATTCTTTGGACCGTGTCGCCGGGTACCTCAAAGAGGTCCAGGAACCGGGTCTGGAAGACGAAGTCCCTGAATCTTTCCAGATTGTAGCTGACCATGTAAAACATCTGGAGTTTCCGGGTGCTCAGGGCTATGTGCCGTATTATCGCTGGATGGGTCAGGACCTTGGTCCACCTATCGTTCATCTCATTGTACTCCCCTATCCCCTGGTCCTGCTTCCACTCCTCGATGGACCACTCCCTCTCCTCCCGGTGGCCCAGGCAGTGGGGTTCCTTCACAATGAAATAGGATTCCCTGACCCCACTCCCGCCGGCGGCAGAGGCCGCCCTACCGAGGGGATATGTCCGGCAGGGGCCAGGGCGGTCGTCGTATATCGTACATCCCTCCGGGCTGACGAAGGGGCACTTCAGGGTCCCCACATCCATCTTCAGCTTGACCAGGGGGAAGGGGGTGGTGTCATCGGCCTCGGGTGTCGTGTACATCTCCAGAAACTCTTCCGAGGACAGGCCAAGCCTCCTCTTCATGCGAAGGATATCGTAGGGCGAGAGGACCATCCGGAGGTCCCTGCAGCATTTGTTAAAACACTCGATGCCCCTATGGCAGGAGAATCTGAATCTGTCGCCCGAGATAGGAGTCAAGAAATCCTCTTCCAACTGGATTGCCCCTATTCTGCTTTGCCCATGAAGGCGTCCTTGATCTTCAAGGCCCCCTTGTCTATAAAACTGAATCTCAGCCACCGAAGGGCGAACTTCAGAAGTTCCTCCTCGTCCTCCCTGATCTGGTCAACAACCCCTTCCTCGATGTCGAAGACCTCCAGGAACCGTGTCTCAAAAATGAACCGCCTGAACCGGTCCAGGTCATAGGCCATCAAAAACATGCTGAGGGCATCATCGTTTCGCAAGTCCTCCTTTAGGAGGGTTTCATTAAGGGTTATGTCGGTGAAGAGGTCTTCCATCTGATGGTATATGCCAAGCCCCTGGTCCTCCTTCCAGCCTTCCAAGGACCATTCCCTGTCCGTCTGGTACCCGAGGCATTTGGGATCCTGGACGATGGTGTAGTATTCCCATCTCTTGCCATCCCTCTTGGGGGCGCTGCGCTTCAGGGGATAATTCCTGCACGACTCAGGCCTGTCCTCATAAATCCTGCAACCCTCGTCACTGACAAAGGGACAGGTCCTCTCCTCATCCTCCATCATCTGCAGGAAGACCACAGGCAGACCAACCTCACCAAAGAGGAGTCCTGTATATTTCCTCAAAAACTCCTCTGAGGAGACCCCCAGCCGGTTCTTCATCCTGAGGACATCGTAGGGGGTGAGAAAGATATTGGCATTCCGGCAGCAGAGGGTATAACACTCCAGGTCCCTGTGGCAGGAAAACCTGAATTTACCGTCAGGACTTAGGGATCCATTCTCGGGTTCAGAGGAGTGACCCATGAATATCAAAAACCGCTGGCAATTAATAAAAAAAAGAGAAGGAGTAGGTCTTAAAACCTACTCGCCGGTGGCTGCCTTGTGCAGCTTGATCTCGACCTTCTCTTCCAGGTTCTCGTAGTACTCCCTGAGGATCTTGACGACCTCCGGGCGGCTGAACTTGTCCGAGACCTCCTGCCCTTCGGAAAGCATCTTCCTCAGCATGGTGCCCGAAAGCAGGGTCCGGTCCTCCTTGCCGTGGGGGCAGGTCTTCATGGAGGCCATGCCGTCGCACTTGACGCAGTAGAAGGTCCAGTCGATCTTCAGGGGCTTGGTCTTCAGGGCGTCTTCGGGGATCTCGTCGAAGATCTTGTGGGCATCGAAGGGCCCGTAGTAGTCGCCCACACCGGCATGGTCCCTGCCCACAATCTGGTAGGTGCAGCCGTAGTTCTGCCTGAAGAGGGCGTGGAGCAGGGCCTCCCGGGGCCCGGCATACCTCATGTCCAGGGGATATCCCGCCTGCACGATGGTATCCTTGACGAAATACAACTCGGCCAGGACATCGATGGCCTTGGCCCTCACATCGGCCGGTATGTCACCGGGCTTGAGCTTGCCCAGAAGGGAGTGGATCAGGACGCCGTCCCCGATCTCAATGGCAATCTTGGCCAGATACTCATGGGAACGGTGCATGGGGTTCCTGGTCTGGAAGGCTGAAACGGTACTCCAACCCTTCTCCTCGAAGATCTTCCTGGTCTGGGCGGGGGTGAGGAACAGGTCGGGATACTTCTCCGGGAAGTCCCCAAGGCTCAACACCTTGACGGGCCCGGCCAGGTTCACCTCCTCCTGGGACATGACCTGGTTGACGCCCGGATGCTCGGTATCGGTGGTGCCGAAGACGTGCTGGCACTCGAACTCCTTGTCCTCCTTGGTCATCTCGTATTTCTCGGTGACCTTCATGGTGCCCATGATCTGCCCGCTCTCCTGGTCTACCAGGGCGACCTCTTCGCCTTCCTTGATGGAATCGGCCTTCCCCCGGGTGGTGGACAGGGTTATGGGTATGGGCCAGAAGAGGTCCTTGCCGGTATGGGCGTCCTTCATGGTGACCATGGTCATGTTCTCGCAGACGCTCTTCCAGTCGTCCTTGCCCATGAAACCCTCCAGGGGTGTGAAACCGCCGATACCCATCATGATGAGGTCGCCGGTCTCCCGGGAGGTCAGCATGACCTGGGTCAGGCCCTTGGCCTTTTCCTTCTCCTTCTCAAGCTCTTCCCCTTCGAGGAGCAGAGGCTTCAATTCCTCGCTGCCGTGAGGTGGGACTAACCTAGACATCTCTTATCATCTCCTTTGGATTTTTTAAGTAATTCTTTTAGCTAGATGGCGGTGGTGGAGGTGGGGGTGGCGGCGGTGGAGGTGGCGGAGTCCCACCTGCAGGAGGCGCCGACGGTGTTGGTGGTGGGGGTGGTGGGGGCGGTGTACCGGCGGCAGGTGGTGGCGGAGGCGGGGTGGTTCCCTCGGCGGGCTTCTCCTCTTCCTCGGGCTTCTCCTCCTTCGCCTCTCCCTCGGCTGGGGTGGCCTCCTGGGCCTCCTCTTCCTCCTCCTCTGCCTCTGTCACGGCCTCCTCGACCATCACTTCATTTCTGCCCGAATACTCCAGGTAGATCAAGGCCACGGTCCTGTAGAAGAGATGGGCCATCTTGGAGAAGGGCAGATAGGCAAAGAGAGCGAAGATGAAGACCAGGTGAAGCGCATAGATGGGATAGGCCGCCACTGCAATCCCGGCCAGCCTTGCAAGTTCAGTGAAGAACCCTGAAAAGGCCACACCCAGGATGGTAAGGATGAGGAACCAGTCAAAGTAGGCCCCCTTCTCCTCCTTTCCAAGACGGTTAATGGTGATAAGGCATATTCCCGCTATCAGGACAATAGCACCGATGTTGCCTATGATCTTGGCAGGGTTGGTCAAGCTCATGGGGGTCACCGAATGATGACCGTTGAACTCAACGGGATGCCATAGCTCAATGCCGGCAAGGATACCCAGCCATTCTGCCACGCCGATGACGGCCGTGGTGATGAAAAGAAGCACAAAACCATAGAAGGTCAACATGTGGGCCAGGGCACGGTCCCTGTTCACCACGCATTCATAGAACTTGCTGTGCTTGAAGATGTCGGTTAGTGTGGCGGCCACAGCGCCACCGATAGATTTCTTCTTTACAGGTGGGAACATGCTCTTCATGTCCTTCCACATCTTCAAGGACCCACCCCCGGCCGAGGCCAGGACAAAGAGGGCCAGGAGGCCGAAGAGGGGGTCTATCATCCCGAGCTGGGGGAAGACCTTTGCAAAGACGATCTGTCCACTGGGGATCCCTGCCATGGCAAGCTTCCCGAAGAAAATGATGGCAGGCAGCAAGAAGAGGATGGGGAAGAAGGACTTGCTGCCCACGAGTTTCGTCAGGGCCCCCGGGGTGGAGTAGTGGGCAATGCTCTGCTGCCTTATGGCATTGAGGACCTCTCCGGGCTTTGCCCCCCTGGGGCAGTGGGTAGAGCAGTCGCCACAATAGTGGCAGATCCACACGTCAGGGTCCCTTATGAGCCTGTCCTTCAAACCCCACTGGGACCAGATCATCTCCTTCCTCGGGAAGGGATTGTCCTCCGGGGCCTGGGGGCACACCACTGAGCAGGTGGCGCACTGGAAGCACTTCTTTACGGTATCGCCTCCAGCGCTCTTTACGCTTTTGATGAATTCCAAGTCGGGTTTCAGATACTCGTCTACCATTTCCCTCTACTCCTTAAAAGCCTTTGAATGGGTTTGGCCCGATCGCCTCGACGTTCTTGATGAACTCGTCGATGATCTCCGAGACCTTGTCGTAGTCCTCGATGGCGATGTTCCTGAACTGGACCCTGTCTGCCTCTAGCATGAGCCTGTCCAGGGTCTCCTGGACCTTTCCAAGGCGGTACTCGCACAGTTCACTACCCCTGATGTAATGGCACTGGTAATCGTCGCCGTGCTTGCACCCCAGGATCAGGATCCCATCCGCCCCGGCGGAGAGTATATCGGCAACCCAAACGAGGTTCAAATTCCCGGCACACCTCAGGGGAATGACCCTGACGTAGGGGCTGTATTTCATCCGATTGACCCCGGCCATATCCAGGGCCGGAAGGGCGTCGTTCTCGCATACGAACATTATGACCCTCAGCTTGTCATCAGGGGTGCTGATGGACTTGCCCATGGACCCGATGATGTCAATGGAGAAGTCCTTAAAGGAGATGATCCTCTCAGGACAGGCCCCAAGGCAGATACCACAACGCCTGCACCGGGTGGGGTTGGGCAGGGGAGAAGATTTCTCATCCTCGTTGTACATGCCGAAGGGACATTCCTGGGTGCACCTCTTGCACTGGGTGCATCTCTGGGTGAAGAGGTCGGGATAGGTCATGTCCCAGGTCCTTGGATGGACGGCCCGTCCCTGGGACGTGAGCTCCACGCACTGAATGGCCTTCAGGGCAGCGCCTGCGGCGTCCTCGGCGGCGGCAGCGCTGTCCATGGGATGCCTGACGGGCCCTGCGGCATAGATCCCGGTCCTCCTGGTCTCATAGGGGAAGCATATATAGTGGGAGTCAGGAAAACCATAGCCGTTCTTCAGCTCGGGCAGTTCGGGTCCCTGCATGTAATCCAGGTTCAAAATGCCCGAGGGGATCATCCTGGCGTCGGGGAGATCTTCCTCCTCCTGTTTTTGCTGCTGGTCTTCCTCCTTTCCTCTCCTGAGATACTCCTCCCAGGCCGCCTTTGCCGCCTCGTCCTCGATGGCGGTGGTGGGGACCATGCCTGTGGCAAGGACCACCATGTCGGCATTGATCTTTATATCCTCGCCCAGGAGGGTATCCTGGGCCTCTACCACCAGGCCGCCCCCTTCCTGGCTGACACCCGTGACCTCGCCCTTGGTCAGGAAGACCCCGTCGTCGTCCTGAATCTTCTTGTAGAAGTTCTCGTACTGGCCGGGTGTCCGCATGTCCTTGTAGATGATATAGGCCAGGGCCTCGGGATTCATGTCCCTGACGTACTTGGCCTGCTTCAGGGAGGTCATGCAGCACACCGAGGAGCAGTAGGGCAGGTGATCAGGGTCCCTGGAGCCGGCGCACTGGACAAAGACCACGCTCTTTGGGGCCTTCTGGGCCAGTTCGCCACTTTTGACCATGGCCTCGAACTCGAAGTTGGTTACCACATTCTCTGTTCCATAGCCCAGGTGATCCAGCTTGGAAGCGTCGTAGGGAACCCAGCCGGTGGCCAGGACCACGGCACCGATCTTCTCGGTGGCCGTTGTGCCGTCCTGCTTGATGCTGACATTGAACATGCCCGGTGCCCCCTCGATCTTCTCGATGCTGGCCCCCGTGTACACCTTTATGTTGTCGTCCTCCTCCACCTCCTTTATGAGGGACCCAACGGGGGAATCCACCAGGTCCTCATGGGGGGCTTCAGGGGACCAGGTCTTGTGGAGTTTGGCGGCATAGCCACCAAGCTCTGCCTCCCTTTCCACCAGGACCACCGGGGAACCCGCCCTGGAGGCCTCAAGGGCGGCGGTGAGACCTGTTGAGCCGCCACCCACCACCAGGATGGTCCTGGAGATCTCCTCCTGGAAGGGCTCAGGGCACTCGGCCTTCTGGGCCTTTATTATACTCATCCTCAGGTAATCCTCGGCCATGGCCTGGGTATCCTCATCACCAGGCTCATGGGTCCAGACCACGCCTTCCCTCAGATTGACCCTCTCGGTCACCACCTTGAGGGGATCATATTTGAAAACATCGGTCTTGGCCCTGGGAGAACATGCAGCGATTACTACGGTGTTGACACCTCCCTCGATGTCCTGGGCGATCATGGCAGAACCTTCTTCACCGCAGAGGTTGTCATGGGTCTTTACCTCTACATTCATACCGGTTGCCACCCCGGACAGCTTCTCAATGTCAAGGGAATCCCCTATGTCGCATCCCGTGCAGATATAGGCGCCAATCTTCTTCTCCATTTTCAATCCCTCGCTGTTTGGATGGCCTTAAGGGCCGCCCCTGTGGCATCCTGAACTGAGGCGGCCACCTCCATGGGCTTCTTGGCCACGCCAGCAGAGTATATCCCTGGTTTGGGTATGATGAAACCAGCCTCATCAAGCTCCACCATCGGCAGCCCCTCGGTTGCAGGGACCATGCCGGTGGCCAGGACTACCATATCGACCTTCTTTCGAACCTTGGTCCCTGTCAGGATGTCTTCTGCCACGACCTCCAGGTTCTTGTCTGCATCCTCGTTGATCTGGGCAACCTTTCCTTTAATGAAGGAGACGTTCTCATCTTCCTGGAGTCTCTGGTAGAAGAGTTCATATTTACCAGGAGCCCTGATATCTATATAGAATATATATACCTTGGAATCAGGATACTGCTCCCTGACATAGGTTGCCTGCTTCATGGAAGCCAGACAGCAAACGGCCGAGCAGTAGGGGAGGTAGTTCTCGTCCCTGGAGCCCGCACACTGGACAAAGGCAATTGACTCAACCTCCTTTCCGTCGGAGGGTCGCAGGACCTTGCCGCCAGTCGGGCCGTTGGGCGAGGCCAGGCGCTCCATCATCATGTTGTTTATCACGTTTTCCTGGCCCCTGAAATCCAGGTTCTCTATCTTGGAGGCATCGAAGGGGTCCCATCCCGTGGCATAGACGATGGAGCCCACCTCCAGCTCCAGGGTCTCGGGCTTCATGTCCAGGTCGATGGCCCCATACTGACAGGCATCAAGGCACTTCTGGGCCTCTTCTGTCCCGATGATGGCAGGGGAGATGACATACATGAAGGGGAAGGCCATCTCATGGGGGAGATAGGCCCCCTTTGTGGTATCCATGGCAAAGTTGAAGCTGTTGGGTATCTCCTTCTCGCAGGCCTCGGCACACTTGCCGCAGGCCGTGCAGTTCTCATTTACATATCGGGGGTTTACCCTGACCTTCACATTGAACTTCCCGGGCTCGCCTGAGACCTCCTGGAGTTCGGCCAAGGTATAGTACTTGATCCTTGGATTTTGCTTAATCCGCCTCAAATTGATCTCCAAGCCACAGTAAGGTGGACAAAGTTTCGGGAAGTATTTACTCAATTGAGCAACCCTGCCACCCAGATATGGATTTTTTTCGATAAGAATCACATCATAACCGGTCTCTGCGGCTTCCACGGCAGTGGTGATTCCACTGATTCCACCCCCTACAACAAGAATGGTTCCGCCTGCTCCTCTTTCTTCGCTCATGGTCTTACTCCACCTTATGGTTCAAAAGATTGTTCGCATTAAAATTCAAAATAAAAAAATAGAGGGATACCAGGCTTAGAGCCTGGTAGTGTTCTCCTCTAATCGACGAGCTGCTTGTACTCTCTCTTGAAGACCTGGAACTCACCGGTAGTGTTGTCGTAGCGGGAGTTCACGAAGCATCTCCAGTTCTCGTCGTCGATCTTGTCGAAGTCACCACGGTAGTAGTAACCCGGGTACCTGCTCTCTTCCCTGAAGAGGATATGCCTTGCATGGGCCTCTACAGAGAGGAGCCTGTGGAACTGTTCCCAGCACCTCATCAGCTCGTGGAGGTCGGCCGCAGCCAGCTTGGCAGCATCTTCCTTGAGCATGACGAGCTGGTTGAGACCTTCCTCGAGCATGGTCTTGGAGGTCATGTACCAGGTCGAGATACCACCGAAGTACTCGTCGGCGATCTTCTGCAGCCTTGCCTGGAACAGCTTCGGCCGGATGTAGTTGGGGTTGACGGCCGGGTCAGAGGTCTGGTTCTTGTGCTGCTCGAAGGTCTCGAAGGGGAAGTAGAGCTGAGCAGGCACGTCCTCCGGGTTCACACCGGCATCGGGCATGTCGGGGTTGTCCAGGATGTATGCGATGGCGTTCTTTGCCGCAATCCTGCCCTCTGCGTGGGAGCCGGAGGAGAACTTGTGACCAGAGGCACCCACGATGTCACCGGCCATGAAGAGACCGGGTACCGTGGACATCCTGTTGTAGCCCCAGTGCCAGTCCTCGGGGGCACCCATGGACTCAACCAGGTCCTTGGGCCCGCTGCACCAGAAACCGGCACAGCCTGCGTGGGAACCCAGCAGATAGGGCTCGGTGGGCATGATCTCGGAGTTGACCTTCTCGGGCTCGATGTTCTTGGCAGCCCAGAGACCGGCCTGGCCGATACACATGTCCAGGAAGTCCTCCCATGCCTCGGCTTCCAGGTGCTTGATCTTCTTGGCACCCTCGGCCTCACCCAGCTCGGCCTTCATCTTCTCGGCGATCTTGGCCATGGCCTCGGAGGTGTGCATGATTATGGGACCTTTGCCTTCCTTCATGGCCTTCATCATCAGGTGGTTCCTGATGGCGGTACCCATGGCATCCACATAGGCGCCGTACTTCTCCTTGGCCTCTGCGAGGTACTCCTCGTTGGCACAATAGTCCTCACCGGTGGAGGTCAGGGCCTGGGCCTTGAAGAAGAGGAACCATGCACCCACAGGGCCGTAGCCATCCTTGAACCTGGCGGGAACGAACCTGTTCTCCATGAGGGTCAGCTCGGCACCCACCTGCATACCCAGGGCATAGCCGGAACCGGAGTTCCATACAGGATACCATGCCCTGCCCTGGCCTTCCTGATTGGACCTGGGCCTGAAGACGTTCACCGCACCACCGGCTGCCAGCATCATGGCCTTGGCCTTGAAGAGATACACTTTGTTCTCCCTGACGCTGAAGCCTGCGGCGGCAGCCACTCTACCGGTGTTGGGGTCCTTGTAGAGCTTCACGATGAAGACCCTCTCATAGAGGTTCTGGTCCATGCCCGTGGCTTCCCTATTGGTTTCCAGAGCGGCCTTGGCAGCCTCGGCGACGATGACCTTGTAGGACTCGCCGTTGATCATGATCTGCCACTTACCGGACCTGACGGGGGTTCCGCCGTCCTTGAGCATGGGTTTGCCTGCGGCCTTGGCCTGGGCACCGTCCATGGAGAAGCCGTCGTCGCCCATCTTCCAGATGGGAAGTCCCCACTCCTCGAAGAGGTGCACGGAATCGTCCACATGCCTGCCCAGATCCTTCACCAGGTCTTCCCTGATGATACCCATCAGGTCGCCCCTGACGTACCTTACGTAGTCATCAGAGCTGTTCTCGCCCAGGTAGGTGTTGATAGCGGAAAGGCCCATGGCCACGGCACCGCTCCTGTCGGTGGCGGCCTTGTCAACCATTACCACCTTCAGGCCCTTGGCGTTGGCCCAGCGGCATGCCTCATAGGCTGCACCACAGGCAGCCATCCCGCCGCCGATGATGAGGAGGTCGGTCTCCACCACTTCTGTTTCTGGCTTTGCGCAGTATGAAAATGTACAGGTTGTCTCTAGTTCCATCTCTCTATTCCTCCTTTAGTCCTCCATTGAAGAAGCCGGGCTCCTTGATCTTATCGAAATCTGGCTCGGGTTTGCCACCGTAGGGATCCACTGAACCTTCTGGGGTTGTCCGGATCGGGAACTTGAACCTCTTCATATTGCCGTTCCTGAACTTGATGGTCCACATAATGGCATCGGTACCCCTCATGGGAACAACGTTTGCTCCCAGGGGAGCGAAGTCCTGGTAGGCCCTGATCTCAATGGCCTGCTGGGGGCAAATCTTAACACAGTTGTAGCATTCCCAGCACTGCTCGGGCTCCTGGTTGTATGCCTTCTGTTTCTCGTGGTCAAGGATCATGAGGTCGTTGGGACAGATATACTGGCATGCAGTCCTGTCAAGACCTCTACACCCATCACACTTGTCTACATTTACATAGCTTGGCAATGGTCTACCTCCTTTCTATTTTTCACCTTTTTTAGTCTTAAAGTCCTTCCAATCCACCTCTCGAAAGAGACACTTTGACATGAATAGTAATCCTTTATATATTTTTTGGATTGTTGGCGGTTATGTACA
>CAZHQS010000014.1:0-25855 GCA_964534545.1 Candidatus Hydrothermarchaeota archaeon
TCTATGGCGGGCTAGACCGGGGAGTTAGGCGTCCCCTGTAACCTGAAATCGCCGATATGCAGGGGTCGAAGTCCTGCGGGCGATTCTCCAACCGGGGCTCCAGCCCCCGGCGCGGCGGTGAAGCCTCGTCCTCCTGGATCGATGGTTGTGGGGTCACCACCGGAGGGTGGTGATAAACCACATTTGCCTATCGAACCCCGTCAGGTCCGGAAGGAAGCAGCGGTAGGTAGGACAGGCGATGCTTGGAGGGTCGCGGGGCCGAGTGCGCGGCGGGGATCCCTGGACTCCGGAAGGGGTTTCCACCGCGGGGCGTGCCCGCCAATGTCGGGGTAGCCAAGCCCGGTATGGCGCCGGCCTGCTAAGCCGGTGGGGAAACCCGCGCGGGTTCAAATCCCGCCCCCGACGCTTGGATCCACTCGCAATCAAGCTGTTGGCTTGAGCCTTTGCGGATGATTGCTCGTGTCTCCACCCGTAGATTGAGGTCGCTGTCGCGAATGAGGTTGGATATATTTTTCTTTTCCCCGGGGTTTTCAGAGAAAATAAAGAATCGTCGGCACCATCAGGACCCCCATACAATGGGAGCGCTTGATGCCGAGGATGGGCGTGGTAATCCCGATGGCCGTGGCGGTTATGGCGATTAAGATGCCCTTCCAGCCCGTGAGGCAGGCTATGAAGAGGACCAGGAGGAGGACGATGGCCAGGGAGAAGGTGCGGTAGTTTATCCTTTGGATCCTTCGGACGGCCAGCCGGGAGATCAGAAGGGTCAATCCTACCGCCGGCAGGATGGAGACCATGGCCACCCCCACCATGAACAGAAAATCAGTAAAGGCCGGCTGCGGGACCAGTCTTTCAACGGCCATGGATGCCCCGCTCCTGGGATTCCCTATAAGGTAGAGGGCCAGGAAGGCATAGAGGGCCTCGGTGGTGTTGACCCCGCCCAGGGCAACCAGGAACTCCTCGTCCTCCTCCCCCTTGAACAGGTTCTGGACCACCAGGGCGCTCTGGGCAGAGCCGATGCTTGGCACCAGGCCCGCAACAAGCCCTGCCCCGGCCCCTATGGCCATGCCCCTGGGGTGCATATCCCTGGAAGACTCAAGCCCCTGTTTGGGAATCCTTGGTTCAGTCCCGATGGACAGGAGCAGGGTGCTCAAACCGAAGAGGCCCGTGAGGGCCGGGAAAAGGGCGTAGGTGGGGCTCAGGATACCCCCGTTCAGCACGAGGATACCCAGGACCCCGGAGTAGATAACCACCATAAGGGAATAAAGCATCTTGCGGGGGCTACCTTCCAGGGCGACCATATAGAGGATGACAAGGGCCAGGAGGGGGGCCAGAAACCTCAGGGAGATGGAATAGAGGTAAGGGAATATCGCTAAACCAAGGGGCAGAAGGGCGATGCCCACCACCGCCGCTCCCAGGCCCCCTGCCACCGTCAGTTGTATGGCTTCGTATCCCCTCCCCTGGAGGAGCATCCGGTGGCCGGGGAGGACCGAGAGGACGCTGTCCTCCTGGGGGGCGCCCAATAGTATGGAGGGGATGAAGTCCACAAAGGTGTGGACCATGGCCATGGAGATAAAGAAGGCGGCGATCTGGTGCGGGCTGAGGTGGGAGAGGAGGAGGGTTAGAAGGGCCATGGTTCCAATCACCACGTTATTTACATGGATTCCGGGTACAAGGCCGGTAAAACATCCCAAGAGGATGCCGCAGGCCACCGTCATCATCAGGTCGAGCACCTGAGGTCCTCCCCTCTGGCGATTATTATTTCAGGTTTCCCTCTGTATCCCTCCACCCTCCCCACCACCTCTACCATCTTCCCCTCCTTGAGGCAGGCCGGGCTGAGCCCATCGGCGGCCCCTTCAAAGATGACCGCCTGGAGATCCTTGGAGCCGTCGGAGATTTCAAGGAATATATGCCCGTCCTGGTGGAACCTCAGGGATGTAATCTCCCCGGCGGTTGCAACCCTCTTTCCCTGGTGGGAGAGGTCAATCTCTGAGATGTCCATGGGGGTGGGCTGGAGCTGGCCCGAGACGAAAAAAAGGGCCACAAGGCCGGCGGTGGATACAAAAAAGGCGATACCAAGAAGGAGCGAATCATCCATTTTCCTCTTTGATGACCCCCACCGGTTTTTTCCCTCGAAGGTTCCAGAACCCTTTCTCCACCTTGAGCTTAACCATATCCCCCACCTTGGCCCCTGTCACATTGTCGAAGGTGTAGACCCCGGGCTTCACACTGGCCCTTATGTCATAGTTGAGCTTTACCTTGATCCGCTCCCCGGCCTCAAGGACCCTCCCGGTGGTGAAATCACGCCCGTATTTGTTCTTGAAGGCAGCTGACATGACACCGATGGCCAGAAGGGAGAAGAGGAAGAGATGGGCAAAGGGGAAGGGGAAATCTATGACCGGCTTCCAGCCTTTTATTCCTATCAGGAGGAGGGAGATGGCCAGATAGGACAGGAAAAAGTCCCTGTAGGCATAAAAGTCATCGGCGAAGTGTTCCTTGATATCGGTGAAAATAAGATATATGGAGACGCCACCAGAGACGGCCAGAAGGAGTGTGAGGGGTAGCGCAGATAACCCTCTGAAGATGTATACCACTGCCACCAGGACGAAGAGTAGGGTGGTGACCTGGGCCTTGAGGATGACATAGTCCCGGTATTCCACACCCCTTCTTTCAAAGACGGGATAAAAGGAGACCACCTTGAGTTTCTGGAATAGGGCATCCCCCACTTTGATCCCCTTTATCAGGAGGCCAAGGGTGTGGTAGACCGCCTTGGTCATTATATCAATCACAGTCTCCCCGATGTCCTCTATTATGCCCATCTATACCCACTCGCATGACGTGGTAAAACTGAAATAGGTGGTATTTACTGCGCCGAAGATGGCCCCGGCGGGCCACTGGCCGTGGGTGACGTAATATATGTGCCGCTTCGCCTGGGTTCGGATGGTGCCGCCAATGGAGCTGCCCACGCAGGAGGAACCATCCTTGAGGTAATCCGGGGCAGAGACATAGAACTTTATCTGGTACTGTTCCAGGTCTCCAATCGTACCGGTTTTGTTGAGCGTTATGTCCTCGATCCTCACCATCCCCTCTTCATTTCCACCATTGGAAGAGAACCCCAATCCCCTGATGGCTGCCCCGGCGGTTGCCCCCTCCCTTGCAGCGGCCACTGCCTTGTTCATATCCTGTTGCTTTAAAATATTGGGAAAGACCAGGATGACTATCACAAGGAACACCCCGGCTAGTAACACCAGTTCCACCGAGGCCTGTCCGCGCTGATTCTTCATGGCACCTTCCTCACGTCCTTACGTCTATGTTTCCACTATTTGCGTAGATTATAATATATGTTCCGTTATTTAATATGGTGACCTCGGGATATGTACCGGTGGGGTTTGCCCGGGTGATGTTTTTGGGGAGGATCTTTATTGTGGTGTTCCAGTTTGAGTTGCTACCGCTCCTCAGCCTCCTGGATATGTTTATGGTCTGGTCATCCGGGTCCACCACGATGGGGAGGTTCACCCCGAGACCTGTAATGGAGGTATCGTTCCCGATCTTGGTAAAGTTGATCTTATCCTCGCCCAGGTACAATGAGAAGCCCCCTCCGTTGGCATAGACATTGTTTATGGCCGTTGCCAGGAACTGTCCTACCATCTTTGCTTCCCCGGACTCTCCGATGTCCCTGGCGGTGTAGTAGCTGGAGAAGTTCAGGTTGATAAAGGAGATCAGGACCACCATGGCGACCCCCACTATCATGATCGCTTCCAGGGACAGCTGGCCCTTGTTATCCACCATCTTTAGAACCCCGCAGGATAGGTGGCCTGGGTGCAGGTGATCCCGGTCAGGCTGTTGGAGGTGGTGGAGGTGATGTTCTTCCAACTTATGGTGAAATTCCTCCACCTGCCTATATCCTCCAGGATGGGTTCGCCTCCAGGCCCCTCCACGGTCCAGGACCCGCCGTTTAATGGCACCGTGAAGTTGTAGTAATTTGATGTTGTGCTCCCTCCGCTGCGCCTTACAATAAGGACGGTGGTCACCAGATTCGAGCCGTCTGGGGAGCATATCCGTGTGCCCACATGGATTAGGGGTCTGCCTCCGGTATCATTTCCCACGGAGGTGTATCCCGGTATATAGATCCTGGCCTCTGCCTTGCCGTAGGGGCTGTTTATACTGTTTGCCAGGGCGGCAAGCTGTTCCGTGGCATACCTGGCATCGGCCACAAACTGGACGTCCTTGGCGTCCTTCTGGACCTTGAAAACACTGGGAATGGTGATACTTGTGAGGATTAGGAGGAAGGCCCCAAATATCAGGAGGGCCTCGATGGTGATCTGACCTCCCTGGGTTCTCATTGGATTATCACCTCTATGGTGTCGCTGTTCACCAGGGTATTGCTGATGGAGATGGAGGGGGTGGTGGAGGTGGCGTTATTTGTGATCTTTACATACCACCTTCCCTGGCCGTCGCCAGAGGAGAAGGAATATCCAGACGTGGTGCCGGTGGAGGCGATGCCATCAAAGCTTTCAACACCTATCCCTCCCTGGGACCCTACCTTTATGGGCATCTGGTCAGGGACGTTGCTGGCGCTGTTCCAGTCAATCAGGTATACGAGGGTGTGGTTCTGGGCGTATGCGTTAAGGCTCCAGTTTTTTATGTTGGAGGTTATGGGTACGGTTTTTACTGTACCAGGCCCCCCCTTTCTTACCATGTCAATGCCTGCGGCGATGGCATTGAGGTTCTTCTTCCCTTCGAGGGCGGCTGAGATGTCATCGCTGTTTTTGGATACCGTAAGCATCCCAGGAAAGGTTATCCCCACGAAGAAGAGGACAAATATTGCGAAGATCAGGATGGCTTCTATGGTTATCTGTCCTTTCTCATCCATATAGACGCCTCACAATAACACCCAGGTCTCCCAATGTCAGGGATATTATAAGCCCTAGGAAGATGACCGGGGCAAAGGGCATACTCTTCTTTACTTTTATCCGGTCTTCAAGCCTTCCTTCCTCGACAAGGGACTTCAGCTTCTCCACCTCTCCCATTGTGACTCCGGCGGCTCGGGTCCCTGCCACCGTCCTTTTTTTGAGGATGGGAAAGTCCCTACGTTTGGCTATTTCTTTGGCCTTTTCCAGGATACCTCTGCTGTCCCTAAAGACTTGGCCTTCGAGCATATAAATCTCTTCCGCCAGCACGTCCCCCTCCTCCAGTTCGGATATGGGTTTTTCCTCCTGGAGGGCGTGGTATCTGAAGAGTCTGAAGGAGTTCAGGAGCAGGGCCAATCCTGTGAAAATGACGATGGTACCCAGGAAATAGGTGGCAAGGAAGGCGGCCTTGGAGGAAAAAGGGGCAGGAGAGAAGACCGCATAGACGACGATTAGAACAAGGGAGAGGAGTATGCGCTGTCTTTGATTTCTGATAAGAAGCAGGATGATAATGAGGATAAAAACCGGGATTTTTGTGACGGTTGAAAGGGCCACAGCTCCCAGGAAAACGAGCGCCGTGACCCCTATCTCCTTGAAATTTTCCAAGGGCTTGAAGAACTCCTTCAGCCCGGTTTTGAGGAGGGCAACCCCTACGGAATATAGGGCCACCAGGGGAAAGATGGAAAGGAAGGTGTTTACCAGTACTGTGAAGACGAAGGGGTATGGCCCAAGGGCGGGATTGAAGGTCTCCTCCAGAATCCCGGGATATCTGGGCACCAATGCCGCGATGAAGAGGAGTTCCTTGACATCCCCGGCACTCCACCCCCCAAGGATCCAGAAGAGATAACCAAAGATGAATATGGCGGCTATACTGGAGAGACAGGTAACGAAGATCAAGGGGTCTGAACGGGAGAGAGCCAGGAGCAGGTTCCCAAGGATTCCAAAACCTATAAGAGGAAGGGTTAGTTTATTGGGTATGATGCCCCTCTTTATGTCCGTGACGCTTGAAACAGCAGCTCCCAGGAGTGCAGCTAGAAGCATAATCGATTCCAGGACATACATATCATCACATTGGCTGCACAAGATAAAAAGGTTATCAGTATGGTGGAAAGAGTAACAATAACAAAAAAGGTGAGGAGTAAAAAGGCCATCAGTTCCTTCTTCCTGTCCTTTTTGATACTGTACATCCTTTTGACCCAGGTGGATATGAAGCGGACCTTTGAATTGGCCAGGGGTGTGAGCATCCCAATATTCTTTTTGTCCTTTTTATCTGTCTACTTCTCCATTTTCGTAAGGGTTATTAGGTGGAGGGAGCTGTTGAAGAACACCGGTTACATTGTAGGATTGGTGGAACTTTACGAAATCTTCTTCTTAGCTTGGTTTGCCAACTGCCTGGTCCCGGCCAAACTCGGTGACGTGTATCGGGGATACCTACTGAAAAAGAGCAGGAATATGTCTGCCTCGGGTGTTCTGGGCACGGTTTTTGTGGAGCGGACCATCGATACCATCTTCATAGTGTTATTGGTCTTTGCCGCAGGGATATACATCTTCGGAGAAAGCATGCCGGGAAACATCCGCCTGTCCCTTAAGATAGGGGTTTCGATTTGTCTCCTCCTGGTCCTTACCCTCTGGTTTTTGAGGACCCAGAAAAAGATGTTTAGATATTTCCCGGGCAGGGTGGAGTCCGTCCTCCTGACCTTTGAGGAGGGCACATCGGCTTCCCTGACCAGGGCATCCCTGCCATGGATCCTCTTTTTAACGGTTGTGATATGGATTTTGGAGGGGATACGCCTTTTGCTGGTATTGGAGGCCCTTTCGGTGGTCCTCCCCTTTTCCATAATTATGTTTGTTGCTCTTGGTGCCTCCTTTTTGACGAGCATCCCCCTAACCCCCGCCGGCCTGGGTGTGGTGGAGGCCTCCATGGCCGGCTTGTTCGTCTTTTTCGGTATCGAAAAAGATTTGGCGGTCTCCGTAGCCCTAATGGATAGGCTTTTGAGCTACTGGAGCATCCTTATCCTCGGAGGAGTTCTATATGCGGTCAGCAAGAGAACGTGAATCCGTCTCGATTGTGGTACCAGCCCACAACGAGGAGAAGAGGATCGGCCAGGTCCTGAAACGATACGGTGGCAGGGGATATGAGATCCTGGTGGTGAGCAACGGCTCAACGGACAGGACCCCCGAGATGGTGGCGGGCTTTGCAGAACAGGACGATAAAATCACACTTCTTGAGTACCCGGAAAGGCTCGGGAAGGGGGGGGCCGTCCTCGAGGGATTCAAAAGGGCCTCAGGTGACTTCATAGGGTTTGTGGATGCCGACCAGTCCACTGCCCCGGAGGACTTCCAGCGCCTGGTTGACAGGCTTATAGAAAAGGGTATCGACGGTGCCATCGCCTCCAGACGGGTGGAAGGGTCGGTGATCCTCAAAAAACAGCCCATCAGGAGGCGTCTTGCCAGCAGGGCCTTTAATGTCCTGGTCCGGCTCATGTTCGGGCTTCCCCACAGGGATACCCAGTGCGGGGCCAAGGTCTTCAGAAGGGGGGCAGTCCTACAGGTCCTGCCAGAGATGAAACTAAAGGGCTTTGAGTTCGATGTGGAGCTCCTCTGGAGGCTTAAGGAAAGGGGCTTTTTGGTTGTGGAGGTCCCCATAACCTGGGGCCATGATGAGGGCTCGACCTTTGCCCTTTCCCACGCCCCGAGGATGTTCTGGAATCTCCTGAAGCTCAGGTTGGCTCGGACCTGATACCCCGGGTGTATACCACGGCTGTGGCGTCTTCATAGACAGAATCCCAGCCAGTGGAGTCCTCCAGCAGTGTATCCAGGGGGCTGCCCCGGGGGATGAGGATGAGGGAGACGTTGTATCCATCCAGGGTCTCCTTCCAGCCTTCCTTGAGCCTGTGGACCTTCATGTACTCGTAGATGAAATCACCGTACATGTCCGCCCGCCCGTCTATGAATACCCTGTACTCCGGGTAGAGGGTCCAGATGCAGTATCCGCCCCACCCATAGTGGTTGTAGAGCTGGCCCTGGGGATGCTCCTCCAGGATGTACTCCACCGCACCCTGGGGGAAAAGGGGCGAGGGGGAGACGCCCATGGGGTTGGGTCCCTGGAAGTAGGAGTAGAGGAACAGGATGAAGGAGAGGGCCACAAGGGTATAGATGAATCCAGGGAGGGCCCTGTTCTTCAAGGCAGCAGCAAGGTCTTTATCGGCCCAGGAGTCTAGCCTTCTGTCATGGAAGACATCCTTGACGCCCGATTCCAGGTACTTGACTATGATGGGGGCGCACACAAGGCCGTAGATGGATATGTTGCGCACCGCAAAAAGGGAGAGGTGGGTGAAGACAATCAGGAGGGTCAGGTCTGTCATGGATATCCCCTTCCTTAGGGCAAGGGCCACAAAAGTGAGGAGTATTAACGCCTCATACATACTGAAGGTATGAAAGTGGGGGGACTGCCATTCCAATATGAACTGGGTATGGACCGTATCATGGGCGTACTGGAGGGGGTAGAGGAGGGTCCTGTAGGTGTAGGGGTTTACAAGGGATGCCAGGATGGAGGCTGCCAGGACGGCTGACAGCTCCTTTCCCCTCTCCAATGCCGCGCCCATGGCATAGATAAAGATAACCAGGATGCCTACAATGAACCCTCCATGGAGGTTCGCCCATAGGAGGGTCAGGACCGGCAGGGTCCAGGGGCCTTTTCGTCCCCTCTGGTCGAGGACATAGAGGAAGATGGAGGTGAGCATGAAGGTAAAGACCATGGGGCGCTCCAGCCAGGCATCCTTTGATACCAATATGACCGTGAGGATGGTAAGGATGGTGGCCGCCTTGCCGGTATGGAGGGAAGCCCGTTTGAAAAGGAAGAGGAAGGTAACCAGGACGGCGGCAGTTTTTAGGAGCACCACACCTGCAAAGCCTCCCCAGAGATACACCTGGTAGAACACGACCTGGGACAGCCACTCGTGGTCTACCCATTCCTTTCCCGGGACGGTGTGGGAGAAGATGTCGGTTCTTGGAATCTGTCCTGATTCGAGGATATATTTCCCTGTGGCAAGATGCCACCAAATGTCCGGGTCAGAGATGGGCGCGATGGAGAGCAGCAGGATGGACAGGAAAATCCCGCCAATAGTCAGGGGATAGATCCCTTTCCACATGAATTAATAGTTACAAAAAAGGGTATATATAGCCTCCTGGCCCTTTTATTCTTCAGGAGTCAAGGAACATGGCCATAAGCAGGTCGCGAGACATCTTTCCAGGAAATGGATCGACATGGAAGTGGGTCTTCCTCTCCATACTCCCTGTTGCAATCGTTTCTCTCTCAATCCTCTACTGGTATGTAAAGCCCACCCCCGGTGAGGTCTTCCTTGGCTTTGCCCAGGTGGAGCAGCCGGTATATCTCGTATTGAGCAAAACCTTCGCCCAGGAGGGCAGTTTCGTATTCTACTCCTCACCCTATGCAGTTGAAGATTTTCCTAGGATATACACCCACCTCCTCCCGGTGATCCTGGGTGGCCTATGGAGATTGACCGGGATACCTCTTCTTGCCCTGTGGTGGCTGGTGCGACTGGTCCTGGGACCCCTCATGTTCTTCCTCAGTTTCCAGATACTGAGGGTGTATGTCCATGAGGAGAAGTACCTGGTACCCGGGGCCTTTCTCCTGGCCTTTGGTGGAGGTATGGCATATCTCCATGCCCTCCTGGGGTCCCTGGGGTCTGGTGGGGATTTTATGACGGGTTGGATGCTCCTGGAGCGCCCTTATGATTGGTGGTTCACCAACCTCTTCCGGGTTGCCTACTATCCCTTTGAGGTATTCAACCACGTTCTCTTCTTCTCAAGCATCTATCTATTCTTGAAAAAGAGATACTTCCCCTCGGTCATTGTATTTTTTCTGACCTGGTGGGCCCATCCCTTCACCGGCGCCCAGCTGACGGCCGTATACCTTGCCTTTTTCCTGGTGGAGATCTCCCTTTACAGGCGCCCCCTGGCAAAGACCGCCCTGCCCTTCCTGGGAGTGGCTCTCATTTTTGTCCTGTATTATCTGGTCTGGATTCCCTCCTTTCCCCTGGCCAGGGAAATTATGGCCAGTTTCAGGCTGTCCACTTCAGCAGGTCACCTCTCGCCCCTGCTCTATCCCAGTGCCTGGGGCATGTTCTTGTTTCTTCCCCTCCTTAACGGGCAGGGAATCTTCCGTGGGGAAAAGACCAGGTTTCTCATTTATTGGGTACTGGTGGACCTGGCGCTGATAAACCATGACCTACTGGTCCAGCCAGGCTTTCAGCCCATGCATTTCACCAGGGGATATCTCTTCCTTCCCTTGGCTATCCTCTCCCTTTTGGGTATCAAGTCCCGGCTCCAGGATCGTGACCGTGCCTCCCTGGTCCTGTTGCTTCTGGTTGTTCTGTCTCTCCCTGACAACGCCCTCTTCCTCTACAAGTTCACCACCCTGGGTGGCGACGAGGTGGAGGTCAACCCCTCCTATCACCTGAATCCCTTGAGGATAAAGGATTCCCAGTGGGACATCCTCCAAAGGCTTGGGGAGAGGGAAAAACAGGTGGTCCTGGCAAGCGACAACATCATAAATTTCCTCCTACCCCTCTATACCGACCATGATACCCTCCTTGGCCATCCTGACTATGTCCCCTACTTTGAGACGAAACTGGCCTCAGCTCGCCGTTACTTCAGGACCGGTGACCCCCACACCCTTGACCCCTATGGCGTTACCATGGCAGTGCATCCAAGGTCCCACAGCACGATGGTAAACTCAAGTAAGGTCCTCTATGAAAACCGCGATTACATCATCGTTGAGATAGGCTAATCGCATCAGTCCTGGGGGACCTGATATATACAACCGCAATATCGTCTCTGTATGCCAGTTCCCAAGAAGGTGATTCTCCCAGTAGGGTGTCAACCCCACTGCCAGTCGGAATGAGAACGAGGGAGACGTTATATTTATCAAGGGTATCGTCCCATCCAGCGTCAAGTCTGTGGACCTTCAAGTATTCGTAGATAAAGTCCCCGTATACGTCCAGGCGACCGTCAATAAACACCCGATATTCGGGGTAGAGGGCCCATGTACAGTATGCTCCCCAATCAAAGTGGTTGTAGAGTTCCCCCTGGGGCCTGTTTTCCAATATGTACTCAGTTGCCTTCTCTGGAAAAATTGGAGCCGGCTCGGTATCTAGGGGATGGGGTCCTGTGAAGTAGGCGAAGATGAACAGGATAAAAGACAGAATTACTCCAGTGTAGACAAATCCAGGGAGGGCTCTCTCCACAAGGGCAGATTCAATTCGGTCCGGCAGTCTTGATGTACCACTATACAAATTGTCCCTAGCACCTATTATGAGACACTTGAGGATAATTGGGGTGCATACAAGGCCGTATAGTGCTACGTTTCGAACCGCAAAAAGGGAAAGGTGGGTAAAGACTACCAACAGGAGCACTTCAGTTGGTGATATCTCCTTCTTTAGGACAAGGGCCACAAAGGAAAGCAGGAGGAGTGATTCGTACACGCTGAAGCTGTGAAATTTCGGAGGCTGCCATTCAATAATGAACATGGTATGCAGAGATTCACCGGCATACTGGAATGGATAGATTAGGATTTTGTACGTATAGGGGTTGGCAAGGGATGCCAGGATGGAAACAAATAGGATAACGAATAACCTTTTCCCATCTTCAAAGTTCCCAGAAATGAGGGAACCCAGTGCGTATAACAAGAGGATTAAAAGTCCGACGATGAACCCACCGTGGAGGTTTACCCATAGTACGGTTAGAAAAGGCAAGATCCAGACTATTGATGGTCTTTTCACATCAAGGGCATAGAGGTAAATGGACGTGAACAAGAAGGTAAAGATCATGGGTCTCTCAAGCCATGCATAGTGGGAAACAAAGATGACAGTAAGGATGGTCAGGGTCGTGGTGGTTCTGTCAGAATATGCAGATGTACGTTTGAACAGGAAGTAGAAGGTAGCCAGCACAGCAGCAGATTTTAGAAGCACTACACCGGCAAACCCTCCCCAGAGATACACCTGATAGAACAAGACCTGGGACAGCCATTCGTGATCTATCCACTCTTTGCCGGGTACCGTGTGGGAGAATATGTCGCCCATTGGAACTTGGCCAGATTCCAGGATGTACTTCCCAGTGGCCAGATGCCACCACAGGTCAAAGTCCGAGATGGGGGAGATAGAAAGTAAAAGGATGGACAGGAAGGTTACTCCAATCGCTACAGGATAAATGCCCTTCCACATGGTCGTTTGTTTATTGGAGGGGTTATATAAAATCTCCAGATATCTCTCCTATTACGAAGGGGGAGAGGGTGTCCAGGGGCATCCAGATCTCCCCGGTCTGGAGGAGGGCGGCGTAGAAGAAGTGGACGGTGAGGACTGCAAAAGCGAAGATGGAAAAGACAAGGATGCGCCTTTTCCAGACCCCCTTTATCAAATCTCCAAGGACAAGGGCCCCAAGGATTCCCAGGGGTTGGGCCACATACCCAATGAACCTGTCCGGGAAGAAGAAGGTCATGGGCAAAAGCCCGATTATCCAATATATGAAGAGCCTTTCATAAGGGTCCGGTCTTTTGAACCCAAGATGGACCCCGATTACCACCAGGAGAAACAGCAGGGGATACCCCAGGTATTTGATGGCGAAGAGGGGTTCCTCCAGGACCCCGGCCTCCTGGTCCTCGTTTATCCCTGCCGACTCCTCCAGCATGGCCGGGGCATGGGCGAACATCACCAGGGCCAGGGGGATGGAAAGGACCCCTATCCATGGGAACCAGGCCCGCTTCTCCCTGTCCTTTTCATCCAGGTGGGAATAGAGGAGAAGACCAAAGAGCAGAAAGACGGCATAGAGCCAGTGGTTGTACACCAGGTAGGCCCCGGTGGCTATAAAGGACAGGCGCCGTTTTTCCAGGAAGAGATAGACGGTGATAGGGAATAGGAACAGGTCCACGGCCTGGGGGATGACCTGGGATGCCCTGTCGAGAAAGGCAGGGCTTGTGGAGATGAGAAATAGGGACAGAGAGGCCACATATAACCCAGCCCTTTTATAGACCAGGAAGAAGGTGCTCAAAAGGACCAGGGGGAGCAAAATGACCTCCAGGGATTCAATGATGTTCACCGGCTGGGTGAAGAGCAGGGTGGACAGGAAGGCCACGGTGAGGTGGAAGGCCGGGGGATAGGGATATCCGCTGTTGAAATATTCCTCATTGAAGAGGGGGCACTCCAATCTCCTCCAACCCTCTGAGAGGCGCAGGTGAAGATTGACATCGCTCCCGGTGGCATGGCCGAATTGGTCTAGGGTGAGATAGTTCTGGTAGAGGACAAAGAGGATGAAGATGAGGGGGAGGATGTGGTTGGTCGGAAAATCCAGGGACCGGGGCATCGTCACCACCTATTGCTGCCATGGTTTTTATAGGATTCCCTTAAGATTCTCAGGCCGTTCAAAGTACATGGTAACATCTTCCAGCCCCTCTCCCCGGATGCTTATGTCTTCTTCATCAAGGTTTCCAAGGCCCTTGAGATGCGAGTATTGGAAGGGGGGAATCTCCTGTGGATCAAAGCCCATGGCCCTAGCCGCCGTTGCGTCCGTGGCCAGGGGGTCCTTGCCACCAACCAACAGCCCTATATCTTTAGGTGTTCCAAAAATAGGGCCATGACCCTCCATCCCGATAATCCCGTCCACTAGGACGAAATCGGGCCGGACCACGGAGTTTATATCGGCTATGCACTGGAAGATACCCTTTCTGTGCAGGAGGTTTTTGGGGTATCCATAAACCGCCCCTGGCAAAAGTCCAAAGAGGTTCTTCATGCCCAGGGAGACCACCGCCCCCCGATGGGTCTTCATCTTGGGTACAGAGATGATGTAGTCATACTCAAAAATGATCCGGGGCAAGTAGACCTCCGGCAGCACCAGGGGGTCCGGGACTTCCACTTTGACAGGGACCTCGTGATTGAGGTTGTGTATCTTCACGCCGTATTTAGCCCCGATGTCGTGAAAACCCGTCTGCTGGAGGAGGTATTCGAAGTCTCTCTCCAGCCCGGAGCCCTCTCCGATGGCGATTTCTCCAAAGCCCTGCTCCCGTAGCACTTCAATAAGGGCCTCCACCACCCTCGGGTGGGTCGTGAGGCCCTCCGAGGGAGGACGGGGCTCCACCAGGTTGGGTTTGATAAGTACACTGCCCCTTTCTGGGAACACCTTCCCAATCCCGCCCAGAAGGTCGAAGACCTCATGGATATGGCCTTTGAGTTCTTGATCATATCCCCCTTCCCCGGTCTTCACCAGGGCTACCTGGGATCTCTTGGGGAGGATATTCCTTTTCCAGTGGATGAAGGAAGAGCCCAGCCCCAGGATGCTTCCGGCGGCTATACCGGCTGCTGTTTTGAGAAAAAGTCTTCTATTCATCCATCCCCTCCAGTGCCGTTAGACAGAGGGCCAGGGTATAAGGGTCCACCTTTTCTCGATTCATCAGGTGGCCTATGATCCGGTCTTCCAGTTCAGATGTGTCTCTTCCATGGGACTTCAATGCATAGTTGGCCCAGCAGAGGCTGAGGAGGGTATCCCGGTCCTCTGTCATGCCCTCCAGCAGGCTTAAGGTCTTGTTGATATTGCCTATCGGGACCCCTGCTTTCTTTATCCCCACAAGCACCACTGAAGTAGGGATAATCCGGCTGGTGTTCCTCTTTTCTATATCCCACCCCCAGTCCGCGGACCTCCTGGATTCAAAGAATTGACCAAATTCAGATGTATTGACCTCATGGGGAACGGCCATCAATCCATAGGCGGTGGACTCTGGAAAGTCATAGGTCCCAGGAATCCAGGCCCAGCCTCCGTGGGGGTCTGGTCCGTATTCCAACCCCATCTCCCGGTGGGAGAGCAAAAAACCCTTCCCTTTTTTGATGGCAAGTTCTATTTTGGGGTCAGGATTTGAGGATGCGCATCTTTCTAATGCCATAATGCTCAGGGCGGTCTGGATGCCTGAAGGGAGGTCTGGATAGGCCCCCCAACCTCCATCTATATTCTGGACCTCTAGCAAAAATCCAATACCTTTTTGGACCTGGGGATAGGCCCCATGGAGGCCGCAGAGATAATACAGGGTCCAGGATGTGGCTTCCACAGAGCTATCTGAGTCGTAGCCGTATCCCCATCCTCCTGTCGCCCCTTGAGCGGATATTATATATTCGGTAAGAACCTCCTGCCCATCTCTATTGTCAGCGTTTGCAGGATAGGGGGATCCCATACTGCAAAAGGTAATCAAGACGATGGCGCTCCATAGCTTGAAATCCATGGTTGTAGGTGAGGTTACCTGGTGATCTTGGTAAGGGAGGCATCGCGCTCGGTCTTCACCCATTCAGAAGTCACGTTGGCGAACCCCCTGATGGAACCCTGTAGGGAGAAAAAAGTGAGGGCTGCCACAACGACTCCACCTGTGAGGAGGACGAACTCAATACTGACCTGTGCCCTTTCGTCTGATATTAATTTCATGATAGTTATATTGGTCCGGTCCCTATATATCTTTATTCTAGGCCCAAAGCCCAACAAAATCAGGAAAGAAAAAATGAAAAAAAGGATGGTAGTAATTGATACTACCTATCTAGGTGGCGATCTGAGCCGCAACCTCGTTCCTAATCCTGCTGTCCATCACACCAGATGCATTTCCAACGGATTCATTGAGCTTGGTGGCGGTGGACTGGGTCATCTGCGAATAGATGGCAAAGATAACCACGGCTGCCACAATGATCCCACCCGCCAGCAGGATGTACTCGATGGCACCCTGGGCCTTCTCTTCCTTCAAAAATTTTCCAAACATTGGAACAAAACCTCCTTTTGCCAGTTTTTTTGTATAAATACTGTGGCGAGCCCCATATAAATATTTTTCGGCACCAAATAGCTTCATCTCGCAAAAATGTAAACCCCCGGTTTACGAAAATGCATTACTGGGACCGAAATCAGAACATTGACACCATACTGGGCATCACATGCCTGATCAGGGCAAAGACCCCGTAGGCCGTGAGACCCATGGGGATCATAAACTTGAAACCCTTTTTGAAATCCCCATACATGACCACCGCTATCATCAGGGCGGCACTGCATGCCTGGGCCACCACATAGACGGAGAGGGCTGTTACCACCTTGTTTATCTCATCCAGGGGCATTGTTGGCCCCAGTCCTCCTGCCATATTCTGCATAACCGCGGGGAGGGAGCCCACCACACCCATGACAAAGGGGCCTGCTATCAGGGATGCCATGCCCAGGAAGGAGGTCTGCTGGGAGGTGGAGGATTTC
Organism: Candidatus Hydrothermarchaeota archaeon; assembly: GCA_964534545.1. GTDB lineage: Archaea > Hydrothermarchaeota > Hydrothermarchaeia > Hydrothermarchaeales > JAADFM01 > JAADFM01. Next base: position 16,188 of record CAZHQS010000014.1, read on the forward strand.
CGTTCCCTCTGGATCATCCGGACGGCCCTCATATCGTCTGACACTTCGTCCAGCACATCTGAGATGGGACCGCCGGATTCGACGCCCTCCAGGAGCAGGTGCATGGCCCTCTCGACCTGCTTTGACCCTGCCCTTTTGGCGAAGGCGTACATGGCACTCTTCAGGGGCCGGCCCCTCCTCATCTCCACCATGATCTGGGCGAACTCATCAGAGAGGGGGCCGTACTCGGATTCCGAGATCTCCTGGATGACGCTTTCCAGGACAAGGCCGGTCCTGATGGCCACGGACATATGGTGGAGGGCATCTGGCAGGGCCTCTTCAATGGCCCCCTTTCTCCTGTCGGCCTGGATCCGGGGTAGGATGAACATTGCCACTATGGCAGCCAGAAAGAGGGCTGCTCCAACAAAGGGCGATGATAGCAATGTCCCAAGGACAAAGAGGATGAATCCGATTACCGAGAAGATGCCTATCCACTCGGAGGCAGAAAAACCTATGTTGGCCCGGGCGAGCATGAAGTCAAGTTCACGCTGAACCTTTTTGGGGACCAGGAATTTCGGGATTTTGACCTTCTTGAACAGCTCGGCAGCTTTCATCTCTTCACACCTTGGGTTCGAACTTCTTCACCATGAAGGACATGTAGATAGAGATTCCGAAGAAGACCATGTAGAGGAGCCACATGGTGCTGGCGGGCATGGGCAGGGACTTCATGGCGATGCCCATGGCGATGACCAGGGTGGTTATGAGAACCGGGGCGATCACAACCACGAACATATACATGAGGGAAAAGGTGTTCAGGGTCTGGATGAAGTCCTTCAGCTTCATCCTCATCTCCGTTGAGACCTCCTCGGCTATGACCTTGAGGGTGTTGGCCAGATTGCCACCTGTCCTCAGGGTGGAAATAATCTGTCTTGATGCCTTTTTCAGGCCGGGAGAGTCTATCCTCAGGTTCATTCTCTCGTAGGCCTCTTCGATGGTGGCCCCCCTTTCTATCTCCATGATAGAGCGCCGGAACTCCTCGGACAGGACTCCGTAGTCGCTCATGGATACGGAACGCATGGTCTCCAGGAGGCCGGAGCCCGAGGTCAGCTGGGTGGCCATGTGGCGCAGGGCAAAGGGCAGCTCCCGGCTGAAGGCATCTGAGCGCCCCTTGACCTTGGAGCGGGGATACATCTTTGCAAACATCAGGCAGAAGAGGAACACCGGGAGGGCCAGCACGATACCCAGGGCACCCCCCAGGGCACCGGCGGCCGTGGTCAGCAGGAGACCGATTACAAGGGCTGCCACCACGGCCACTATGGCACTGATGCCCACCGCGAAGGCGATGTACTTGGAGGCCGGCATGATGATGTTTGCCTTGTAGAGGTCCTCCTGGATGTTCTTGAAGAAGGAGGCGGGTCCCCTGGAGTAGCCAGCGAAGAGATCCGAGACGATGTTGACAAACCTCTGGGAAAAGGGCACCTCCAGCTCGTCCCTTTCGAGGGTGATCTCCTCCTCCTTCTTGTAGGTGTCCTCATCCCCCATGGTCACGGCATCTTTGATCATGGCGAGCTTGCTCTCCAGGGCCTCTTTTCTGGCTGCCTCCTCGGATTTCTTTTTTTCAAGGAGGGTCCTTGCGGCCTCGTCCTGTTCCCGCAGTACCAGGGAGAGCTCCGCTGCCCTCTTGTAGGCCCTTTCTGCCCCGGAGATGGTCCCCTCGCCAATGCGGTCGATAACCCCAACAATCTTGTTGGCAAGCTCCTTTGCGTAGGTGATTTCACCGATCCAGTCGATTGCTCTTACGACGACGTTGGCCATCTATCCTGTTCCCTCAATCTCCTTTAGTAACCCATCCGGGTCGGTATAATATCTCTCAAATATCTGGGAAACCTCGTCTATGCGCCTCTTATTATTCTCCACCATCCATCTTATAACTTTCTCTCTTTTGTCGATCTCCTCCTGGAGTTCCTCTACCGAGATGCCCTTCAATCTAGCCATCTTCTCCTTCAATGGGCTTGGGCCCCCGGTGGATTTTAAGGTATCGGTCTTGGGGTCCCATTCATAGACGTTGGTCATGATGAGTTCCTCATCATCTGACCCCGAGACCTCTGCGATCTCGGTAATCCTTCGGAGGGTCTTTCCCTTTAAGAAGACCTTCTTCTGCATGACAATCATATCCAGGGCGGGCAGCATGATCTCGGGTACCTTCATGGGGGGGTTGGTGAGCCTCACGATGGTCTCCCTGGCCGAGTTGGAGTGGACGGTGCCCATGCAGCCGTCGTGGCCGGTGTTCATGGCCGTGAAGAGGGTCCTGGCCTCGGGCCCCCTGACCTCACCGACGATGACCCTGTCGGGCCTCATCCTCAGTGTGTTTTTCACCAGGTCGTCCATGGACACCTCCCCCTCACCTTCCACGTTGGGGGGCCTGGTCTCCAGCCTGACGGTATGCTCGATTGGGAGATGCAGCTCGGCTGTGTCCTCGATGGTGATGACCCTCTCGGTGCTGGGGGTAAAGGAACAGAGGACGTTGAGAGTCGTGGTCTTGCCGCATCCGCTTCCCCCTGCGGCGAGGATGTTCCCCGGTTTGATCCCCAGCCCCTCAACAACGACCCAGAGGTAGGCGCTTACCTCGGGCGTCAGTGTATTGAGGTTGATCAGGTCCACCACCGTCAGGGGGTCCGCCCTGAACTTTCTGATGGTGAGGGTGGGCCCCAGGACAGAGATGGGGGGGATGGTGGCGTTCACCCTGGAGCCGTCGGGCAGACGGGCGTCCAGGAGGGGGGTGGACTTATCTATCCTCCTTCCCACCGAACTTGCAATCTTCTCGATGATCCTCAGGGATTCGTCGTCGGTCTCGAAGCGGATATTGGTCCGGCAGACCCCGTATTCCCTGTGGCCCACATATACGTCCTTGCCGGTGCCCACCACCATTATTTCCTCCAGGTTGTCGTCTTTGAGCAGGTACTCCAGGAGGCCGTAGCCGATCATGTTCTCCACGATGATGTCGGCGAAGACCCCACGCTTTGCGATGCTGATTTCTGGATGGAACTTCTCCATGGTGGCCATGACCCTGTCCTTGAACATCTTGCGGGCCTCTTCCTTGTCCTCGATGGTGGTGGGGTCTATCTTTATCTCGCTGATGGCCCGTTTCTCGAGATCCTCCAGTATCTCCCTTTCGGTCTTTGTCATTTTAGGGATGGCCACGTGATAACCCGGGTTCTTTTCCTCCGGCAACCTCACGATCTTGTAGCCAGGACCTTCTTCTATTATCTCCCTTTTCTGCGGTGGAGATTCCCCGGCGGGTTCCTCTTTGCGGACCCTTGCCATTAGTCCCTCGGGATCGATATAGTAGTCATTGATGACCTTTCCGACATTTGCCACCCCGGTTACCCCTGTATCCAACATATACTGGAGAATCTCTTCCCTCCTTCTCAACTCCTCCTCCAGGTCCTGGGCAGTAACGCCCCTCAGCTCCACCAGCTTTTTCTTGAAGGTGCTGGGGATCCCGGTAGGTTTGATCTTGTCCTCCTTGGGGTCCCACTCGTAGATGATGTTCATCTCCACCTGGTCCCCTTGCAACCCCCCGATTTCTGCGATTTCGGTTATCCTCCTGACGGTCTTGCCCCTGTGCTGGAACCGGTTCTGCATGAGGATAAGGTTCAGGGAGGGGATCATGACCGTGGGCACGTTCATGGGGGCCGAGGTGAGCCTTGTGATGGTCTCCTTGGCGGTATTGGCATGGAGGGTGCCCAGACAGCCGTTCTGGCCGGTGTTCATGGCGGCCAGGAGGGTTCCGGCCTCTGATCCCCTGACCTCACCGACGATTATCCTGTCAGGCCTCATCCTGAGGGTGTTTTTGAGGAGCATGTCCATGGATACTTCTCCCCTGCCCTCCACATTTGGCGGCCTGGTCTCCAGCCTTATCCAGTGCTCCACGGGGAGCTGAAGCTCTGCGGTATCCTCGATGGTGATGATCCGGTCCGTCAGGGGAACGAAGGACCCGAGGCAGTTGAGGGTGGTGGTCTTTCCAGAGCCAGTGCCCCCGGATACAAGAAAATTGGCCGGCTTAACCCCATACCCCTCGGCCACAAGCCAGAGGAAGGCCGCACACTCCACGGTGAGGGTGCCAAACTTTATGATGTCGATAACGGTCAGGGGGTCGGCCTTGAACTTCCTGATGGTCAGGGAGGGACCATCCAGGGATACCGGGGGCACCGTGGCATTGACCCTCGAGCCGTCGGGGAGCCTTGCATCCAAAAGGGGGGCGCTCATGTCCACCCTCCTGCCGATGGACCTGGCAATTCTGGCGATGATGTTCTCGCACTCCTCGTTGGTATCGAAGATGATGTTGGTCCTGCACATACCGTGCTTCCTGTGGTAGACATATACGGCCTTGCCGGTACCCACCACCATGACTTCCTCCAGGGCGTCGTCGGCCAAGAGGGGTTCCAGGAGGCCGTAGCCGATCATATCCTGGACGATCAACTCGGCGAAGGCATCATGTTTTGCGGGGGGGATCTCGGGGAATTTGATCTCCATGAGCTGGATCACCTCCCCTTTGAAGGTCCTCCACTTCTTCTCCCGGTCATGGATGCTCTCGGGATCGATGGTTATCTCCCCGATGGCCCGCTTTTTTATCTTCTGGAGGTTTGCCTTGTCCTCCTCCGTGAGCTTGGGGATGGCCACCACGTAGGTGGGGGTCTTGTCCCCCTTGCTTTTTATGATTTTATAATGGGGCCCCTTCTCAATTATCTCCCCGCTGATCTCCTTTCCTATCTTTTCCACCCGGTCCAGGGCACCGATGAGGCCCTTGACTTCCCGGTGTTCCCCTGCCCCTTTCTTTATTACATCCCCTAACAGACCTCCAAACTGGGTTTCGGCCTCCTTCTCTTCGTCCTTCTGCAAGACCTCCCCTAAAAGCCCACCAAAGGACCCCCTGGGTTTTTCCTCCTTCTTCTTTTTAGAGGCCAAAAAATCGTAGGGCATGTTATCACGTATCTCTTCCGTCCTATTATAATTGTTTTTGTAACATGGCAAAGCCATTTATATGGGAAAAGGGTGACATCCTACCAGGAGATAGGAGGATGAGACAGTGAGATTGGCCACCCTGGAGGACGGTGATTTTTCTGGAAAAAGGGTCCTGGTGAGGGTCGATTTCAATGTGCCCCTGGATAATGAGGGCCGAATCACCAATGATAAGCGCATAAAGGCCAGCCTCCCCACCATTAGGGCCCTCCTTGACAAGGGGGCGAAACAGATAATTCTCATGTCCCATCTTGACCGACCCGGGGGTAAGGTGGTGGAGAGGCTCAGGATGGACAGGGTGGGGGAGAGACTCTCCGGGCTTTTAGGGATGCCGGTTGCGAAACTGGACGACTGTGTGGATGTGGTGGTCCCGGAGGCAAGGATTGTGCTCCTGGAGAACCTCAGGTTTCATCCGGAGGAGAAGGAGGACGGAGAGGTATTCGCGAAAAAGCTGGCATCTCTGGCGGATGTGTATGTCAACGATGCCTTCGGCACCTGCCACAGGGCTCATGCATCGGTCCACGCCATAACAAAGTATCTTCCCTCCTATGCCGGGCTTTTGGTCCAGAAGGAGATGGAGGTCATGGGCCGGGCCATGGAGGACCCCTCCCGCCCCTTGGTGGCCATCCTTGGTGGTGCCAAGGTCTCTGACAAGATTGGGCTCATAGAGAACCTCCTGGGGATATGTGACCGGATCTTGATAGGAGGGGCCATGCAGTTCACTTTCCTGAAATCCCAGGGAATCGATGTGGGAGGGTCAAGGGTAGAGGAGGACAAGGTTGACCTAGCCCGCCGTCTCCTGGCCTCAGGGAAGATTCTCCTCCCCTTGGATGTCGTGGTGGCAAAGAAGATGGAAGCAGGGGCGGAGACCAAGCTGGTGCCAGTGGAGGCGATCCCCCCTGGCTGGATGGGCCTGGATATCGGGCCTGGGACCATCGAAAGGTTCAAGGAGGTCTTGGAAAGGGCAGGGACCGTCCTGTGGAACGGGCCCATGGGTGTCTTCGAGATAGAGGAGTTCTCCAGGGGCACCCGCGAAATCGCAAGGTATTTATCCGGCCTTGACGCTATAACTATTGTCGGCGGAGGAGACTCGGCCGCCGCAGTCCAGGCCCTTGGTCTGGAGGAGAAGATGACCCATGTATCCACAGGTGGAGGTGCCTCATTGGCTTTTCTGGAAGGAAAAGAGATGCCCGGAATCGTGGGGTTGAGGGGGTAGGCCATGACAAGGTTTATAGTCGTTGCTTCAGGTAAGGGTGGGGTTGGGAAGACCACCATTGCGGCAAATCTTGCCGTGGCCCTGGCCAACTTCGGCAAGAGGGTTGCGGTCATCGACGCCGATGTGGTCATGGCAAATCTTGAGATAATCATGGGTCTTAGAAATCCACCGGTGGCCCTGATAGATGTCCTGGGGGGCCGGCTGAAGTTGGAGGACGTGATGTACGAAGGGCCAGCCGGGGTGAAGATAATCCCTGCCGGCATTACCCTGGACGGGTTCAACGAGCAGAACATGGAGATGCTGAAGGCGGCATTGAGGGAGATACCCCGGGACATAGATATCCTTGTGGTGGATGCCCCTGCCGGAAGGGATGCGGCCATGGTGATGGACGACGGGCAGGAGGTCCTGATAGTCACCCTTCCCCAGGTCTCCTCGGTCTCCGACGCCCTGAAGATGAAGATACTGGCTGAGAAGATGGGGGCAAAGGTCATAGGCGGTATAATGAATATGGTTGGGGGGAAGAAGAGGGAGCTTTCCCGCATGGAGATCGAAAATACCCTGGATACCAATATAGTTTCCATCGTCCCCTACGACGAAAAGGTGGACGAGGCCCTGGCCTATGAGATGCCCTTTGTGGAGAGGTTCCCCAATTCCAAGCCCTCAAGGGAGGTCATGAGACTGGCAGCCAACCTTTTGGGGAGGGAGCACGTTCCGGAGGAAAAATCCCTGTTGGGATGGATTACTGACATTATGAAGTTCAAGAGATAAAATATATATATGCAGAGGTCGAAAAGAGAGTTTCTACCAATTGGGGGCAGAATATGCCTGATAAAGGAACGGAAGATATAGTAGGAAGGCTGGAGGCCTTGAGAAAACGGGTTCCGGCAGAGGCCCCGCCGGAAAAGAAGGCAACGCCGGAGGCCGACGAGCGCAGGAAGAAGATTGCCCGCGCCATCGGGATATTGATCGTAGTTCTGTTCATTTTTGGGATAGCCTATGCGGGTTACAAGTTCATCTATATCCCCAAGAAGGCCCAGGAGAGGGCGATGATAGACCAGGCGACCATGCAGCAGGTGGCCCTCCAGAAGGCCAAGCAGGAGACGGTGGCGGCCCTGAGGTCAGATTTTGCAGGACTCCCCCAGGATTACCGCCAGGAGGAGGAGTCATTGATACGTAGCGTTGAAGGGGCGTCCACCACCTCGGAGGTCCAGGGATTGAAGGCAAAGGGTCAATCCATCGCCAAGGAAGGCTGGATCGCCTACCGCACGATCCAGCTGGGAGATCTGGCAAAAAAGACGGATAAGTTGCGGATGATTGTGACCGTCCAGCAGAAGGTGGGAAACGAGACCAAGCAGATTTCTACTTATTACAAAGGGGAGGAGAGGATCCGGGGGGTCCTCCACACCCTTAGTATCCCCGAGTTGAAGAGTGCCACCATCGAGGAGATAAGGACCACCTATGTCGCGGTGAGGCTCGAGCGCCTCCAGGCAGGTGGTGGTCTTGTGGAAATCGGCAAGAAGGTGAACATATACTTCAGAGAGGTTGGGGATGATACCCAGGGTGCCACCATGACCGCCCTGGCCAAGGACGCCAAGGTCATGGCCGTGATGCGGGCCCAGTCCAGTTCCATCTCCCTCACGGAGTCCGAGAACAAGAAGGATACCGGAGTCGGCGGTAGCACCACCGGCACCGCCACCGTATCCCTGGGAGGCATAGGACCCATCAGCACAGAAGGCGGGGTCAGTGCAGGCTACCGGGAGAGGCAGACCCAGACCACCTATTCCATTGACCTCATCGAGGTCCAGAAGGCGGCAGCGGCCTCGAAACTCGAGGAGAGCTATATCGAGTCCGTCTTGATGAAATACGGTATAAAGCTGGGCAACATAGAGAGGGAGTCCAATATCGCCGATTTCGAGGAGGAGTATATACTGCTCCTGGAGGTCTCGGAGGAGGAGGCCCCGGAGATACTTTTGAGGATGATTGACGAAACGGACCGGGAGAACATCTACGTGGCCCTCTCGGAGCCGACTTCCTGGATGTCAGGGATTTAAGATGTCAAAAAGGCTTTTGGCCCTCTTAATCGTCCTTGCGATGTTTCCATCGGCCCAGGCCGTAGGGCTCGAGTTGATGGAGATACCCACGAATAAGGTGGCGCCCCAGGTCCTGTCCATCCTGGATTTCACCATGGAGAACCGGGGCTTCGAGAAGGTCTTTGTCACCCTGCCCGATGGTTGGACCATAGACGAATCCGCCGATGACCATGGTGTGTCGAACTATTTTGCCTATCCGGTACGGGAGGAGGGTCTCTGGCGGATCTATGGCCTCCCCCATGACAGGTCCTCCTATCTGGGGAAATATGAGTCATCGCCCTACCTCCAGGGTGATGTCTGGATAGCCTCAGGGATAACCGCAAACCCCATCAACATCGATGATAATACGGACTGCGGCGATGGCTCCCGTTTTGACAGGTGCGGCTGGTGGCTCTGGCCCAACCAGAAGGTCAAGGTTCACCTGGAGCTCAGACTCCCGGGCCAAGGTGAGGTGGAACCCGACCTGCTGGAGGGGGATTACAAGTGGATCAGGGTAACCAAATGGGAGCAGGAGTTTATCCTGAAGGGCTCTGGAGGGAGCCTCCAGGCGGGGTACTATACTGCTCCCTGGACGGTTAAGGGCGCCACCCTGACCTCCACGGAACCCGCCGTCTACGCCGAGGCCGATGAGATGGGGGCCATTGGCACCCGCTATTATGAAGATGTGACCACCCGTCCGGCCACGGTGGAGGTCCCTGCCTGGGACGAGTGGTTTACCCTGAAGAACTCCGTCTCCTCCAGTCTCAAACCGATAAGCATCGCAACCTCCTCAGTCATCTACGACGTGCCGGAGACGGCCCCCAAGAAGACCCCGGTCCCGGTTTTCAGGATCAAGGAGGAATATGAGATCAGGTACACCTATCTGTGGTACCGGGATCGCCCAGTGGATACGGCCCTGGAGGGCGGGGTCCAGTTCTCGAGGCAGAGTATCCTCGATGTCCCCCCGTGGTACCTATGGTTCTAGATGAGAGGGAGGAGGCCATCTTCGAGGGGGGGATAAAGTTGGGGGGCCTGTTCCACCAGTTTGTGGGGACCCCGGTCAGCCTGAGGACCAAGGCGTCCCTGGAGAGGGCCATGGAGGAGGCGGTGAGAAACCAGCCCTTTGTGGAGGAGGTCCGGGTAAGAATAGACGAGGGCTTCTTTGAGGATATAGGAAACGAGTTCGATTACCTGTCCCTTGCCGGGGAGATGCTGGATGTCACGGTGGTCACCAGGGTCGGGGGAACCCGGTGCACGTCAAGGCTGGAGTACAGGGAGGACCTGAAGTATCCCTTGATGTATGTGGAGGGTGTGGAAACCCTGGATGGGCCTTGGGACAAAAATAGTGGAGGTCACTCGTCCTCACATATGATGAGGTAGAC
>CAZHQS010000015.1:0-24532 GCA_964534545.1 Candidatus Hydrothermarchaeota archaeon
TAATAGCCCGCTGCAAAGCCGCGCTCGCTGAGTTCCCAGACATCTTTCTGGAAGACCAATGGGGCGTTGGCCAGGTCTTTTATATAGGAGTTGTTGGCGATCTGGAGCTTGTCGTCATAGACGAACTCGTTCTGGAAGGTGTTTTACCATACACAAGAATAGGAAGAGCAGTGATTGATAGAGATTTTAGATGGGTTTCTGCTACCATCTCATTTTGGCTCCTTCTCGACCTGGTATTCCAGTACCAGGTCCTCCCCGAGGGGATAATACCTCAGGAGTCTTAAACCAATCCCTCCCCTGATCTTCTCAAAGCCTTCACCCTCAACCAGGGTCACAGCGTCCCTGCCTCCCACAATCCAAGGGGCGATGGCCACCCTGACCTCATCCACAAAGCCCCCTTCCAGCATGCTCCAGTTCAGGGTTCCCCCGCCCTCCAGGAGGAGGGACTTGACTCCCATATCCGCCAAGTGCTCCAGGAGGCAGCCCAGGTCCACCCTCCCCTTCCCGCACACTACCACCTCGCAATATTTCTCAAGAGCTTTGATTTTATCCTCTTCGGCCTCCTCCGACACTGCGATAATGGTCTTAGCCCTGTCGTTGAGTACCTTGGAGCCAAGGGGTGTCCTGGCCTTAGAGTCCACCACCACCCTTATGGGGTTGTCCCTGATGTCGTCGGAGACCTTGTGGGCGGTAAGCTTCGGGTCGTCTTTCAGCACCGTGTGGATGCCCACCATGATGGCGTCCACCTCCTTCCGGATTCTGTGGACCCGCAGCATGTCCTCGGGAGAGGATATCTCCGTGTTCCCTTTCCTGGAGGCAATCTTGCCGTCCAGGGTTATTCCGGCATTGAGAATGACGTGGGGGCGGGTCATATCAGTCCTCCTATCAAGGTTTTTCTACAATCTTTTCCTGACAACCATATAAATATAAAGGGCAAAGAATATATACGCCCTAGTGCAAAAGAATCCTAGGTGATTTGGATATGGTATCAAGGCTTTCTGAGATTTCCGGGCTGGATGCCTTTACAGAGGATGCCATGCATGTAGGTGTCCTGGAGGACGTCACCATAGAAAGCGAGACTGGTAAGGTCTCCGGTGTGGTCCTGGGCAAGGTGGAAGAGGGGTTCATGAGGAGGATCGAGGCCGAGGGGGGAAAGGGTCTCATCCTACCCTACGGTGCTGTCCGCTCGGTAGGTGACATAGTTATATTGAAGGACATTGTGTACCGGCGGAAGGAATAGGCGGCGTCCTTGGTCCATAGGCATAGGTTTTAAAAACGTCCATATTGAACAACAATGCAACTAATTGTAATAAAATTTCAAATGTTAATAAAATTAGTTCAATATAAGATGGAGCGGTTGTGCCGAGCATTGCAAAAAATGAACAGCTATGCGAAATGGAAACATTTATATAGGAAGAAACATGATGAAATGGCATAAGAGCTCCAGTTTAAAAAAGAGAAAGGAGGTAAAACATGAGAAGTAGAGGAACGATGTTGCTCTTGGCCCTTCTGGTGCTGGGCATCTATGTGTTGCCGAGCGTCACCGCAAGGTTCGCGGGCTCCCACACCATGGAAGTAAACACAACTACCGGTGGGCCCCAGAACATGGCGTGCGGACAGTGTCACGGCTATATCGTGGACGAGCTTAATGCTACCACCAAGTCAGACTATGTGGTCTACCAGCATATGGTAGCAGCAGGCGCTTCCACCGTTTCGACCGTCTGCAAGTTCTGCCACACCACCAGTACCGTGATAGACGGGTCCCACACCCAGGTGACCATCAAGCCCTGCACAGATTCCACTTGCCACGGCAACGAAAGCAGTACTGAGATTACCCGCAATGTGACCGGAAGGCTGAACAATACTGCAGATGTGCATAAAGGCTGGTACCAGGGTATGGAGAGTACAACCGACCCACTCGGTAGGGTGGATGCATCGGGTACAGCTCTCAAGGCCGGCTACTATACCTGCCTGGGTTGCCATACCCACGTGGGTGTCGCCTTCAACGTGACCAGGCCCAACAGCTACAACGTGACCATGACCATCTCTGGTGCGTCAAGCGATTGGGTAATCGTCAATAATGTTGCCATCGGCAGTGAGACCGCTACCAACACAAGTGACGCAAATCCGGGCACCAAGTGGAACTAAGGGTCTTGAGACACTAGGCTTTTGAGCAATCAAAGGCCTAATCTTTTTTTTATTTTTTTTATGTTTGTGAATATTGATGAGTGAGGGCATATGATAAAGATACTGGGAATATGTCTGTTGGTGTTCTTTCTCACCATGTTCCCAGTAAATGCAGAGAACCTTCACGGGGGCGAGATCTGCCTGGGCTGCCACCAGAAATTGGCCGACACCTTTGGGATTGACGGGGGAATACAGGTAGTAAACATAAACAGCAAATGCGGCAAATGCCATGCATATTTCAGGACCAAAAATCCAGATGCCAGAATGAAGGGTCAACAGCTCCATATGACCATCTGCAAGGGATGTCATCCCCCTGTCCACATCCTCCACAAGGAAAAGAAGATCGGTTGCCGGGTGTGCCACCAGAGCCCCAGGGGCTGGAACTCTTCCATTGTTACCATCCCGGTTCCAGAGAAGGAGGACATGATGGTCTTCGATGGGGTGGAGATTGCCATCCCAAAAAGCAGCGACTGCGGATACTGCCATATCAGCGGTAGGAACGCCAGGAGGGTCCACGACTACCACGAGAGCAAGATGGGTGAAATATGCGAAGAGTGCCATCCGAATGTTATGGAGTCAAAGCAGGCGAAAACCGGCCATGAACTGGTGAGGAGATATCTTATGGAGGAGGAAGAAGAGAAAAATAACCCTCCCTTTTTGATCCTTGAATTCTCTAGATATTTTATCGAGATATCAAAGAACCTGGAGGCCCTGTTCCTCTCCGTGAGGTAGACCATGGCATTTCAGTATCAGTATCAATACCAGTACCAATATCAGTATCAGTACCAATACCAGTACCAATATCAGTATCAGTACCAATACCAGTATCAGAGTGGATTCCAGACCTATCAGTCCTTCTCCCAGCTGGTCAACTACATCCCCCATGACATCATCCTCTACTCCATCCTGGTAGCCTTGGTCCCCATACTTCTCTTTTATGCCAGGAACACAGGCATTCTCCAACGACTTGGGCCCATTATATCCGGGCTTATACCCTTGGCCCACTACAGGGAGAAAAGAACCGCCCGCAGGGTCCAGGAGGCATATGCGGCCCTGGCTGGAATTAGGATGGATTTTTCAAGTTCAATGTTTTCATTCCTCTTAGTTGGAGGTGTTGTTGGCCTTGGTTTAATGGTCCTGAAGAAGATTATCTTCTTCGGTCTTGTGACCTCTGGGTCCATGATGCCTACCATGATGCCGGGGGAGCTGGTCCTCTTCGAGGCCTTGAGCACCGGTCATATAGAGGTAGGTGATATAATCCTCTTCCAGGCCCCTGGGGAGCCCATGCCCGTGGTTCACAGGGTGATCTCGGCCACCCCCGATGGCGAATACAGGACCAAGGGTGACAACGCCAATATAGACCCATGGACCATTACCCGGGATAACATTAAAGGCAAGGCCGTGACCATTGGAGGTAAGCCGGTTATCCTGAAGAACTTCGGGACCTATTTCATGCCCAGGAGGACCTACATACCCGGATCTGACAATACCTACGAGGCGGTCAGGGATACCATCCAATGGGTCCATGCCTCGGGTCCCTTTGTCATAGTCCTGATCTTTATCCTCCTCATGGGTGACTTCATAAGCACCCAGGGGGCTAGAAGGGCCTACCGCTAGTCATGAGTGGTTCCAAAGAAGTCAGCCATTAGGGTCACTTTATATCTCTATTCTGTGGCAATTATGCTGGCGGTAGAGAAGAAAAGCTGGACGGCTCTTGGAATGCCCCCCAATCGGCTTCCCATTACGCTATGAAGCACAAACTAGAAGAACTTCCAGGTGCTATCCTCGGTGAAGAATACCCTGTGGCACCCTGAGAGGGAGCATGCCGTCCTTGATATGGTATCCAGGGCCTCCTCCGAGGCGGTGAGGTCTCGAGCAGCGATACTCTCGTTCAGGGCCATCAGGTACTCGTCCTTCATGAAGGTTTCCACCTGCTCAGGCATGAAGGTGGAGATGGTGGCCTTGGATTCATGCCAGTACTGGGAAAAGAGGGGCACGTGCTCTTCTGCCTTTTCCAGGTCCCTGGCCTGGACGGCCCGCTTTATTATCCCGTACTCAACCTCCAGCTTGGCCATGGAGCTGCCGACCCTGTTGTGACAGGAGCTGGCGCCACAACTGCTTCCTATTTTTGATAGAGTGGACCGTGCGGCTCTTAGATCACCACTTTCGAGTTCCCTTTCCAGCTCTTCCATGTCCTGGGCGGTAAAGAAGTTCTCCAGGTGATCCTTCCCCATGATCTCATTGGTTTTGCGGTACATCTCATCAAGGATCTCATATTCCTCCTGGGCATGCTGGATATCCCCCCTGCTGATGGCCATCTCCAGGGATAGATAGGCATCCTCGAACTCCTTCTGGACCTCGATTCCGCTTAGTTTTCCCTGCTCCGTGATGCTATGGCCTTCGGGCTCTCCTGTCTCCTCATTGGCAGTACATCCTGCAAGGCCCAGGAGGAGCACTATAATCATGATGTACTTTAAAGTCTGCATCTTCGCCTATATTTTGGTATGACCCCTATTATAAGCATTGCGATGGGACCGCAGATACCCTTCTTAGGCTGGGGTCCTTCTGGTTCGGTCTCCCCTCCTGAAGATGCCGCGGGTGCGGTCAGGGCCACCAGGGCTTTTTCGAGCTCCTCGTCGGCCTCCTCCTCGGTACCAGAGATCAACAGGTCAATGGCCTTGCCCAGATGAGTTTTTGCCATGGCCACCTGCTGCTCCCCTACCTGATTCTCGGCATCTCTTAGCCTTTTATCTATCCTCGCAGCCTTGGCCACAGTCTCGGACTCCTTGAAGGTGACCTGGGTCTCCTGGGTGAGGGGGACGGTATCATAGACGATGACGAAGTGGCTATCGAAACCGCTAACTCCCTGCCATATCTCCCTCCAGGGTGTCGGTTCGTAAGAGGTGTGGAGGTAACCGGGAGGCACATGTACCTTTATCACCCCTGGCTTGGCAGGGATGGTAATCCTCTCACCCTTCTCGTCGATACCGCTTGTGAAATCAAATTTGAGCCTCATGGTATAGGTGTCCCCCGCCTTGGTCACAAGACCGGTGGTTTTGAATTTCAGTTCCACCTCCTTCTCAGCACCCATCTCCATTACCTGGGGGAAAAGGACCTCTGCTACGGTTTTCCCGTCCATGGAGGTTATATCCACGGAAAACTCTTCGGCTTCCTTGCCGCCCATCCTCATCTCATGGATATATTCGGCAGACTCGGCATTAAAGGTCAGGACCAAGCCCTTGAGGTTTCCATGGTTGTTCACAAGATTGAAATAGATGATGAGCTCCTCACCGGTTTCTGGGGAGTAACTGGCAGTGACCTGATAATCCTCGATGTAGGTGGGCCCCTGGGCCAGGACCCCAGGGAATAAACATAGTATAATCCCTGCAAGTACCACCAGAAGCTTACCCATTGCCCAGCTCATCTCTATCTCCACCTAGTGTTTCGGCCAGTTCATATATAACTTTTACGACGTGTTCTCAGGCCCCGTATTCCTGGTTGAGGTATTCCTCCAGGGTGAGCCACTCGTCGTCTGTGAGCTGGGCGAAGTCCTTCATATCTTCCAGTGTCTGCTTCCACCCCTCGGGAGTCTTCCTGAGATCGGTGGTCGTTGCCAGGTCATGACATCCCACACATTTCTGTTCCAGGATCTCCTTCCCTGTCAGGGGCACCTCGGCCTCCACGGTCGCTTCACCGAGGAGCCTTTCCACATTGGCGATGGTGTTCTTGTGGATATTTCCTATGTCGCCCACATGACAGCTGGAGCATGTACCGCCGCCGTAGTTGACGTGGATGTCAACATAGTTCCCCTCCAGGTGGCACTGCTCGCAGACCAGTGTCTGCCCGGGGAGCACCTGGGGTATGGTGAGCTTGCCGTCTTTGAGGTGGCAGTTGTCGCACTCCAGCTTGTTCCGGCTTAAGAGGTTCCCGTGGATCTCGTGGGGGTCAAGACCGTGGCAGGTGGTGCATATCCTGGGGTTTTTCCCCCTGAGGGCATCAAGCCGGGTGATCTTCTCCACCGTATGAAAGTCCGTGACTTCCCCATGGCAGTCAGAGCAGATGATCTTGGTGGTCTGGGACTCGGAGACCTTGCTCTGGAGGGCCTCTATCTGGGACTCCTTCTCTGCCAGGAGGGCATCCTTCTCCTCCAGGGCCTTGTCATAGGATGCCGCAGTGTTCATGTAAATGAGCCCCCCGCCGATAAACCCTACAAAAAGTAGGCCGATTATAACCACTCCGATGATCGATCTTCCTTCCATACTCATCTCTCCTTTGAATCCCCCGGCTCTTTATCTTACTTTCTTCCCTACTCAGCTATTTCACGATGTGTAACTATTTAAAGATTTTTGAAATAGAAAAATATTTAATACCCTGCCCTCAATGTAAAACTATGGTAGAAGGTTTTTCAACCACAGTGCTCTATGGGCTCATCACGGTGTGGTACGCCCTCACCCTCCTCCTGGGCTCCCTGGCGGCCAACTACATCATGTGGGGCGAGCTGGAGAGGATAAGGCCCGGGATTAGCAGGGAGGAGATCGAGAAGATCTACGAAACGGTGGAGAAGTTCAAGCGGATTCGGAACCTTTTCTTCGTATCCATCGCCATAACGGCGGTCATGTGGGTATTCTTCCTGGCAGCCCTCTTTGTTACATCAATCGCCTGAGGGGGCGCCTACCTTCTCCTGAGTTTCTCTTTTATCTTTTTTACTATACCCAGCCTTTCTTGTGGGCCTTGCCCGGCCCTTCTCCTGGTGGGAAGGCTGAGGCCTCTTCCCCTTTTCACCAGGAGCACCAGGGCCACTGTCAGGACCGCACCAAGCCCTCCAAGAAGGGCCATAAGGGAGAAGATGAGGACCAGGACATTTTTACTCAGGAAGTAGCCGGTGCCCTTCAGGGTCACCCCCGTCATGCTGATATCCACAAAATTACCCAGGGCCTCATAGAACATCTCCATGGTACTGCCAGGCCTGTGCTCGGTCATGCCCCAGGTAAGGATGAACTGGACCACTACATCGATGACCAGGACCATCAAAAGGAATCCCAGGATGGAGATTATCCCAAGGACCACCTTTACCTCCTTTGGAGGTCTCTTCAGCGGGGCAAGGAACTCCTTGATCCTCTCGGAGCGGGGGGGCAGGGGAGTCCGAACTACTTCTTCTTCTTTAGCTTTAGGAAGCCTCCTGCGTCTCCTCCTCCACATCCAGGTCAGACCCACCGCCATGGCCACAAGGGAGATAAAGGCAAAGTTGACACCGATGGCCACCAGTCCTATAAGTTTTTTCTCAAACAACCGCGACCCTATAACGATTCCCCTGGAATCAACGCGCAGGAAGGGGTCCATCTCAAGGACTGTGCCCTCCTCCTGGGCAAAGGCCTTGAGGTCGTTGTCGATGACCTTGCACATCATCTTGACATCATAGGCTGAGGCCCCCTCCTTTCCCTGGACATGGACGATGAACTGGCCCCTTCTGTACCCATTGGTCTCGGGCTCCTGGGAATCTACAGTGGCGGCATAGCCCTCATAGCCGAACTCGTTGGATGGGATGAACCCCAGGACGCCGAGTTTCCTGAATATCCCGCCATAGACCTCCTGGGCCGTCTCCACATCAGGGAACTCGAGGATTGTTACCTCCAGAGCCTTCCCATGGACCCGGTAGATCACCTTCTCACCATACAGGAGGCTTGACTCCACAACCGTCCTCTTGCCGGTACCTTCCAAGAGCTGTAGACCTGCGGCATCCTCTCCTGAGAGGACATGGTACTCGGAGATCACCCATCCCTGGGAAAGGGCACCATGGGACTTCTCGCCGAAGGTGAGGTATTCCTCATGGAGTTCGGCCGCGGGTCGGGCGTACCTCGGCTCAAATGCATCGTGGCCCTCGCCAGCGGCTTCACCATGATCACTACTGCTATGGGTAGCCGGTACGACCCCGGGCAGTAGTACAAGGAGTAGGAGGAGGGTTGGAAGGGCCTTCATCTCTCTTCCCCTCCTTCACCTATGAGGATAATACCCAGAAACTTCCCAAGCACAAAAAGGATTGAGCCTGCTACCAGGGCCTTGAATAACAGAAACTCCATGGCCATAGTGTCCCCAAGGCCAAGGCCCAGCAGGGAGGGATAGGGGGTTAGCAGGGGTACTAGCAGGTAGTTGGTCACATTGAAGCCTGCCAGAGCCCCCAACCATCCATAGGGGACGAAATAGGGCAGCTTCAGCCAGGCACAGATGAAATGGGCGCTGAACCCTATCACCAGACCCTTAATCAGCAGCTCGGATCTCATATCTAGGATGACCTCGAAATTGGTTTGGATGAGATATATGAACCAGTTGAAGAACAGGGTTGTATAGAGGGCGGCAAACAACATCACCAAGAGCTTATCCTTTATGTCCCTCATCAATGGCCACCTCCATGTCCGCCTCCATGGCTGGAAACCTTGTATTCCTCTGGGGGTCCCAAGGCAGGGTCGTAGTGGCACTTGTCACATATGTTCTCCTTGGGTCTGAACCGGTGGACACCGCCAGAGGTATGGCACTCCAGACACGGGATATGCTCCCGGGTCACATGGACCCCGTGGCCAGTTTCCGAAGGCTTCTCTACCAGGGGGAAGTCGTCCACGTCCAGTTTCATCATCCCTGGGGAGATCAGGGGCCTGACGTAGTTGCTCATAACCTCCTCCAGCTCCACATGGCAGTGGGTGCATTTCTCATCTGGTACATGGGCGGTCTTATGGATCGCGGTCACCCCTTTGGCCACCTCCAGCATCAACAGCATGTTGTCTGTGGGCCTGGCATGGTGGCAATCGTGGCACTCTGCCACGTGGTTCCCATGGACGCTCTCATTCCAGGCATAATAGGGCTCTGCCATGAGTTTATTGCCCACATGGCATCCCAGAAGACAGAAATCAGAGTCCCACTGGATGGTCATATACATAACATAACTTAACCCCATGAAGGCCTGGATAGCAATCAGAAGGCCGATGAGCAAAAGCCCCTTGACCTTGGCCGGCTGCTCAGATATCACCTCCATGACAAAGGATATCTCATCAGGCAGGCTGGTAAGAATGTCTATTAAGACCTGGCCCCTGCTCTTGATCTTGGCGAGTATCAACCCTATGAGCTTCAGGTCCTTTAAAAACCTCATGATGACATACGAAATTCCGATGGAGATGATCAGGGCCAAGACCACCAGGGAATAGATAATCTTGTTGTTCAACATGGGAGCGAAATCCTTCGCGTCGGGGACCCCATCGTTGTCCCTATCCAGGGGAAATCTGTCATCCCCGTCCACGACCCCGTCGCCGTCAGTATCTGGCGCATGTATGTCGGTCCCAATCTCCCTCTCCTGGGAATTCAGCAATCCGTCCCCATCCAGGTCTCGGTCCAGTTCAATGAGGTACAGGTTGTTGTCGTCAGAGCCCACAACGATATCCGGGCTCCCGTCCCCGTCCAGGTCGGCCACCGCCGGCGAGGAGGTCACCGCCCCTCCCGTGGCGAAGCTCCATTTGAGGGTCCCATCCTGGTCGATGCAGTATACATTCTTGTCAAAGGAGCCCACCACCACCTCCAGCCAGGGGTCCTCGTCCAGGTCGGCCACCGCCGGTGAAGAGGTCACCGCCCCCCCCGTAGCGAAGCTCCATTTGAGGGTCCCGTCCTGGTCGATGCAGTAGACCCTCCCGTCATAGGACCCGACAATCACCTCCAACCTGTGATCCCCGTCCAGGTCGGCCACCGCCGGCGAGGAGGTCACCGCCCCCCCCGTAGCAAAGCTCCATTTGAGGGTCCCATCCTGGTTGATGCAGTAGACCCTCCCGTCATAGGACCCGACAATCACTTCCAACCTGTGATCCCCGTCCAGGTCGGCCACCGCCGGCGAGGAGGTCACCGCCCCTCCGGTGGCATAGTTCCATTTTAACTCCCCCATTCCATCAAGGCAGTATACTTTCCCGTCAAAGGAACCAATTAGTATCTCGGTTCCCTGGTCCCCCTTCAGATGGGCCACGGCCGCAGAGGACGCCACTGCCCCTCCGGTGGTATAGTTCCACTCCTGGCTGCCATCCTCATCTAGGCAGTAGACCCTCCCGTCATAGGAGCCTATTATGATCTCCAGCTCCTGGTCCCCGTCAATATCAGCCACCGCCGCAGAGGATGTTATGGCATCCCCTGTGGCGAAGGTCCAGATGAGGTCTCCCTTTCCATTGAGGCAATAGATGCTCCCGTCATAAGAACCTATAAGGACCTCTGGCTCTCCATTATCCCCCAGGTCCGCTATGGCAGCGGTGGATTCCACCCAATCTCCGGTGAGGTAGCTCCATCTCACATCGAAACCTGACTCATAGGGGGCCGGGGAGGAACCGTGACCACCGGTGGTCCCATGTCCCATCTCCCCGAGGCAGTAGACCCCGGTATCAAAGGAACCAACGATTATTTCCGGCCTGCCATCGCCGGTTAGATCACCCATGATGGGTGATGACCTCACAACTCCGCTGGTTTTAAAGGTCATAAGCAAACCGCCAGCGACGGCTGGCTCTTCAGACCTGATTTCAGAAAGACCCGTCCGCTGGAGGTCATGATGAAAGAAGGGCCACGGGTCGTGGATTCCGGTAGTATGGCTTCCTTCCTCCACGGGGTGGATATCTGAATCAGCAAAGGCCGGGAATTGAATCAGCGCCAAAACTAGGAGCATACATACAATTAAGGGGCTTCCTCTCATGGCAACATATCATTTTCTAGTTTATATTTATATCTTACGTCTTCGAAGCCATAAATATTATATACAACAATAGAAAAAAGACACAACACAGTAGCCCTCCGGGTGATTGGATGAAGAGGAGAGAGGTCCTAGGTCTGGATGAGCTTCCGCCAGAGGAGCATGCCATAGGCATCTATGCAGGGCTATTTTTGGGTGCCCTAATCCTGGGGATCGGCGCAGGAGTCCTGACCAGGGATTTCTACATATCCTTCAGGACAGAGGGGCTCCAGATAAACACCGTGTTCATTTTCAGAGTGGTCTTGCTGATGCTTTCTGCCTATGGGTCCCTGGCCTGTTTTTTCGGCCTCATCAGGATAATTCATCTCCAGCGGGCCCAGGTGCGGAAGGTGGACCAGGAATTCAAGGACTTCATCATGTACGCCAGACCCCTGGTTGAGGAGATCATCAGGCAGAGGATAATCGGAGAGAGGCTGACCGACAGGCTCGAGCAGCTAAGCAGACGGGAGAGGGCTGGCAGCCCGGAATATGTGGGACTGGGTGTGGGGGGTATGTCCCGGTGGGCTGAGTTTCTCCTGTATGTGGCCCTCATGGCCAACATCAGCGTCGGGATCTTCATCTACCTGGAGCAGCACCCATGGCACCTGGTCCCCTACAGCGTCATAATCCTGGGGGTCGCCTGGTGGCTAGTGGTGGCAAGGTACTTCGGCCTGGTCTTTGACGAGAGGGCCTACTATCTCCCTGCCGTCTTTATCCTCATGATGCCTACCCTATCGGTTCTTCTAAGGGCCTACATGGAACCCTACGAAGTCCTCTATGTGGTCTTCGGGATCATGGTGCTGTATATCCTTTTCATGTACTCCTACTTCAAATACCTCACAGAAGGGGAGCTTCCTAAGATTTCTCTTGGGTCCATGGGGGGAACCGGGGGGGATGTAGGGCCCGGATCGACTGCCAGGGTCCCCAGGGCCCTTCGGGCCTATCTTCCACCTGAGGGACGGGCCGTGCCGAGCATAATAAAAGGATACCTCCCTCCGGAAGGAAAGAAAGCGCCATCGATTCTGGAGGACTACCTCCCCCCGAGGAAAAAGGATTTATAAACTATAATAACCAAAGAGGTCTTTGAATGGTTAACCAACGCTTTACAAAGCTCCTGGACGAGTATCCCAGGGCCATATATAATTACTGCGAGAGGCTGGGGTGGGACTATGACAGGTTCAGGACCAGCATCAGCGATGAAGGGCTGTCCCATCCCGACCTGTTCCTCGAGGACCCCAACATGGGCATCATCGACAAGCTCAGCCAGTTCCTGGAGCCAACGGGCCAGAGCTCGGTCTTCATAATATGGGACGACGTGGGGATGGGGAAGAGTTCCATCCGGGATTTCGTGACCCGGGCCCTGGATGGGATGGAGGGTTTTCAAACCATCCTGGTAACCGACCCGCGGATGACCTCCCTCCAGATCCTCAGACATATTGCGCAGCAGATTGGGGCGGATGTACAGGTATGGAACGACCGGGGCAAGGTAAAGGAGGCCCTCTGGAAGAGGCTCCTGGAGATGGCAGAGGGGGGAAAGACCGTGGTCATCTGGGTGGATGAGGCCGAAAAGATCGACGATGATATCATCTCGGAGTTGCGGGCCCTAAGCGACATCAAGACCCCGGGGGGAAGGAAGGCCTGCAAGATCATAATCTCGGGCACCCCGCGGCTCATGCAGAAACTCGAACAATATGTGGACACCGACCCAGAGGACGCCACGGCCTTTGACGACAGGGCGAGTCTGAACACCTTCCGTCTTCACAGGTGGAGGACGGAAGACATATATAACTACTGGAAGTTATTGTCGGACTACTGCGGGAAGACCAACCCCTTTACAAAACAGGCCGCGGAAACCCTGTTCCAGATCAGCGAGGGCAAGCCCCGCACCGTGGCACAGGTGACGAAGCTTGCCTTCAATCAAAAGGCCATGGAACTGATGAAGGATGGCTCAGGCAGCGACCTCTCCATAACCTCAGACCTCATCCTCAGGGCATTGAAGGAACATCTGGGTGATTAGATGCTAAAGAAACTGGATATCTCGGAAAAACTGAAGAAGTTTTCAAACGAGGCCGAAAAGAGGGGGTCACTCCTTCGCCCGAAGAGACCCTCTGAGGTAAAGCCCGAGATCCAGGTTGAACCCGAGGAGGAGAGGCCCGCCCCGGAAGGAGGTGAAGGCCCAGAAGGTGCCCAGGCCCGGGACCTTGGAGGATCCTTCCATCCCATGATGGAGTTCATATTGGATGAAAACGACATCAAGAAGGTCAAGACCAAGTACCAGGAGGTGGGGGAGGAGAAACTGGAACAGGTGGTTACCATCGAGGGGCGCAAGCCCGTGGACCTTAAATGGTCGGTGACCAAAGACCCCTTTGCAGAGGAGTTCAGCATGCTGACCAGGGAGCTAAAGCTCGTGAAGACCTCCCCCCCCATCTATGCATCGGAATTTCAAAACGCCAGGATAGTTACCTCCCATGTGGGGCTTTACACCTTCACCATGGGGAGCTTCAAGATGGAACTGGAGAGGTTGGTGGAGACCTTCACCGGGGTTTTAAAGTCAAAGGGGCTTATATAGAAATAATTATATGGCCCCTTTTTTAAAGAGGTCTACATGGCAGAGGAGAGCCCCATTGCAAATACCTATTCGAGGCAGCCCATTGCCCTGGTGGAGGGACATGGGGCGGTGGTCTACGATTCGGAGGGAAGGGAGTACATTGACTGTTTCTCAGGTCTGGCGGTGGTCAATACCGGTCACTCTCACCCCAGGGTCGTGGAGGCCATCTGCCGCCAGGCAAAGAGGATCATGCACACCTCCAACATCTACCGCATCCCTCCCCAGGAG
Organism: Candidatus Hydrothermarchaeota archaeon; assembly: GCA_964534545.1. Classification (GTDB taxonomy): domain Archaea; phylum Hydrothermarchaeota; class Hydrothermarchaeia; order Hydrothermarchaeales; family JAADFM01; genus JAADFM01. The sequence continues at coordinate 13,767 of CAZHQS010000015.1, forward strand.
GAGCTTGCCCGGCTCCTCTTTGACGTAAGCGGGGGCTACAGGTCCTTCTTCTGCAACAGCGGGGCCGAGGCCAACGAGGCGGCCATAAAGCTCGTGCGTAAATACACCAAAAAGGCGGGTATCATTGCCGCAAAGAACTCTTTCCACGGCCGGACCCTGGCCACCCTGAGCGCCACCGGCCAGGAGAAATACAAGAGGGATTTCCAGCCTCTCTTGAGGGAGTTTACCCACGTGGAGTACGGCAGCCTGGGTGACCTTGAAGCCGCCATAACCGACGAGACCGCCGCCGTGCTGTTGGAGCCCATCCAGGGGGAGGGCGGGGTGGTGATGCCCCCTGAGGGTTATCTCGAAGGTGTCAGGAAACTATGCGACAGGGAGGGGCTTCTCCTCATCTTCGACGAGGTCCAGACCGGTTTCGGCAGGACTGGCTCCATGTTCGCCTGGCAGGGTTTCGGTGTCAGGCCTGACATCTTCACCGTAGCTAAAGCCCTGGGGGGTGGCTTCCCCATAGGTGCCATGCTGGCCAGACCTGAGGTCATGGATGCCTTTGTGCCCGGGGACCATGCCTCTACCTTTGGGGGCAACCACCTGGCCTGTGCCGCTGCCAGGGCCGCGGTGGAGGCCATAGTAGAGGAGGGGCTGGCGGAGAAGTCTAGGGAGATGGGCGAGTATTTCATGAGGGCCCTGGAGGGCCTTAAATCCAGATACGGTATCATAAAGGAGGTCCGCGGCAGGGGGCTCATGATAGGGATGGAGCTGACGCTTCCCTGCCAGGGGATCGTGGAGGGCGCAAGGGAAGAGGGTGTCCTCATAAACTGCACCCACGATACCGTGCTGAGGTTCCTCCCCCCCCTGGTGATCGACCAAGGGCAGATTGACAGGGTGGTGGAAGTCCTGGAGGGGCTCCTGGCGGAGGTGGGAGATGATTGAGAGACTGTTAAAGGATTATATCCGGGACATCCCCCCCTATGTCCCCGGAAGGTCCAAGGAGGAGGTGGCAAAGGCCCACGGCCTCGACCCGGAGAGGATAGTTAAGCTGGCGTCCAACGAGAATCCCCTGGGCCCATCGCCGGAGGCTGTGAGGGCCATCACCCATTATTCTGGGATGGCCTCGGTCTATCCCACGGCCGATGCCTCGGGCCTCAGAGAGGCCCTGGCGGATTACCTGGGGGTGAGAAAGGAGCAGGTCATGGCAGGAAACGGCTCCGACGAAATCCTCGACCTGGTAGTCAAGATGTTCCTGGGGGAGGGAGATGAGGCCGTCATCTCCATCCCGACCTTTTCCATGTACCAGGCCCTCACAAGGCTCTACGGGGCCAAGCCGGTCTTTGTCCCCATGAAAGGCGGGTTTGAGTACGATGTCCAGGGAATGAAGGAGGCGGTGTCAGAAAGGACGAAAATAGTCTTCGTCTGCTCCCCCAACAATCCCACTGGCACCCTTATCCCCCGGCCTGGCCTTGAAGAGCTCCTGGAGGAGGAGGTGGTTGTGGTGGTGGATGAGGCCTATGTGGAGTTCTCGGAGGGTTCTTTTATCCCCCTGGTGGAGGATCATGAGAACCTCATCATAACCCGGACCTTCTCCAAGGCCTTCGGCCTGGCGGGCCTGCGGGTGGGATACGGTGTGGCAAATGAGGGGATAATCAGCTACATGGCCAGGGTAAAGATACCCTTCAGCGTGAACCTCCTGGCAGAGAAGGCCGCCATGGCGGCCCTGGGGGACAGGGGACATCTGGAGAGGTCCGTCCAGCTGGCCAGGGAAGGGCGGGAGTACCTGAAAAGGGAGATAGACCTCATACCCGGCCTTCTGGCCTACCCCTCCCAGGCCAACTTCCTGCTGGTGGACACCAGGGAAACCGAAATGACGGCCGCAGAGATTGCCGAGGAGCTTTTCAGGAGGGGGGTCATCACCCGGGATTGTAGCTCCTTTGGGGGCCTGGATCAATACTACCTCAGGGTCAGTGTCGGGACCAGGGAGGAGAACCTGCGTTTTGTGGAAGAGTTAAAGGAGATAGTATGAAGGCTGAACTGGGATTGATATTTGGCTTTATTCTGCTGATGGGAATGCCGCCCTTGGGACACTCCTACAGTCCCCACGAGGACCCTGTATACCACCTGGGGGCCAACTGCACTCCCTGCCATGAGAAGTTCCAGGTGGAAAACCCCGATGTCAGGGACATGTTCCCCTGTGCCAAGAAGGCCTGCCACCAGTCAGGTATCAGGTGGGGTAATGGTTCCAGGTTTGCCATCCATCTGAACCAGAGCATCTGCTTCGGCTGCCACGTCTCAGTCTCGGGGGAGTACGACGTGCACCTCATCCACCGGGGTGAGGTTAACTGCAAGATATGCCACCAGAGCTTCCGGGGCTGGAACTCTTCGGTGGCCACCATCCCGGTCCCAGATACTAGGGACACCAGGGTGGTTGACGGAATCAGGATAGCCATCCCCAGGGACCGGGAGTGCGGCTACTGTCATCCCTCGGTGAGAGAACCAGGGAGACTCCATGACGTCCATGCCCCTGTGCTGGAGCAGGCCTGTGACGCCTGCCATTCCAGGAGGCATACCGGGAACATCTGTTTCTCCTGCCATGAGTCCTTCGCCGTCAACTCCACATCCGTCCAGCCCGGCAACTGCAAGGAGAATGGCTGCCATTCCCGGTCGGCTTCTGAGAGGCAGGAGCTTCACCTGAAAAAGGACTTGTGCATGGGCTGCCACCCCGCCCCCAGCGGGGAGTACGACATCCATCTCATCCACCGGGGTGAGGTCAATTGCAGGGTATGCCACCAGAGCTTCCGGGGCTGGAACTCCTCCATAGCCACCGTGCCAGTGCCCAGAGAGGAGGATATTGTGATACTCTCAGGGAGCCCCCTGCCCGGTGGCGGGGATGGGGATTCCGGGGAGGTGAGGATGGCGATTCACAGGGAGAAGGAATGCAAATACTGTCACCCCAGCGCCTGGAGGCCCAGGAGGCTACATGATGTCCACTCGCCGGTCCTGGAGAAGGCCTGTGACGCCTGCCACAACAGGACCAAGTACCATTCCGGGAACCTGTGCATATCCTGCCACGATGCCCTATCCCTCAACTCCTTGGCTCTGAGACCCTCCAACTGCAAAGATAACGGCTGCCACAGCAGGACGCCCACCGAGATCCAGGGGTTGCATACCCAAAAAAATGTGTGTGTAGGCTGCCACAACTCCACCTCCGGCGAGCTGGAGGTTCACTCCATCCACAGGAGTCAGATCAACTGCCGGGTGTGCCACCAGAGCTTCCGGGGCTGGAACTCCTCGGTGGCCACCATCCCTGCCCCGAGGCCTGGGGATATCAAGGTCATTGAGGGTATAAGGCTGGCCATCCCGGGGGAGAAGGAATGTGCCTACTGTCACCTCACTGCCAGGACCCCGGTGAGGCTCCACGACGTCCATGCCCCCATCCTGGAGGATAGCTGTCCCAGGTGTCACGTGAACCAGAGCTTCGAAGAAGAGGTGGGCAAGGAGTCACCCCTCTGGAGGCTGGGAAGACGGATCAACCGGTCCATATCCAAGATTACCAAAAAGACCGTGGATATAAGCTGCGGGAACTGCCATGGTGACCTGCTGAGGAACTTCTACACCGACAACAGGACCGCCTGGATGGCCAAGCTTCACATGTGGGCAGGAAGCGCGGACAACTTCTTCGGCCCCACCGGTGAGGTGAGGTATGTCAAGAACTTCACCACCGACATGGAGAGCAACAGCTGCCTCCTCTGCCACGTGGTGGAGGAGGTGAACCTCTACAAGGCTGAGCACACCAGGATATCCCTCAGGAGCTGCACCAACGAGACCTGCCACGGGGACGTGAATACCCGGGGGAGCGAGACCTTTGTGGGCGCAGGATACCTGGGTCTCGCCTTCAATTACCCTGATATCCAGGGGCCGGAGGTGGTGGAAAATCTGAATGTCCCCGGAGGCATCCATGATAAGGAAACCCTCCAGGGGCGATACCTGGACTGGAGGGTGTGCGTGGAATGCCATTACATCCACCCCAGAGGAGGGATGCTGGATAAGATCTGGGGATTCTTGAAGCGCGGGGGCTGACGGATTGTACCCTCACATCAGGCCATCCCGGGCTACGGTAAGGGCCATGGGGGAGGCTGTCCGGAGGCTGGGTAAGGAGGATCTGAAGGGCTATCTTGGAGATGCCGAAGACGCCGTGGCAGAGCTGGTTGGCCACAGGTATGTGGATCTGGCACCCAGCGGCACCTGTGCCCTCCAGTGGGCCCTGGCGGCGGCCGGGGACAAGGTCATGGTGCCTGACCAGGGGGGATGGAGGGGCTTCCTTGAGTACCCCCCTGTTTCGGGCATTGAAACATGCTTTCTTGAGACCGAGTTGGGGCTCATCCACCCGGAGACCCTCCAGCAGGCCCTGGAGAGGGAGACCCCGGATGCCCTGATACTGACCTCCTTTGCCGGTTATATGGCCGAACAGGATGTAAAGGAGATCTCGAAGCTGTGCAGGGAATACGGGGTCATCCTGGTGGAGGACGCCTCGGGGGCCGTGGGGGATGGAACCCTCGCCGACGGGAGGCATTCAGACATCATCATCTGCTCCACGGGCTCTCCGAAGATAATAAATGTGGGCACAGGGGGCTTCATCACCACCGATAATCAGGACTTGCGCCAGCGATGGCAGGACCATGCCCGGGCCTGCAGGGCGGAGCCTGTGGTAGCAGCAGGTATAGGGGCCGAGGTGGACCGGGCAAGGAGGAGGGTGAGGCGGCTGTTGGAGTTTTCAGAAATGCTAAAAGAAGAGCTGCCTGATGCTGTCCACCGGGAAAGGAGGGGGATCAGTGTGGGGATACGGCTTGAAAAGATACCTCCAAAGCGGTTCACAGGGAGGGCCCACAGAGCAGGTCTTGTCACTGACCTGGGGAGGGGGTTCCTCACCCGCTGTCCCAGGTATGACCGGTTCAAGGAGAGGGGCGTGGTGCTGGAGCTTAAGAAACTGGACGTGGAGAAGATGGACCCGGCGGACGTCCACAGAATAGCAGGGATCCTCAAATCCTGCATGTAAGCTTTATATTCCACCGTTTTCAAGATTAGTTCATGGAGATCCAGAACGCCGTTGCGAATTCGGCCGTGGCTTTGGCCCAGGAGATAGGTGCAGACACCATCCTTGTCCTGACCGAAACCGGGGAGGGCTTTGACCGTATCATCGGTCTCAACCCCGAGATCCCTGTAATCGGGGCCACGGCAAACGAGGAGGCATACAATAAGATGATGAAAAAGGCCACCCTTGCCATGGTGGATGTGGATCTCATAGATGGGGAAAAGGAGGAGATGCCCAAGACACTCCATGCCCTGCACCTGTTGATGAGGGAGATATCCAGGGTTTCCCACATAGAGGATGCGGTCATCCTTGCCATGGACAGGGGGATCATAAAGGACAGGGATACCCTGGTGGTGGCAGGCTCCACCATGGAGACTGAGATGGACTCCATCTTCGTCTATCAGGTCAAAGAGGAACGCCTGGACCTCAGGCTCCATAAGTTCATGAGGGAGATGAACGTCAAGCGGGAGGTCTTTGAGTCAGTCCTGAACCTGGCCCTTGAGATCGGCAGGGAGGGTAGGGAGGGGAGGCTCATCGGTACCGCCTTCCTCATCGGGGACACAGAAGAGGTGAAGAAGAGGTCCAAGCAGCTCATCCTCAACCCCTTCGAGAGGCACGACATAAAAGACAGGATGATCCTGGACCGCCGGCTGGTGGAGACCGTAAAGGAGCTGGCCCAGCTGGACGGTGCCTTCCTGATATATGCCAACGGGGTCATAGAGGCCGCCGGCTGCTACCTGAACGTGGACACCACCAAGGTGGACATACCGAAGGGTCTGGGGACCCGCCATGCAGCGGTGGCAGCAACCACCAAGGTGACCAAGGCCATAGGCATCACCGTATCCAAAAGCGGGGGTATTGTCAGGATATTCAAGGATGGGGAGGAGGTGCTGGCCATCGAGCCCCAGCGCAAGATTGCCCTCCGCACAGAGGTCATGAGGTGATGGAGTATAAAGATCTTGTTTCCGTATACGAGGACCTTGAGGCCACCCCCTCAAAGCTTGAAAAGACCGCCATTATCACGGACCTTTTGAAAAGGACCGACCAGTCCCTCCTGGATACCGTGCCCCACCTCCTCATGGGAACGGTGTTCCCGGCCGGCAGTTCCCTGGAGCTGGGGGTGGGGCCAGGGGTGGTATACGATGCCATAACCTTTGTCACCGGGGTCAAAAAGGGGGAGGTCAAGGCACTGGTGAAGGAGATGGGGGACGTGGGCAGTGCAGCCGAAAAGCTTTCCCATAGGAAGATCCAGACCACCCTGTTCTCACAACGGCTTACCGTTGAGAAGGTGAAGGCAAATCTGGAGAAGGTGGCCCTGGCCCAGGGCCCAGGTTCCCAGGACAGGAAGGTAAAGCTCATCTCGGAGCTTCTGACCAATGCAGAGCCAATAGAGGCCAAGTACCTGGTCAGGACCATGCTGGGAGAGCTTCGGGTGGGGGTTGCCGAGGGGCTTCTGAGGGATGCCATTGCCAGGACCTTCGGCACCACTCCCCAGATGGTGGAGAGGGCCTATATGCTCTCCAATGACTTCGGCCGGGTGGCCCTAATCGCTGCCAGGGAGGGCGAGGAGGGGCTCAAACAGGTCTCCATGAAGGTCGGGGTCCCCATAAAACCCATGCTGGCCCAGATTGCGCCCTCCCTGGAGAAGGCCCTGGTGGATGTGGAACGGCCGTCCCTGGAGATAAAATACGACGGGGCCAGGATCCAGGTCCACAAGGAGGGGGACCATGTCAGGATCTTCTCCCGCAGGCTGGAGGACGTGACCTCGTCCCTGCCTGACATCCTCGAGAGGGCAAGGAAGGCCATCAGGGCCAAAAGGGCCATCGTAGAGGGGGAGGCCGTGGCCGTGGACCCGGCCACAGGGAGGCCAAGGGCCTTTCAGCAGATCCTGAGGCGGTTCCGGCGCAAGTACGACGTGGAGGAGATGAGAAAGGAGATACCCTTTGAGGTCTACCTCTTTGACTGTCTTTTCGTGGAGGGGGAGGCCATGATCGACGTGGCCTTTCATGAGAGGCGGGAACGGCTGGAGGGGATAGTAACCCCACAGGATGGGTTCGAGCTCGCCCAGCAGCTGGTCACCCCCTCCCTGGAGGAGGCAGAGGCCTTCTACCAAAGGGCCCTGGAGATCGGCCATGAGGGTATCATGATAAAGAATCAGGATGCCCCCTACGTCCCGGGGGCCAGGGTGGGCCACATGTACAAGATAAAGCCCGTGATGGAGACCCTGGACCTGGTGATCATCGGGGCCTCCTGGGGGGCAGGGAAGAGGAAGGGCTGGCTCAGCTCCTATGTCCTGGGCTCCAGGGATGCAAACACCGGAAGGATATTGCCTGTGGGGAGGGTGGGGACCGGGGTCACGGAGGAGCAACTGGAGGAGTTCACCAAGCTTCTGGAGCCCCTAATCGAGTTCGAGGAAGGCACCGAGGCCAAGCTGAAACCCGAGGTGGTGGTGGAGGTGGCCTACCAGGAGATCCAGAAATCGCCCAACTACGAGTCAGGCTTTGCCCTACGGTTCCCCAGGATCATAAGGCTCAGGGAGGACAAGTCCCCGGCAGAGGCCGATTCCCTGGAGAGGATCGGGGATCTCTACGACTGCCAGCGCTCACAGGGCTGAGAGGGCCTTTACTATTTCCCCCTTCTGGGTAAACCCGATCCACCAGGCGACTATATTGCCTGACCGGTCAAAGACCAGAATGGTGGGGAGACCCCCCTGGCCGGTCATGGCCTCGACGAGACCGGGATACTGGTCCACGTCTATCTTGAGGACGATGACCTCGCCCCGGTATTCCTCCTTGATCTCGTGGATGATGGGGGCCTGGTCCGCACAGTAGGTGCACCATTCGGCATAGAACTCCAGGAGGACGGGTTTGCCAGAACTCAGGGCGGCGTTCAGGTCGGCCTCGGAGTTGCTGGGGCCCAGGGCCCCGGTGTCTGAACCCCCGCCGCCGGAGCCCGTGCAGCCCAGGGTTAGAAGGAGAAGAAGAAACAATAACCGGATCATTTTATCATTCGACGATGGCATTATTAACATCTTAAAAGCCCATCAAAAAGGAAAAGAATAAATATGTCGAAAAATCCATAAGTGGTGTATGCGGATAATCAGCGTGACCAAAACCGGGGGGGATGTCTCCTCGGCCCTCGAGGCGACGATAAAGGAGATTAACAAAGAGTTGAAGAACGTGGACGGGGTCATTTCCAAGACCGAGTCCGACATATCTGCCGGACCTTCGGGTGCAAGCGTTACCATCACCACGGCAGTCAACGGTTCAGAACCCAGACGCAAGAAGATCCTTGGGATAAACGAGAAGGGGGCCTCCAGGGAGCACTCCATGAGGAAGGCCGTTCAGAAGATGAACAGCATGATCGGAAACAAGGAGGGATACATCTCGGATATCTATACCAAGACCATCGTGACACCCCTTCCCGGCAGGGTCTACACCACCATCGTGGCCTCCATCAACGAGGAGGTCCTGGAGGAGGCCGTGGACGCCAATACCCGGCGGGAGAGGATCAGGAAGGTGGTGGAGCTTTTGAACAACAACCCCACTGCCATCAATGTGGCCAAGGTGGCCGAGGTCTTTGGCGTTTCCCGGACCATGATCTACAAGGACCTGGAGGCCCTGGGCTTCAGACGGGCCATGATGAAAGGCGAGGAATGATCCTCCTAACCGGGACTCCGGGGACCGGAAAGACGGCCGTTGCGTCCATACTGGGGGAAAGGCTGGGTTGGCAGGTTGTCCATCTGAATGATCTGGTAGGCGAGGAGATGGTCCTGGGGGTGGAAGGGGATTCCAGGGTGGTGGACCTTGATCTGCTGGGGGAGGCGGCCATGGGTAGGATTTCAGATGAGACCTGCATCCTTGAGGGGCACTTGAGCCATCTTCTGGGACTGGAGGGTATCGTGGTGGTCCTGCGCACGGACCCGGCAGAGTTGAAGGGGCGCCTGGAAAGAAAGGGTTTTGGGCCGGAGAAGGTCAGGGAGAACCTGGAGAGCGAGGCCCTGGATGTATGTCTGGTTGAATCCATGGAGAGATACGGTGAGGTCTACGAGGTGGATACCACAGACCGGACGGCGGAGGAGACGGCGGAGGCAGTGGAGGAGATCATCAAAGGGAAGGGCGAGGGATACAGGCCAGGGGGAATCGACTGGGCGGAGGGGTATTTCTAGATCAAGGCACCGAAGAATATCATATGCCCCTTTGGGACACCTCCAACGACCGGTCCAGGAGTTCACCGTAAAAGACATCATGGTATCGAGAGAAGGGGGGGCAAATTTCCTCTCCTTCCACAATCCAACAGTCCCAATAGGTGAGGAAAACCTTTAAGCCTGTAAAGAAAGAAGATTAAAGGGATGAGCGCTTTGGAGCTGAAGGTTGCAGAGGCCATGCAGAACGATATCGGCAGGAGCATCGTCCGCCTGGATTCCAAGACCAGGGACGCCCTCAAGATCAAGACCGGGGACATCGTGGAGCTCCACGGGAAGAGGGTGACGGGGGCTATAGTGTGGCGCTCCTACTCCGAGGACGAGGGCATGGGCATTGTGCGCATGGACGGTATCCTTAGGCAGAACGCCGGGGTGTCCCTGGGGGACAAGGTGACCATCAAGAAGGCCAGCACCAAGGACTCCAAGAAGGTGGTCCTGGCTCCGGCCCATACCATCAGGTTCTCGGTGGGCTTCGGGGACTTTGTCAAGCGCAGGCTCCTGGGCAGGCCCATCACCAAGGGGGATAAGCTGGTGGTTGGCGTCCTTGGGACTACATTGCCCTTCACCGTAGCCCACACCGAACCCGGCGGCATCGTCAGAATAACAGACGCAACAGAGCTCTCGGTCAGGGAGGGTCCAGTCAAGGCCGAGAAACCCGGCATCCCAGAGGTGGCCTACGAGGACATCGGGGGCCTGAAACAGCAGCTCCAGAAGATAAGAGAGATGATAGAGCTGCCCCTGAAGCACCCGGAACTCTTCGAAAAGCTCGGGATAGAGCCGCCAAAAGGCGTTTTACTCCACGGGCCGCCAGGTACGGGTAAAACCCTCATCGCCAGGGCAGTGGCCAACGAGACCAACTCCTATTTCATCTCCCTCAACGGCCCGGAGATCATGTCCAAGTTCTATGGCGAGTCCGAGGAGAACCTCCGCAGGATGTTCAAGGAGGCCGAGGACAACGCCCCCTCCATCATCTTCATCGACGAGATCGACGCCATCGCCCCCAAGAGGGAGGAGGTCACAGGCGAGGTGGAGCGCCGGGTGGTGGCCCAGCTCCTGGCCCTCATGGACGGCCTCAAGATGAGAGGTAAAATCGTGGTCATCGGCGCCACCAACAGGCCCGACGCATTAGATCCTGCCCTCCGCAGGCCCGGTCGCTTCGACCGGGAGATAGTAATCGGGGTCCCTGACAGGGACGGGCGCAAGGAGGTCCTCCAGATACACTCCAGGGGCATGCCCCTGGCCGAGGACGTGGACCTGGACGAGATGGCGGACAACACCCACGGTTTCGTGGGGGCCGACCTGGAGTCCCTCTGCAAGGAGGCGGCCATGAGCGCCCTGCGCAAGATCCTGCCCGACATCGACCTGGAGGAGGAGAGCATCCCCCCGGAGATCCTGGAGAACATCCAGGTGACCAAGGAGGACTTCAAGGAGGCCCACAGGTCCGTGGAGCCCTCGGCCCTGAGGGAGGTCTTCGTGGAG
>CAZHQS010000016.1:0-23320 GCA_964534545.1 Candidatus Hydrothermarchaeota archaeon
ATTAGGCGGGACAACCCTTTAATCCTTCCGCAGGAAGGAGAGTGAGGATAATATATTAGGATAGGCAATATTGTCATGATGGAAAAAATAAAGGAGGCCCTGGTCTTTTCCACCCTGGCAGGTCTGATCGGATATTTTATAGTCCACCCCGGTGTGATGGTGATCTCCTCCTTCATGCGGGGCGGTTCAGGCACGGCTGCGGTTCGGGAAGGGATATCCATGTCCTTTGGCAGACCCATGCTGCCCTGGTCCATCACCTTCTTCATCGTGGGTCTCCAGATAGGTTTCCTGATATGGTACGTCAAGGAGGATATAAGGAAACTTGAAGAGGCCAACGAACTCAAGAGGCTCTTTGCCGACATCATTGCCCATGATGTATCAAATCCCCTGACCGTGGCTATGATGAAGGCAGAGCTGCTGCTGGAGAAGGTGGGCTCTGAGGCCGAGAAAGAGGAACTGCACAAGATCATGCAAAGGATTGAAGATGCCGAGGCCCTTCTCATAAAGGCCCGGGAATATACCCAGGTGGAGGAGATGAAGGAACTGGATTTCCAGGAGGCCGATATAGGGGAGTTTATCAAGGTGGTGGTGGAGGACTTCTCCTCCATGGCCAAAGAGAGGGGACAGGAGATTAGATATGAGGAAAAAAGGGTGAAGGCCATGGTTAACCCGAGGATAAAGGATGCCCTTTCCAACCTCCTCTCCAATGCCATCAAGTACAGCCCCCCCGGCAGTGTGATAGATATCCGGATGGAGGACCTTGAGGACCGGGTGAGGATTGCCTTTAAGGACCAGGGGGAGGGGATACCGGACGAGTACAAGGAGGCCGTCTTCGGCAGGATGAAACGGATTAACAGGGAGGGAGTGAAGGGTACCGGCCTGGGCCTGGCCATCGTGAAGAAGATAGTGGAGCTCCACAAGGGCCGGGTCTGGGTGGAGGACAACACACCGAAGGGGAGCGTCTTCATCCTCGAGTTGCCAAAACGCCAGAAGTAAAAGTCCCCCAACCTTAATAAACCGCTACATGGAAGATTACCGCCATGCGCCGCCGGGAGTACCTCCTCCTTCTCGCAGTCTATCTTGTGGGGCTCTACCTGCGCCTAGCCCCCCGCTTGGAGATAGACCCCCACCTCCTAACCTTCCAGGGGGACATCTGGTACCGCCTCTGCATGGCCCAGTACCTCCAGGACCACTGGACCCTCCCGGAGCCCGACATCCGCTACCTGGCCTACGGCTGGGTCCCCATGTGGTACCCGCCCCTCTCGCCAGTTATCTTCGCCCTCACGGGCTCGATAACAGGATTGGACATCCCTACCATCTCCTCCCGGCTGGTCCCCTTTATCGAGGCCGCCACCCCCCTGACCCTCTACCCCCTGGCCGCCTACCTCTACAACCGCACCGTGGCCGCCGTGGCCGTGGTGACCCTGGCCCTCACCCCCAGCTTCGTCTTCTGGTCGGGCATCTCGGACCCCCAGTCCTTCACCCTCTTTTTGATACCTCTTTTGGTCCTGGTCTGGGCCAGGCACTCGGTCCAGCCCATGAGCAGCCGCAGCCTCGCCCTTCTGGGAGCGGTCCTGGCCCTCGACTTCCTCCTCCACCTGACCTACTTCCTGGCGGTGCTCGTCCTCCTCATGGTGACCCTGGCCCTGGTCCTCAACGGAGCCAGGCGTTCCCTCCTCCTGGACTGGGCCAAGGTGGTCCTCATCTCCCAGGCCCTCACCTCCCCCTGGTGGCTCTTCTCCAAGCTGGCCTCCATGCCCGATACCTTCTCCCTCTGGCAGAAGAACCTCTACTGGTGGTGGGTCAAGGCCCTGGTGACCTCCAGCGGCCTCTACACCGTGGAGCGCCAGCTCGAGTACTACGGCTATGTCCCGGCGGTCCTGGGGGTTCTGGCCTTCTTCTACCTGGCCTACGGGCGGGTGCGGAAGAAGGAACTGCCCCACCTCATCCTCCTCCTCTGGGCCGTGCCCCTCATCCTGGAGGCCGAGAACGAGGCCATCCTCAAGGCCCTGGGCAAGACGGCCCTGACCTGGCAGACCCTCTACAAGCCCCTGGAGGGCTTCCGCTTCTTCCCCTTCCTGGCCCAGCCCCTCTCCATCGGCATCGGTGTCATGGTCCACCGGGCCATGGGGGTCATGGACCGGTTGCGGGGCGCTGGTTACATCCTGCCCCTGGTCCTCCTTGCCGCCCTCCTCTTCAGCCTCCAGCAGTACAACCTCCCCCTAGCCTTCCAGACCTCGGGCCTTGTTCCGGGGGAGTACCAGGCTGCCCTGTGGTACCGGGACAACTCAGGGTCCGATGACCGTATCATAGCCGACTACTACCGGGCCCAGATGTTCGCCGGGGTCTGCGGCGGCCGGGCCCTCCTGGGGGGCATGTTCCCCCTGCGCAACCTGGACTACCCCTACATCAAGGCCCCGGGGGAGGTTCAGAACGACCTCTACATCCTCTACAAGACCCCGGACCCGGAGAAGGCGGCGGAGATTGCCGGGCGCTACGGCGCCACCCACATCTTCTACTCCAGGAACATGGAGTCCTACGGGAACCTGCTGTCCTATTACAAGCCTGCCTCGGACTACGGGGTGGAGATAGACAAGACGAAATTTGAGGACCCCCGCTACTTCGAGACCGTCTACAGGGACGGCGACATCGAGATAATCAGAGTTCTGCCACCACCGTGACGAAGTACTCCCTCTCCCTGACCTCCACACGTCCGAATTTTTCCAGTTCCCTGCCGATTTCTCCAGGCGAGGGTAGAGGGTGGGTGCATCTGAAATCCCGGAAGGCCCTGGTGGAGTACTCCCCCTTGGGCTCGGCAAGAATCACCCTGCCCCCAGATCCAACCACCCTGGCCATCTCTCTGATGAGCCCCCTCCAGTCAGGAATGTGGGCGAGCCCGGTCCAGGCCACGGCCGAGTCGAAGGAGGCGTCCCTGAAGGGCAGCCGGGTGGCATCGGCGCACACATAACTCCCGGGCAGGAGCCGGGCGGTCCTGTGAATCACCCCCGGGTCCAGGTCCAGGCACACCACCCGCTGGTCCGTCATCTGGCGGGCCAGGTAGCCGGAACCGGTGGCGACGTCCAGGATGCGCTCCCCTGGCGAAAGGAGGGATGCGAGTTCTTTGAGGACGGATTCGCGCTCTTCCAGGTGACCGAAGAAGTGGAAGAAGGATTCCATGGGATATCCTTTGAAGGTTTTGTAGATTAAGGTTTATCGGTGGAAGACTAACAGCGGATAAAAGGGAAAATTTATCCGTAGAACTTCGGGGCCCACAAATACGAAAGAACTAACCATGGCTGACTCCGTCCCAGTCTTTACCCTTCATCCAGTCCAGTGATAAAAAGAATTTTATATCATGGACTGGAAAATGTCAGCGAGGTCAAATTAGTAATGAAGGTCCCCCACCAGAATTCGGACGGCCGTGGGAAAATATTTATAAATAGTAGTAAACCAGCATATAGCGAGGTAAGATAATGGGTTTGTCGATTGCCATAGCATCCGGGAAAGGGGGAGTGGGCAAGACCATGATATCTGCAAATTTGGGAGTGGCCCTGGCTCAGTACGGCAAGGATGTCACCATCCTTGATGCAGATATCGAGATGGCAAACCTTGAGCTTTATCTCGGGGTGGAAGGTATGGAGAATACCCTCCATGACGTCCTTGGAGGGGAGGCCCAGGTTAAGGATGCCATTTATGAGACCCAGTACGGGGTCAAGATCCTGCCGGCTGGGATATCCTTGGACGGTCTCAGAAAGGCCGACCCCGACAGGCTGGAAGCCGTCCTGGAGGAGATCCTTCAGGATGCAGAGATACTTCTCATCGACGCACCTGCCGGCCTTGGCCGGAGTGTGGTGACGGCCCTTGCCGCCTCCCAGGAGCTCCTCCTGGTGGCCAACCCGGAGATATCCTCCATGTCAGACGCCCTCAAGACCAAGATCGTGGCCAAGAAACTCGGGGCCCATATCCTGGGGGCCATCCTGAACAGGGGCGGATATGATCAGACAGACCTCACGGTCCAGGAGGTGGAGGTCATCCTGGAGACCAAGGTCCTGGCCTTTGTGCCCGAGGACCCGGAGATCAGGAGGTCCGCTGCCTTCGGGGTGCCCGTGGTGATCAGAACACCGGACTCCCCAGCGGCCCAGGCCATAAAAAAGCTGGCCGCCGACCTGATAGGCGAGAGGTATATCCCACCTGAGCCGGAGAAAAAACCCTTTATGAAAAAACTCCTGGGAGGGCTATTCGGGAGAGGGTAGTATGGTGGATATTTTTAGTTTGGTGGATGGGGTTTTGATGGAGATCGGATCCTTGGATATCGGCCTTGTGGAGATTGGGCTTATCATCAGTCTGTTTTTTAACCTTACCCTGTTCCACAAGATAGAACGGCAGAAAAAGGAGATCCAGAAAATCCGGGGTGGGGTGCAGCTTTCCAGGGAGGAACTTGAAAAGCTCAGGTCCAGGCTGAGCAGGATAAAGGGGCTATAGGACGGGAATCTCCTTTCTCAGGTCCTCAAGGCGCACTGTACGTTCTGCCATGGCGTTGTGCTGGTGTATGCTCTCATGGCTCTCGCTCTTGACATAGATGAGGGTGTCCCCCGGCAGGTTATCGTAGGACTCCTCCACCCAGACCAGGACCTTCCTGACCACGTCCTCCACAAAGTTCGGGGACATGTGGCTCTCATAGACCACCCGCACCTCGTCATCCCTTTTGAGGACCTCGTAGAGCTTGGAACTCATGGATGACTCCACAATCTTTATCAGGTCCTCCACCTCCAGCTCCTGCTCCTCGGGTACCTCTATAAGGAGCCTGGTGGAGTTCCTCTGGTTGTGGCTTGCGATGACCACGGATTCCATAATCTTCCCGATCTCTTCATCAGAGAAATCCCTGCGCAGCTTCTCCTTTGTCTCCTCCCTGAGACCCTCCTGGGCGCAGGGACAGGCCGTGATGCCTGTCACCTCCACCCCCACCATCTTCCTCACCTTTCCGTTCTCGGTGATGGCGTGGGAGAGGATCTTGTACATCTCCTGGGTCCCCAGGCCGCTGACCGGTGTCCTCCGGTAGACCACATAATCCGCCTCCAGGCGGGCCTCCACCCGCTGGGCCTGGGGGTTGTGCTTCAGGACCCTTTTTGCGACCCCTGCGAGGAACCCCTCCACACTTGTAACATGTCCCTCCAGCTCGGTGTCCACTGCCCATGTTATGGACTCGTGGAGGCCGTGGCCCTCCACGTCCACCTTGAGGGGAAAATCCAGAAGGACATCTATCCTGGGCAGGAGTACCACCCGCCCCACAGGCCTTTCCACCTCCAGGAGCCGTTCAAGCCTCAAAAGCCCTGCCCGTTTCATCTCTGGCCCTCCCCTGCTAGGGCAAACTGGGCCAGGAGGGCCTCCAGCTGGATTAGCTCGTTGGAGCCTTCCATGAGCCTGAACTCGTATTCACCAATCCGGTCCATGAGCCTTATTTTCTCCCGGTCTGGGATCTCCTCCATCCGGAAAACTTCTCGGTGCAGCTGCTTGATCACGTCCTCCCCGGAGAGGCCATGGCCGATGACTATGTCCCTCAGCTTTTTTCTTGCAGCAATGAAATCCCCGCTGCGGGCCGTCCTGATAATGGTCCTGATATCCTCCGGCTGGGCCCGGGGCACCACCCTATAGACGGTATCCTCTGTGATCTCCAAGCCGAAGGCATGGGCGGACTGGAGGATGTTTATGGCCTTCCGAAGATCCCCCTCGGAGAGGTCCAGGATGGCGTCCATGCCCTCCCGGGATAGCTGCAACCCCTCCGTCCTGGCAATGTACTCGATCCTCTCCCTGACCTCCTCGGGAGAGAGGGGCCTGAACCTGAAGAGGGCGCACCTGGACTGGATGGGCTCGATGATCTTGGAAGAGTAGTTGCAGGAGAGGATGAACCGGCAGGTTTCGGAGTACTTCTCCATGGTGCGCCTCAGGGCGTGCTGGGCGTCCTTGGTGAGGGCATCGGCCTCGTCAAGGAAGACGATCTTGAACTCCCCCCCCATGGACCGGGTGCGGGCGAAATCCTTGATCTTGCCCCGGACCACGTCGATGCCTCGCTCGTCGGAGGCATTGAGCTCCAGGAAGTTTGCCTGCCAGTCCCCGCCGAAAATCTCCTTGGCCAGGGCCACGGCTGAGGTGGTCTTACCCGTTCCCGGGGGACCGGCAAAGAGCATGTTGGGCAGGCTCTTGGTCTTCACGTATCCCTGGAGCCTTTCCACCACGTCCCTCTGTCCGACCATATCCCGGACCTTCTCAGGCCGGTACTTCTCAACCCAGATGGACTCTATCATGACATCAACTT
This sequence comes from Candidatus Hydrothermarchaeota archaeon, assembly GCA_964534545.1. Classification (GTDB taxonomy): domain Archaea; phylum Hydrothermarchaeota; class Hydrothermarchaeia; order Hydrothermarchaeales; family JAADFM01; genus JAADFM01. The sequence continues at coordinate 6,314 of CAZHQS010000016.1, forward strand.
TTTATCCTTGTATCGCCTAGACTTACACTATGAGGGCTGTTTTGGTGATTATTATCCTTTTGTTTAATATATATTGTGCCCATGCTGCCCATGCCGACGCCGGGAGGGTCTACACCCTGCGGGTTGAAGGGGTCATCGACCCCGTGGTAATGAACTATGTGGAGAGGGGGATTTCCGAGGCCGAATCCGGGGGGGCCGAGGCCCTGGTGATCCAGATGGACACCCCCGGCGGCCTGGATACCTCCATGAGGGGGGTCATCAAGGCCATCCTGGATTCCCGGGTCCCGGTGATCACTTATGTATACCCCAGGGGGGGCAGGGCGGCCTCGGCCGGGAGTTTCATCCTGGTGGCCAGTCACGTGGCGGCCATGGCCCCCCAGACCAACGTGGGTGCCGCCCATCCTGTTGACATGGGTACAGGGGAGGCTGTGGGAGACAAGATCACCAAGGATGCGGCCGCTTACATGGCGTCCCTGGCAGAGGGCCGGGGCAGGAACGCCACCCTGGCCCGCAGCTTTGTGACCAACAGCACATCTTTGACCGAATCCCAGGCCCTGGAGGCCGGGATCATTGACATAATAGCAGGTGACCTGGACTCCCTCCTGGACCAGGTGGACGGCATGGAGGTGGAAACCGCCGATGGGGTAAGGGTCCTCCACACCAGGGGGGCGGAGGTTGTGGCCATCACCCTGAGCCCCAGGGAGGAGTTCTTCCACATCATCTCCAACCCGAATGTGGCATACATCCTCTTTCTTGCAGGCTTCTATGGCATCATCTTCGAGCTGTCCAGCCCCGGGGCCATCCTGCCCGGGGTGGTGGGCGGTATCTGCATCCTCCTGGCCCTGTGGTCCTTCCAGGCCTTGAGCATCTCTGTGGCGGGCCTTGGCCTTATCATCTTTGCAATTATGCTCCTCATCCTCGAGACCCAGATTGCGTCCCACGGCATCCTGGCCCTGGGAGGGATCGTAGCCCTGTTCCTGGGTTCCCTGATGCTCATAGATGCGGAGAAGGAGCCCTTTGTGAGGATATCCCTGGACCTCATCATCCTGACCACGGCTGTGACTGCCGCCTTCGTCCTCCTGGCGGTGGGGCTGGTGGTAAAGAGTCGCCGGAGGAAGCCCGCCACCGGTGTCGAGGGGATGCTCGGAGAGACCGGAAAGGCGGTGACGGACCTGGACCCGGAGGGTACGGTCTTCGTCCACGGGGAGCGCTGGCGGGCCAGGGCAAGGGATGGGGCAATCCCAAAAGACGCAAAGGTTAAAGTAGTAGGTGTGGAAAAACTTACACTAGCGGTAGAAGAGGTGAAGTGAATGGTGTTCTTTGAGAGTTTTGGTTTTCTTTTGATCTTGGTGGTTGTCTTTCTGGCATCGGCCATAAAGATAGTCCAGGAATACGAGAGGGGAGTTATCTTCCGGCTGGGGAGGCTTGTGGGGGCCAGAGGACCCGGCCTCTTCTTTATCATCCCCATCCTGGAGAAGATGCAGAAGGTGGACCTGAGGACCGTGACCCTGGACGTGCCGTCCCAGGAGGTAATCACAAAGGACAATGTGCCGGTGAGGGTCAATGCGGTGGTATATTTCAGGATATTGAACCCTGAAAACGCCATAGTGGAGGTGGAGAACTACCTGGCGGCCACCTCCCAGATCGCCCAGACCACCCTCCGCAGCGTCCTGGGTATGGCGGAACTGGACGAACTGCTTTCAGAAAGAGAGAAGATAAACGAGCAGCTCCAGAAGGTCATCGACCAGCAGACCGACCCCTGGGGCATCAAGGTATCGACGGTGGAGGTAAAGGACGTGGAGATACCCCAGGGCATGCAGCGGGCCATGGCCGCCCAGGCGGAAGCAGAGAGGGAAAGAAGGGCCAAGGTCATCAACGCAGAAGGGGAGTTCCAGGCCGCGGAAAGGCTGTCCAATGCTGCCGAGATCATGGCCAAGCATCCGGCCTCCATCCAGCTGAGGTTCCTCCAGACCATAAAGGAGGCGGCCTCGGAGAAGGCCTCTACCTTTGTGATCCCTGTGCCCATAGACCTGATCAAGAGTTTCATGGAACTCGAGAAGAAAAAGAAGGAGGAGTGATACGTGGAGGACTGCATCTTCTGCAAGATAATAAAGGGTGAAATCCCCAGCTACAAGGTCTACGAGGACAAGTTCGCCGTCGCCTTCCTGGACATCAACCCCCTGGCCAAGGGCCATACCCTGGTTGTTTCCAAAAGCCATGTGGAACACCTCTCGGAGATGGACCCCAAGGAGGTGGGCAGGCTCTTCCGGGCGGTGACGGAGGTTGGCCACATCATCATGGAAAAAATGAAGCCGGAGGGCCTCAACTATTTCGTGAACGAAGGGGAGGTGGCAGGCCAGATCATCCCCCACGTCCACTGTCACGTGGTGCCCCGGAACCAGGGAGACGGCATGAAGTTCCATGGGGATACCCTGAAGCTCTCGGAGGATGAGATGATGGAGATCGCCGACAAGCTGGAGGGCGGATACCAGGTCACAACCTCCTCCTGTGTATGACCCCGGGCGGCGGGGAAAGGCGCCCCAACCGGCTCATAAAGGAGAAGAGCCCCTACCTCCTCCAGCACGCCCACAACCCCGTGGACTGGTATCCCTGGGGGGATGATGCCTTCGAGAAGGCTAGGAGAGAGGACAGGCCCATCTTCCTCTCCATCGGGTACTCCACCTGCCACTGGTGCCACGTCATGGAGAGGGAGTCCTTTGAGGATCCGGAGGTGGCCCGGCTCTTAAACGATACCTTCGTATCCATAAAGGTGGACCGGGAGGAGCGTCCCGATATCGATGCCCTCTACATGACGGTGTGCCAGATGATGACCGGGGGCGGGGGCTGGCCCCTCACCATTATCATGACCCCGGAAAAGGAGCCCTTCTTTGCCGCTACCTACATCCCAAAGGAGAGCCGCTTTGGAAGAGTCGGCATGCTTGACCTGGTCCCTCAGATCAAGGAGATATGGACCCAACGCCGCAGGGAGGTTCAGGACTCGGCAGGTCAGATATTAAAGGCGTTGCAGCAGATATCCCATGGTGCACCCGGGGAGGAGATAGGCGAGGCAACCCTTGGGGCCGCCTTTGAACAACTCACAAAGGTCTTCGATGAAAGGGAGGGCGGCTTTGGCACCTCCCCCAAGTTCCCCTCCCCCCACAACCTCCTTTTCCTCCTCAGGTACTGGAGGCGTACAGGGGAGGAGAAGGCCCTCCATATGGTGGAAAGGACCCTTCAGGCCATGGGACGGGGAGGTATCTATGACCATGTGGGTTTCGGTTTCCACCGCTATTCCACGGACAGGGGGTGGCTCCTGCCCCATTTCGAGAAGATGCTCTACGACCAGGCCATGCTGGCCCTGGCCTATACAGAGGGGTTCCAGGCCACAGGAAGAGAGGAGTACAGGCAGAAGGCCCGGGAGATATTCACCTATGTCCTCCGGGACATGACCTCCCCGGAGGGCGGGTTCTACTCGGCCGAGGATGCCGAAAGCCAAGGGGTGGAGGGGAAGTTCTACCTGTGGAGGGAGGAGGAAATCCGGGGCCATCTGACGGAGCGGGAGGCGGAGCTTGTAATCTACGCCTATAATATCGAGAGGGGGGGCAATTTCCTGGAGGAGGCCACGGGGCGGCGCACCGGGAGGAACATCCTGCATATGGATAGGTCCATGGAGGAAATCGCCCGGGACCTGGGGATACCAGAGGAAGACCTCAGGCAGGCCCTGGATGGTGCCCGCAGGAAGCTCCTTGCAGCCCGGGAAGGGAGGGTCCGTCCCCACAGGGACGACAAGGTCCTGGCCGACTGGAACGGCCTGATGATGGCTGCCCTGGCCAGGGGAGGGCAGGTCTTTGATGAGCCCCTCTATACCCAGGCCGCCAGAAGGGCGGCGGATTTCATCCTGGACAGGATGCGCACCCCCGAGGGCAGGCTTTTCCACCGTTTCAGGCAGGGGGAGGCAGCCATCCCCGCCCACCTGGACGATTACGCCTTTCTGATATGGGGTTTGATGGAGCTCTACGAGGCCAGCTTCCAGGTGAGCTACCTGAGGGAGGCCCTGACCTTGAACAGGGATATGCTTGATCACTTCTGGGACAGGGAAAGGGGTGGGTTCTACTTCACGGCCGAGGACGCCGGGGACCTCCCCGTAAGAAGGAAGGAGATTCACGACGGGGCCGTGCCTTCCGGGAACTCGGTGGCCATGCTGAACCTCCTGCGCCTGGCCAGGATGACCGGGGATGCCGGACTTGAAGAGAGGGCATCAGAAATGGGCAGGGCCTTTTCCAACACCGTAAAAAGATCCCCGACGGCCCATACCCATCTCCTCTCGGCGGTGGACTTCGCCCTCGGTCCCGCCCAGGAGGTGGTCATCGCCGGGGAGGCCGGGGCAGAGGATACCAGGGCCATGCTGGGAGCCCTGAGAAGCAGATTCATCCCCAGCAAGGTGGTGCTCCTTCGGCCAGAGGAAGGGGAGGGCTCCCAGGGGATCACCCAAATAGCGCAATTTACCAAACCCCTCACCAGCATCGGCGGCAGGGCCACGGCCTACATATGCCGGGATTACAGGTGCGAACTCCCCACCACGGAGGTGGATAAGATGCTGGAGATGCTGGCCAGAAATACCCCAGGTCACCCCGACGCCAGCCGGTAGATCCCCAGGACCCTTGAGAACCCGGTCTTTATATCGGTCTCCTTTACCACCGTCACCCCGTTGGGCATGATGTCCATGACCAGGAAGCTCCACCTGTACCTCGAGGCCACGTACCTGGAGGAGAAGGTGTTGGCGGTAACCACCAGGGTGGATTCTACCTTGGTACAGGAGCTTATGTGGCGGGACCCCGTCAGGATCATGGAAACCCCGGCATCGATGAGGCCCTGGAGGACGTCGCCGGAATCCTCCATGAGGTCCCTCTCCCTGGTCTTGGGCACCGGGACCACGTGGTGGTGGAAGAAGACCATCTTGTAACCCTTCATCCCCTTGAGTCTCTTGACGGTCTCCTCCAGCCCGTACCTCCCGAAATATCCCTCAGGGGTACCCACCTGGGCGGTGTTGATGCCCAGGAAATGGAAGCTATTAAGGGTTGCTTCAGGATTGAAGGGGCCGATATACTCCTCGAAGTACTCCACCCCCAGGGACAACATATCCCGCTCCCCTGGCACCGACAGCATGGGGGCCTTCAAAGCCTTCAATCTCTCGTTGGCCAGGAGATAGGATTCCAGGAGGCCGTCGTCGGTGACGTCCCCTGAATGGATGACCAGGTCGGGCTTCAGGGAGTTGATCCTGGATATCCCCCTTTGAAATACCTCCTCCTTGAAGGATGTCCCCTCCGCCACATGGGTATCGGAGATGTGGACCAGCCGGAGGACCCTCTCACCCACAAAGAAGAACCGGTCCTCCATCTTCGGTGCCGCACGATAGGTGGACACCTGGGGGACCTCGAGATAGCGGGTGGTGACACTGATGCCGCCCCCGTCATTGATCTCCACCAGGTTGAGGCTGTGGGGGTGCCCGGCCCGGACCTTCCGGACCGAGGGGGAGCCGGCATTGCAGACCACCATGTCCTCGACCCGGTAGTTGTTCTGCATGTGCCTGTGGCCGCAGAGGACCAGGTCCACCCCGCACTTCAGCAGGGTGTCCAGGACATCCCCCGCATTGTGGAGGACGTTCCTCTCCCTGCCGGTCTTGGGCACCGGGACCACGTGGTGGTGCAGGGCCACGATCTTTGTCCTGTCCCCTGCCTCCCGGAGCTGGCCTTTTATGAATTCCAGCTTCTTGTCCGAGATCCTCCCGTCATTCATGTCCGGGATGGTGCTGTCCACCCCTACCACTATGAAGGAGTCCCCGTCAATGATGGGGTTCGGGACGCCGTAGTACTTTTCAAAGAGCTCGTAGCCCACGTTCTTGACGTCGTGGTTGCCCGGGATATACAGGACAGGTTTTTCTAGCCCTTCCTTCAGGAGGGTCAGGGACAGCTCATACTCGTCCTTTAGACCCCCCTGGGTGATGTCCCCGGTGTGGACCACCAGGTCGACATCTGAGGCGTTTATGAGGTCCACCGCCTTCTCGAAGGCCGGTTTTACGAACTGGGATCCCTGGGTTATGTGGGTGTCGGAGATGTGGGCGATCTTCATGGGATATTTTATTAACCTGATGATAAATAGAGTTATCCATGCAGGAGCTTGTCAGGGACCTTATGACCAAGGGGATCATCTCCGTGGAGGCTGGAAAGCCGGTCTATGACGCCGCCAGGATCCTGGTGGAACTGGGGGTGGGGAGCCTGGTGGTGGTGGGCGATGAAGGTCCTTTGGGATATGTAACGCCCAGGGACATCCTGGAGTTCGTGGTGGCCTCCGGGGACCTGATGCGGACCCCTGTGGGGGATATCTGCAACCGGGAGTTCCTGACCGTGGACCTGGACCTGCCGGTCCAGTCGGCCCTGGCCCTCATGGCAGAGAAGGGGGCAAAGCATCTCTATGTAACAGAAAAGGATAGGCTGGCAGGGGTCTTCTCCATCTACAACATCCTGGACCTGGAACGCCGCAGGGTGGGCAGGGTGGCCAGGGAATAGCTGCTAGAAGCCCTCTTCTTCTTCGAAACCCCTCTCCTGGTAGAAGACCTTGATGCCCCTGGGGCCTATCTCGTAGGGGTGCCAGTACCTGTCGTGGTCGGTGCCCCTCATCTTGACGATCCTCATGGTGGGGAACTTGCCGCCCCCGGTGTTCTCCAGGGCGATGACCCCGTCAGTGAGGTACTCCTCCACCCCTGGGGTCTCGGATTTTTCTGAGGTGAATATGCAGGTGGTATCCAGCTCTCCCATCCTGCCTATGAGCTCCAGGACCTGCTGGCGTAGCGCCATCTCGTCGGCCGTCATGAGACCCAGGGCGGTTATGGAGTCGATGACCACCCTCTCGGCCCCGGAATCCTTTATCCGCTGGATGATGAGCTTTGTGACCTCGTCCATGTCGAAGCGGTGCTGGAGCCTGTCCCTGTCGGCGATGACGTACTCCGAGGCAAAGCTCTTGGTGGGTATGAGGCTTAGGAGGACGAGTTTCCCTTCTTCCATCAGGGGTCTCAGGTCCCAGCCGTAGCGGGCCATGTTCCTGATGATCTTGTGCTCCCTCTCCTCGAAGGTGACATAGACCCCGGTCTCATCCTCCTGGGTGCACCCGGTCACCAGGAACTGGATGGCAAAGGTGGACTTCCCTGTGCCGGGCCCGCCGGTGACCAGGATGCAGTCCCCCTTCGGGATGCCGCCTTCCATCATCTCGTCAAGACCATCTATCCCTGTGGGTTTCCTGACAATGTCTTCCACTTTAAATCCTCAAGTCTATATATAGGGCCCTGTTATTTATGATTTACCTGGGGCGATGTACGGGATTGGCCATTGCGGAATTTTAAAACCCTGTTTAATGCCTAAACCGGATACCTCAAAATCGCCCCCACCCCTCCAATACCCTCAAGACCCTCTCCTTCGTTACTTTATATCTTCCAGAAGCCAATCACCATAAAGAGACTCCTTTGCCAGCATCCTGTAGCGCGACATTACCCTTCTGTTCCTTGATGCCCACTTCTGGAGGTACCTTCTATCGAGGGCGTGTCCCTGCCTGTTCATGATACCAACAATGTCCCCGAGGTCCTTGTGGCCTCCGTGTAGCAACTTATGGATGAGAACAGTTTCCGGCGAGGAAATCCAGAATTTCCGCTTGGAGTCCTTGAATATCTTGCGGAGCACCCTATGGTTCAAAAGCTCCTCGTCGTAGCTCCCAGGGCGTGGTATCCACAGCTCGGCGAACATCGCCGTGTCTGGAAAGTTGACTACATACTTGTTGGAACCCGTCTCTTTCGGCGTATAGACACTCCATCCTGCTTTTCTAGCTTCTGATGTAAAACCCTCGATGTTCCCGTCTTCGACGGCCACCATGAAGTCGATATCCCTGGTCCCCCTCGGCTCGCCCCAGTAGTTCACGGCCACGGCTCCGAAAAGGGCATATCTCAGGTTGTGCTTTCTGAGCATGTCCACCAGGGAAAATATATGTTCTTTAATCATTTTCCATACTTTTGCCCGGACTCGTGAATGGACAGGTAGAACTTGGACAGTTCAAAACCCAGTTCTACAGTTTCATATCCCGGTACTTTAGACCACGAAGTTCCATCGGTCTTGAGACCCTCTAGGAATTCTTTTACGGGTGCCGGTTTTAGTTTCCCGGATTCCACGTCCCCCCAGAACTTGTCGATGGCCTTTATGTCGTCCTCGTCAAAGGGCGCCTCTATCTCTTTCAGCATTATGACCCCTTTATCGGTGACCACCACCCCCAGGGGTGTGCCCTCCTCAAGATGTAGCCTGTCCCTTATGGCCTTGGGGATGACCACCTGGCCCTTCTTTGTCATACGGGTTACCTCAAGGCGTTTCGCTTCCATATCTCGGTAGGAAATTCCTACCAATTGGAAATATAGTTGGAAGTAATCCCACTAAACCGGATACCTCAAAATCGCCCCCACCCCTCCAATACCCTCAAGCCTCTCACCGGCATCGTGCTCTGTGGAGACGATGACGCCCTCACCACCCGTCCTTCGCGCTCCCTCCAGGAGGGCGTCGGCACCTTTGTCCTTCCTCAGGAAGGTGTCGGTCACCAGGAGCTTATCCACCGCCCCCATATCCAGGGCCTTCTTCACCTCTTCCGGTCCGTAGGCCCCAAGACCCGATCCCTTCCCGATCTCCGCGAAGAGATGCTCCACCAGGCGGCTCTCGTAGCTCACCCTGCTATCCCTGGCAATCCTCTCCACCACCCCTTTCTTAATGATCTCGGCGATGCCGACCCTTCCCCCTGTGCCAGCGCTCTCCATCCGGCACTTCTTGGCCACCGCCGGGTGCTTCTCCTTCAGGTAATCATAAAGCCCGTCCTTTGTGAAGCCGGGCCCGCAGAGGATGCAGGCCTTGATATCCTCCTTCTTCATGACCTCCTCCAGCTTCTTGGCAACCTCATGGAAGAACTCCTTCTTGGTTGTCTCCTGCTCCTTTATCTCCCGCTTCCCCGAGACCGTCACCGTAATCCGGGCAGGGAAGTCGATGCCATAGCTGCGCACCACCCCGAACTCGGCCTCCCCCTCTTCGACAGCCACGATGAGGACCAGGGGGGTTTTCCCGGCCTTGACCGCGTCCGTCAGCCGGTCCAGTTCCCAGTTCTTCCACCGGTCCTTGACGATGGTCAGGGTATCGGTAGGTTTCACATCGATGGTCTGGTGGGAGCCCAGGGAGATCAAATCCTCGGGCCCCTCCTCGATTACACCTGTCACTCTCAGCCGGTTGACATAGGGCGCAAACTCCACCGACTCGACGCGCAGGCCCAGGGTCATGGGCACACGAACCCCTTTATCGGCCCTGAGCTTCTCATCGTCCCGGACCCTCCGGTAGCCCTTGCCCTTGACGAAATCCCCCTGGCAGATGATGCCCTTGAGGTACCAGAGGTCGTCCAGGGTCTCGGGCCGCACCTTGATGACGCCCTCCTTTTTGTTCTGGTGGAGGATCTTCATCTCAACTCCCTCTGTAACCTTTCTCCCGCTTAAAGATATCAGTCACGAGAATGGTCTCTCCCTCCCCGGCATAGATTATTCGGTATCCGCCCACCCTGAGATGGTAGAGGTCCTGGCGTCCCTTTGTCCCTTTTAGTTTCTTGACATCCTTCCCCTTCTCGAAGGGATTTTCTCTAAGGGCGACCAAGGACTCTTTGAGCCTTTCCTTTGTGCCCCTGTCGAGACCTTTGAGGAATCTCGCGGCCTCCCGGTGAACCCCTACCTCGTACATCACAGGTCTTCCAGGCTCACGAACTGGTCCCTTTCCCTCAAGCGCCCGTACTGCTTCTCCATGAAAGCCTCGTACTCGGCCCTCCCGATGAGGCGCCGGATAATCTCGTCGTAGGTCTCCCCCTTTATCCCCATGGACTTCAGGAGGTCCCGGGTCGTCTTCTTCACAGGAATCGTGGTAATCTCGGCCATTTATAAACACCTTATAACTCTGATAAGAATAATAACGTTGATAAGTTTAATAATCGAGTTGCAAAGATTAAAGCCTCACCCCTGGGCGGCCCTCCGGGCACGCGATAAAATAACATATCCCTCCCTCCTTCGCGACAGCGACGTGAATCTATGGGTGGAGACACGGGGAGGTCTAGGACGAAGTCCGACGACCGACGAGTGGATCCAAGCGCCGGGGATGGGATTTGAACCCATGCAGAGCAAAGCTCTACCGGCTCTCAAGGCCGGCGCCGTGGTCCGGGCTTGGCTACCCCGGCAGTAAGGTAGTGGTTACCTTTCGGACTGCCCGTTAAAATCCTTTTCGGACAGGAAGACCCTGTAGCCCGCCTTCTTTGACAGGGTACGGCAGTTCCCGAAGACCCCCTCCATCTCGGCCTTCACCCTCCCATGGCCCTTCCTGACCACCACCTGGAGGCTGCCCCCAGGGACCAGGTGGTCCCGCGCCCCCCGGATTATCCTGAAGACCAGATCCAGCCCCGCGCTCATGGGGAGATTGCACAGAATGACATCAAATTCCTCATCCTCCACCGGGCCGTAGAGGTCCCCCTGCCTGACCTCGACATTTCTTACACCGTTGACCTTGGCACTCCTCCTGGCAAGTTTTACTGCCCTCCTGTTCACGTCGGTCATGATCACCTTCCCCCGGGGGGCCAGGAACCCCGCCACGATGCCGAGGGGACCGTAACCGCACCCCAGGTCCAGGACCCTGTCGTCGGGTCTGATCTCCATGTGCTCGACCAGGAGGCGGGTACCCCTGTCTATCCCCTTCTTCGAAAAGACCCCGGCGGAGGTGTGGAAGGTGAACTGGCGCCCCCTTAACACGGTCTTGATCAGGGCCGGGGCCGGGGCGGAGGTAGGCTTCTCTGAGAAGTAGTGGTCGTCCTTGGCCATAGGGATTCATTGGTGAATTATCTCTATTAATGGTTGCGGGGGGAAATATCCCCCTGCTTTGGGGCAAAAATTTAAAAGTGTCCCCTTGGAGTATACACTGATTTTTAACCATCAGCTGAGATGAAAATGGAACAGGCAGAGCGCTCCCCGGATTTCAGGAAGCTGGAAGAGAAGGTCCAGAAGCAGTGGGATGAGGGTAAGGTTTACCAGAAGGCCAAGGCATCCAGGGAGGGGGCTGAAGACTACTACTTCCTGGACGGTCCCCCCTATGCCTCAGGCGCCATCCACCTGGGGACGGCATGGAACAAGGTCCTCAAGGACTCCATCCTGCGCTACCTCACCATGAAGGGCCTCAACGTCCGCCGCCAGGCGGGCTGGGACTGCCACGGCCTGCCCATCGAGGTCCAGGTGGAGAAGGAGATGGGCATCAGGAACAAGAAGGAGATCGACCAGGACGTGGAGGATTTCATAAAGCGCTGCAAGGAATTCGCCCTGCGCCACATCGACATCATGACCAGGCAGTTCCAGCGCCTGGGGGTCTGGATGGACTGGGACGACCCCTACATGACCTTAAAGGATGAGTACATCGAGGCCGCCTGGTGGACCATCAAGAACGCCCACGAGAAGGGGCTCCTGACCAAGGACCTCCGGGTGGTCACCTGGTGCCCCCGGTGCGAGACTGCCCTGGCCGATGCCGAGATAGAGTACAAGGACCGGTCCGACCCCTCCATCTATGTCAAGTTCCCCCTCCTGGACCGGGAGGACGAGTACATCCTCATCTGGACCACCACCCCCTGGACCCTCATCGCCAACCTGGCGGTCATGGTCAATCCTGACTTTAATTATGTCCGGGCCAAGACCAGGGAGGGAACCCTCATCCTGGCAGAGGAGCTTGCCGACCACGTCCTGGGGGAGAAGCTGGGCCTTGAGTACGAGATTCTCCAGACAGTTGACGGGTCGGACCTGGAGGGCCTGAGGTACCGCAACCCCCTCTCCGATGTCATCAATGTCAAGGCCCCGGAGAACGCCTACATGGTCATCCTATCTGCCGATTACGTCAGCCTCGGGGAGGGCACGGGATGCGTCCACTGCGCACCAGGCCACGGCCCCGAGGACTTCGAGGTGGGGGCCGAATACGGCATCGGGCCGGTCTGCCCGGTGGACGAGGAGGGGAAGTTCACCCCAGAGGCCGGGAAGTATGAGGGTCTTGTGACCAAGAAGGATGACCCGGTCATCACCGCGGACCTGAAGGAGATGGGCAACCTCCCCCTGGAGGAGAAGATAAGCCACCGCTACGGCCACTGCTGGCGGTGCAAGACCCCCATCATCTACCGGGCCACGGAGCAGTGGTTCATCAAGGTCACAGAACTGAGGGAGAGGATGCTGGAGGAGATCGCCACCGTGGACTGGATACCCGAGTGGGCGGGCTCGGCAAGGTTCAAAGACTGGATAGACCATGCCAAGGACTGGACCATCTCCCGCCAGAGGTACTGGGGCATCCCGTTGCCCATCTGGGTCTGCGGTAAATGCGGGGAGATGGAGGTCATCGGCCTCAGGAAGGAGCTGGAGGAGCGGGGCATCGAGTTACCCGAACTCCACAAGCCCCACGTGGACAAGGTAAAACTTGAATGTAAGTGCGGAGGCGAGATGAGTCGGGTGCCGGACGTCCTGGATGTCTGGTTCGATTCCGGTGTGGGGGCCTGGGCCTCCCTGGGCTACCCCTCCCGCAGCGACGAGTTCGATAGATGGTACCCCCCGGAGTTCATCACCGAGGGCCACGACCAGACCAGGGGATGGTTCTACTCCCTCCTGGGCTGCGGGCTTCTGTCCTTTGACAGGATACCCTACAAGAGGGTGCTCATGCACGGCTTCACCCTGGACGAGAAGGGGGAGAAGATGTCCAAGTCCTTGGGCAACGTGGTCTCCCCCGAGGAGGTGGTGGAGAGGTACGGTGCCGACGTCCTGCGCTTCTATGTCCTCTGGGCCTGCAAGCCCTGGGAGGACCTGCGCTTCAACTGGCAGGAGGTGGAGGTGGTCTCCAGGATGTTCAACATCCTCTGGAACTCCTATGTCTTTGCCACCACCTACATGAGCCTGGACGGCTTCACCCCTGAGAAGGGCGAGGGCATGGAGGAGCACTACCGCCCTGAGGACCGCTGGATACTCTCCCGGCTGAATTCCGTCATAAAGGAGGTCACCGGGGGTTTCGAGACCCTCCACATCTACCGCGCTCCCCGTGCGCTCCACGAGTTTATCCTGGAGGACCTGAGCCGGTGGTACATCACCCTGATAAGGCCCAGGACCTGGATCGAGAAGGACGACCCCACCAAGCTTTCGGCCTATGCTGTCCTCCATGAGGTCCTGACCAAACTGAGTATTATCCTCTCCCCCATCGCACCCCACCTCACCGAGGAGATCTACCGGAACCTCTCAGGGGCCAGGGAGAGCGTCCACCTGGAGGACTGGCCCGCCTTTGACGAGGACAGGATCGACACCACCCTGGAGGAACATATGAGGGTGGTCAGGAAGTACACCGAGGCCGAGGCGGCGGCCAGGGAGAAGGCAGGGGTGAAGAGGCGCTGGCCGGTGAAGAGGACCATGGCTGTGCCAGTTGATAAGGATGCAATGACAGCCCTGGAGTCCCTGAAGGACGTGATCATGGGAGCCACCAACACCCTCTCCTTCGAGGTCAAGGAGCCGGGCTGGAAGCTGGAGGATACGGTGGTAACCGCTGTGCCGAATCCCGGGACCATCGGGCCGGAGTTCAAGGCCAGGGCCCAGGCCGTGATAGAGCACCTGAAGGCAGCCGACGGGCGGGAGGTCAGGGAGGCCGTGGAGGCCGGCGGCTACCAGGTAGAGGTGGAGGGCGAGACCTTGACCGTCACAGAGAAGCATGTGACCTTCCGGGAGGAGACCTCTGATAGGTACTCCACGGCGGACTTCGACTTCGGGACTGTCATCATAGACTTGGAAACGGACGACGAGATCATGGCCCTGAGGTATGCCAAGGAGGTGGTGCGGCGCATCCAGGAGATGAGGAAGGAGCAGGACCTGGCCATCGAGGCGGACATCAAGGTGGCCATCGGGGTCAGGGATGAGATAGGCTCCCTGCTGGAGACAAAGAAGGATTACATCTCAGGGGAGACCAGGGCCAGGGAGATCGCCATAGCCTCCGCCCTGCCCGCCGGTGAGGAGGGCTACAGGAAGACCTGGAAGGTCTCGGGGGAAAAGATAGATATATCCATCTCGAGCCCATAATATATGGTGATGGTCATGGAACGGATCGAGACAGGTGTGAAGGGGCTTGACGGACTGCTGGAAGGGGGGATGCCCTTCCCCTCGGTGGTCCTGGTGGCCGGGGAGCCCGGGGCCGGGAAGACCACCCTGGCCATGCAGAGTCTTTTTCACGGAGCAAAAAAAGGGGAGAAGGGGGTCTATATCACGGCCCTCTCAGAGCCGGAGAATCAGGCTATCAGGTTCATGGCCAACTACACCTTCTACGACCAGGCGGCCGTGGATAAGGGTCTTGTGAAGTTCGTGGACGTGGGGGAGACCCTCCTGACGGAGGGGCCCCACCAGGCCCTGGAGGAGGCGGTGAGGGGGCATATAATGAAAAAAGGTGTGAAGAGGGTGGTCATCGATCCCATCTCGCCCTTTTCCTATGTCTTTGACACCCCCACGGAGTACCGCAGGTTCCTCCACGAGTTCTTCCTGATCATGAGGACCCTGGATACCCTCACCTTCCTGGTGGCCGAGTATTCCCCCTCGGAGATCACCAATACCGAGAACTACATGGCCGACGGTATCATACTGCTCTATCTCCAGCCCACCGACAACCCGGCGGTGTTCAAGCCCGGCCTCCAGGTCAGGAAGATGAGGGGCACGGAGCACCCCAAGGGGATATTTCCCCTGGGATTCACCAGGGACGGCATGAGGATTTTGTAAAAGTCCCCACGGTCGTTAACACTCGGGCAATAGGTTGGGCGGGGGCCCATGAGGAATCACGGGGGCGGGTTCTCTATTTTCTTAAAGCTTTCTCATCATTATAAGTTAAGGATGTGTGGTGCTGTACAGATGAACGGGATAAAGTACAAGGTACACCAATCCCTATCCCCAAAGCAGATCTAGGATGTCATCGAACTTCTCGCTAGTGCCCAGGATTTTCTCATTGAACACCTCAGTATAACCACAACTCTGACACGAGACAAAGATATACTTGTGATGTTGCCAGTCCAATAATCTACTAAGGCCCGCCCCTGACATCCTCAGGGATTCAGCAATTCCCTTGGTGGAACCGCATCTCTTACAGGTGAAAGATAGCTCAATGCGTTTTTTGATGTTCGTCTCAGCCAGAAACGATCCACTTGTTGAAGTCGGTATCCCAAATCCCATATTTTAACCTCCACACCATATCACTGTTAACAACTTATATAGAAATTTCGATTTCGCTCCGCCTTCTTCGGGTCATGACGGCGTACTTCATTTATGCCGTGATGGAGAGGGGATAGAAGAATCATCAGAACATTGTTCTATGCCGGGGGGATTAAATAATGATGAAGCCCATAGAAGGTGCCATGTCCTGCTATACCAGGCACCTGGGCGAGGTCATGGAACTCATGGGCCTCGAGGACACCAGGGAGAACAAGAAACTCCTGGATGAAAAGATCAGGAGGGTCCTGGGCACCGACGCCCCGTGCCCCGACATATGGAAACAGGTAAAAGAAAACAGGGGGTGACCCGGACAGGATGGCGGAGTTCGTGGCGAGGCTGAAAGTAGTGGGTTAAACCGTTACTTCCAAGACGTTCTTTGGGGCAACGTAGTATCGCCTCTGGGGTTTCTTGTTTACTAAAAGATCGAACATCTTGGCAATGTCCTTTGGCATGTTGATCTCTGATATGTTCTTCTTGGATTTCTTCTTGTTGAGAGTGTACTGGTGGGCAAAGGACCGAGTTATGGTTTTGATGCCTGAAAAATCGATTATGATATTCTTTTCCTTGAAATCCTCAATATGACTAAAGAGATCGTCGGCACTATTTCTGAAGGCCAGATTTTCAGATACTGCATGTGCAATCTCGATCTTTCTTTCATTCGATGTAGCCATATATGTCCACCTTTTTAGATTGGAATGGTATCCTCATGCTTATTAAGGTACCTGCAAAAGCAACGTCATCTGCCCCGAATATTTAATCCTGGCCCCATATCAAAAAAGTATATTATAGCCGAGTGGGACTCTATATCAATGCGCATCCTCACCGATAGGTTCGGTAAAAAGATCAGGCTTACCACGGAAAGATGGCGGTACATCGTCCACAAGCGGCCGATTTTGGAGAACATGAGGACCGAATTCGAAGTCACTATAAAAGACCCAGAACTCATTAAACGCAGTGTCTATGACCCGGAAGTCGTGCTGTACTATCGCTATTTCAAAGAACTCTTGGGTGGGAAGTATGTGGTAGCGGTGATAAAAATGAACGATGATGATTTTGTTGTTACTGGTTACGTTACTCACAGGATTAAGAGAGGCGATGTAGTATGGAAAAAAAGCTGAAGTTCTTCCTGGATGAAGAAGGGGACGTCCTCGATGTCAGTGTGGGCGAGCCCCAGAAGGCAACCAGCGAAGAGATAGGCGATGATATAATAATCCATAAAGACGATAAAGGCGAAGTGGTCGGCTTCACTGTGCTCAACTTCATAAAAAGATTCAAAAAACTCGGGGACACAAGGGAAGTCCCGGTAACCGCCAAGTTTGCCACCGCTTAAATCATCACTGCGCCAGCCTGATAAACTGAGGGGCATTGGGAAAATGACTTGAAGGACAAGGACGGGGGGATACTTTCCATCGAAATCCACGATGCCACCTGAAAGATGAATCCCTCCTTGGCCGAGAAACTTTCGAGCAGGTATGAGGCGGTGGGGGCGCAGGGGATAACAGAACAATCTTCTATGCGTGGGGGCGGATAGGGGCGACCCAGGCAGATGGCGGAGTTCGTGGCGAGGTGGGAGGGGATGACATTTGGAAAAGCCCAATGCTCATCCATGCGTCATCGGTTAAGACATAGTGTAGCATAATCCCGGTCCCGGTTTT
>CAZHQS010000017.1:0-22253 GCA_964534545.1 Candidatus Hydrothermarchaeota archaeon
AAATTGACACCCATAGGATTAAAATACATATTAGCCCTCATATATATCTTTTGTTTTTGTTTAAAAAGAAAGGGTGTGCCTCCAAAGGAGACACTAAAAGGTTTTTTATGCTTCCTCTACCCGGACGTAGACGGTGCTGGAGTAGGATCCAGCTATCTGGCCGGAGGGGATGCTCACCCAGAAGTAGGCATCAGCCGTCTTGGCCGCTCCACCTGCAGGGGCAACTATGTTGACCCAGTTGCTGTAGGGGGGACCGGATGAAAAGACGGACTGCATGTTGGTTGCAGTGCTCACAGAAGAGGAGTTAGAGAAGCTCAGATTCCCCACTCCAAAGGTCCCTGGACCGCTGAAATCGCTGCCGTTTACAGATATGTTGGTGTTCACGTTGGTGACGCTGTCGATCTGGATGGTCATGGGATATCCGTTCCCCACCGTTGCAGGATTATTTGTGGAACCCGCGTCCACGCTCCCAAATTGTATGGGAACATTGGAGAGGGTCACTGAGATATATTTATTTACAGTGACACTGGCGGTGGTGGCGGTTTCATTTGTCTGGGAGAGGACCGGCTGGACAGAGGTGAAAAGGGCTGCCAGCACAACCGTCATGCCCAGTATTGCTCCTATCTTATACGTATCCATACACAACACCCTTTAATTTTATTTCAAATTATGCCAGTTTTTTATCCTTAAAAAAAATAGTTGTACAATCCCTCAATGCGAAAAACCAGATGTATATGGCCGATTCACGTCGATGCGGGATTTATTACTGGGAAAACATACCTTCGGTGCAGTATGCAAACCCCAGGTTGCGCCTCACTGATACGCCACCTTTACCGTTACTGTGGAATTGTAGGTACCAGCCGTCTGGCCGATGGGTATGGAAACCCAGAAATAGACCGAGCGGTTCACCGCCGGTCCACCGCCGGGGGCAGGGATATTTATCCAGTCTGCATAAGGGGGGGATGCGGGATAACCGCTGGCCATATTGGTTTTTGCCCCGGCTGTGGCGTTGGAATAGCTCAGGTTCCCGATGGAGAAGCTGAAGGCACCGGCGGTAAAATCAGTGCCCTTCAGGGTAAGGTTGGTGTCCACATTGGTGGTGGATTCGATGGTCACAACCATGGGATAGCCTGCTCCCCCGAGGGCAGGGGAGTAGCTGACCCCAGGGTCCAGATTCCCGAAATCTATGGGAACCGAGTGGAGGGTTACATCGATGATGACCCCTCCTACGGTAAGGTTCGTGGTGTTCTCCCCATAAACGCCCGAGTAGGTGGCATTGACCTTGATAGGGTAGATCCCGTTAGTTGTCGGGGCCATGAAGGTGTAGTTGTAGTTGCCGTCCTGGTCGGTCTGAAGGAAGAACTCCTCTCTTCCAGCCGAGACCGTGGGCTCGGGGGACACGTATCTGCGGACCAAGATGTCGTCGGTGTAGTATTCCCACCCCCCGTGGATGACGAAGCGGTCAAAGGTCGTGTAGGTGCTGTCCAGGACGGAAATCTCCTCGGCCAAGTCCCCACTTGAGTTGTAGAGCTCAAAGGTGAGGTTGGTTCCAAATTTCCTAAACTTCACCGTCATCCAGGTGTTCCATTCATAGGCGGATGTGGACTTGGCGACAAGGTTCCCGGAGTTACTTCCCCCCGTCCTCCTCTCGATGGCGAAATCCGACGGCAGGGTGTTGAAATCATACATCCTGGGACCATAGCCGTTAAAGCTAGCGTCCTCCATGGCGTACCTGTTCTGCCGTCCCCCGTTTTCGTTGATCCTCTTGGTCTTGATCACGACCTCATAATCGCTTATGGCGCCCGGCAGGACCACATAGCCCCCGTTGGGGTCGTTGTTGGCAGTCTTCAGTATCACCCAGTTGCCGGCATCCTGTTGGATATGGACCTCCCCGCTGGAATAATTGGTCCAATCTGATATGTCTCCATCCTCGAAATCCTCCCAGAAGAAATAGACACTGCTCCTGTTTTCCGGGGGGTTCCCGGCCGACGGATTGCCATAATAGATGTAATAGTTATCATCGTAGCTGCCAGCTGAGATGTTTTTTTCAAGGGCAAACCATATCTGGGTGGAGCTGCTGCTGAAGGGGGTTTCGTTCACCCTGTCAAGCTCAATGGCATCTGTCCCGTTCCAGTAGACGATCCTCAGATCATGGCCGTTGGGGAGGAATCCATCCCCGCTGGTGTCCACCGTCAGGGAGACCGAATAGTTCCCCGGCAGGAGCGAGGCGGCGTTGTTGGTGATATTGATCCTTTTCCGATAGGACCAGTTGAGGTTCCACCAGTTGGATGGATAGCCCGAGACCAGGTTAGCGGCATTGAGGAGGGTCCCATTGAGGTATATTCCGATGGGATGGTTGCTAGCATTGGTCCCATTGGTGAGCTCCAGGTGTCCATAGACGGTAACCCAGCCTCCCGGATTGGTGGAGTTGGGCTGCAGGGTCTCGGTTACGGTCAAGCCTAAAGAGATAAAGGATACATTGGAAAAAGCCGAGGAATTCCAGTTCCCAGGGGTGTCGTTGGCATAGACTGCGGTCACGTTATAGGTCCCGGAGGCTGAGGTGTCCTGCCACACGTGATAATACTCGGTGCCGTTCTCGTACTCTATCCTGACCCATACCCCTGTCCAGTTTATGGCATCTGAATTCCCGCCTTCGGTGTCCAGGTTGATCCCCCTAAGCTCAAGCTTCCTGTTGGCTGGCTCTTTCCAGGCTGTCAGGATGGTGGGGTCAGTCAAGGCGAGGGTGAAATTGGCATCCGTGGCATTGGGACCGCTGCCTGTGTAGGTTTCGTTGAGGCTGAGGTTGTACCCAGTGGTATAGCCGGTGCCGTTGTAGACGCCCATCTCCAGGTCGGGATCCTTGTTGCCGGCTGTGACACTTCCCGAAGGGTCGTAGTAGCTTACCGTCACCATCAGGCTTATCTGGGTTATGTTGGAGTATTCCTGGCCGGAGGTGTACTGGTATTCCACAAAGGGGGTGCTGCCCTCGTTGTCCGGTCCTGATATGTTGACCACCAGGAAGCTCACATCGTCGTTGTCATACCAGCTTCCCACGTTGGCACACTCATCGTTCTCCCCGTCCCAGTCCA
The DNA here is from genome assembly GCA_964534545.1 of Candidatus Hydrothermarchaeota archaeon. GTDB lineage: Archaea > Hydrothermarchaeota > Hydrothermarchaeia > Hydrothermarchaeales > JAADFM01 > JAADFM01. Next base: position 3,090 of record CAZHQS010000017.1, read on the forward strand.
CGATGCACCTGACCCAGTGGGTCCCCACGGTGCTCCCGGCCGTCAGGATCGTGGTCCTGTTCCTGAGCCCCGCCCCGCTTACCCCTCCTGCCCTTAGCTGGGTCCAGCCGACGGCATTATAATAGTAGATATAGTATTCATCCCCCGGGAAGTTATAAGGATCAAACTCGCAGGTAATGGCGATGGTATCCCCGGCAATTACGGCCGTGGAGTTAATGTAGATCTCGTTTACGGAATCATCACTGCCCGTACCCACCGGGCAGGTGTCAAAGGTGTTGTCCCCCCCGGTCTCCGGCGGTCCTGTCCCGCAGTCGAAACCCCACTCCCCGGAGCAGGTCTTGGGATTGTAATCTGTTGGGGGAGTCCCTGCCCTGGCCTCCCTCTCCCCCGGCTCCAGGTCGGTGGAGTTTTCCCAGAACCACCGGTATACCCTGGTAAGGGTCCTGTTCACCCGGGTTCCGTTGGGGTACATGAAGGTGGCAACCGCCGTGTCAGCTATGCTTCGGTCCCAGACCGAAACATTGAACATGACAGGGGTCCCTGGCAGGACGGTTGTTTCATTGAAGGCGGGGCTTGAGATTGACGGACCCCTGTAGTCGCCCACCAGGATGGTGACGTCGTCGTTGTCGTCGTAGCTGCCTGCTCCGCAGGTATCGGTGGTCTGGCCGTTGTACTGGTTGATGACCCGGATGGAGTGGTTGCCCAGGACATCGTCCAGGACCCAGGTCTTGGAGATGAGCTGGAAACCCCCGGCGGGGCAGGGATCCGTGAAGGTAACGACCCGCCAGTCGGCTCCCTCCGTGTCGTTGGTGTAGACGAAGTTTATGTTATCGTTGGCTCCGGTGTCCCAGCAGTAGACCCAGGCATCCACCCGGACGGTGTCCCCAGGCCGGAAGAGGCTGCTGTTAAGGTCTGTGACGGTGATGTTCTCCACAGATTCGTCGGTCATATAGGCCCCGCTGGTGCCGTCAGGGCAACCATCGATGGTGTTGGGCTGGTTGGGCTCCGGGGTTGCCAGGGAGTCCCTGGACATGAGGAGGGAGGAGTTCGCCACGCAGGGAGAGGTGTTGCAGTAGATGGCACCGGCCTCGGCAAGGCCCGGGTCGTCGGGGGTGATGATGAAGGTGTACTCCTGGCCCGGCACGATGTTCATCACCTTCCTCCAGCCGCCGGTGACGGTGCAGACTTCCCGCTTCCTGGTGTTGTCCCCGGTGCAGCTTCTGTAAACCTGGCAGGTCTGGGTCCGGTAGTCCCAGCTCGAGCACTTGAAGAGCTGGGAGCCCATGGCAACGGCCGTTACCTCGGCGTACTCGAAGTCGAGCCCCGTGGGATCGATGGAGTACACCCTTTTGAAGGCGGGGTCAAAGGAGCCGGCCGGAAGCTCCTGGAGCATCAGATTGAACCGCCCCCAGGACATATTCAAACCCCTGAACCTGATCTTCTTCACCGGAGCCCGGCCCTTGAAGACGAGGGTCCCGGAGGAGATGTCGCCCCTCCTCAACTCCTCCCTGAACACAGCATTATATGAGACCCCGGACCTGGACCTCACATTCCAATCCCAGTCGTGCTCCTCTTCCCAGTCATCCCCCCCAGGGCCGTCGTCTTCCTTGTGGGAAGGGGAGGCGGCTGTGATGGAAAAAACTAAAAGGATTAAAAATACCAAGCCCGGGATGGAGGTCCTTCTAGCCATCAATATACAAAAGAAAGGTAACCTTTTCATGAAAAACCTGTTGGGGGCCTTGGTGGAACTACTCCTTCCCTAGGCCGCTTTCGATCTCCCTGATTCTGTTTCGGAATCCATCCACTCCCTGCCGAAGGGTGGAGATGGCATCCTCCAGTCCTTCCCCTTCCTTGGACTCATGGGAGTTCTCAAGGATGTCCAGCAACCTCCTGTGAAGCCTCTCACCCTTGAGCAGGGCCTCGTACTCCTCCAGGGTCGCCGGATTCCCCACCATGGGGGCCAGCCTGGACTTGCAGTAGGCAATCCTTTCAAGATGCTCGAGTATAGCAGTGACCTTTTCTACCAGGTCCCCTTTGGTAAAGGGCTTTTGGATGTAGTCCACAAGCTCCCCGATCTCCGTTTTCCGTATGATCTCCGGGGTGAGGACCTTGGCCGTCAGCATGGCCACAGGGATATCCTTAAACTCCTCATGCCCTCTGATGAGCTCCAGGGTCTGCCAGCCATCGAGCTTTGGCATCATGAGGTCCAGGAGGATGAGATCAGGCCTTGTCTCCTTGAGCTTTTCCAGGGCCTCCTGGCCACCGTCGGCACCAATGACCTCGTGGCCCACCCGTTGTAGTATCAGTTGGACCAGGAGAACGAGGTCAGGCTCGTCATCCACTACCAGTATCTTTGCCATGGCGTTCAGTCTCCAGAAGGTGAGCCTTCCTGCTCCATCTTCAATACGCACTCTCCAGCCCCATTGCAGTAGTGCTCTTCCATTTTTCCCTTGAGGCCGAACTCCCTGGCCCACACCCCGAGCTCGGTGGCGCAGATGACCTCCCCTACCCTGGCCGAGAGGTGCTCCCGTCCTGCCTTTATCATAATCTCGTGCCAGGGGCAGCCCTTGAACCTGATTTCTCCTGCGTCGGGGTCCATGGTGAAGGTATAGCCCTCACCTTCCAATTTAACCTTTATGGCCTGGAAAAAGGGTTCGATACCATCACCCTCAATACCCATGATCCTCCTCAGGTGGCGGGCCTGGACCTTGGGCAGTATTTCCCAGACCCGTCTGTCAATCTCCAGAGCCTTCTCGAAGCCGAACTCCTCTTCCAGTTTTACGAACCAGAGGCCGTCCACCGAGAAGTAGGACTTTTTGAAGTACTCCAGGATGGTCTGGTCGTCGGTCACATCAGAGCCTCCAGATGTTCCCACACATCCACATCCTCCCCGGACCTCTTGCCCAGCTTTTCCTCCGCTGCCAGGACCATCTTGTCTGTCAAAGTTCCCATACATTTATGTTTGTAACCCTGCATTAAAAAGGTGTCGCGAGGTGATTACCTTATGAGTGAGATTGGAAAACGCGTCAGACTCGAACGCATAATGAACCGAAAAACCAGGAAGACCATCATCGTGCCCATGGACCACGGGGTATCCAGCGGTCCCATACCCGGCCTTCTGGACATGGGCAGGGCGGTGGACCTGGTGGCAGAGGGGGGCGCCAATGCCGTCATTGGCCACAGGGGGCTGCCCATCTACGGCCACAGGGGCTACGGCAAGGATGTGGGACTCATCCTCCACTTAAGCGCATCCACGTCCCTGGGCCCGGACCCCAACCACAAGGTCCTGGTCATGACCGTGGAGAACGCCCTGCGCTTCGGGGCCGATGGGGTCTCCATCCACGTGAACGTGGGGGCCGAGGACGAGGCCGAGATGCTCAAGGATTTCGGTGCGGTCTCTGCAAGCTGTCGTGACTGGGGGATGCCCCTGGTGGCCATGATGTACCCCAGGGGTAAAAAGATTGACGAAAAGGGCGGGGAGCACAATGTAGAGGTGGTAAAGCACGCCGCCAGGGTGGGGGCCGAGTTCGGTGCCGACATCGTGAAGACAAACTACACCGGCGACCCAGACTCCTTCCGGGAGGTGGTCAAGGGCTGTCCGGCCCCTGTCGTCATAGCCGGGGGGCCCAAGATGGACACCGACCGGGACATCCTGGAAATGGTCCACGGGGCCATGGAAGCCGGGGGGGCCGGGACCTCCATCGGCAGGAACATCTTCCAGCACGAAAACCCCACGACCATGGTCAGGGCCATCGCCAAAATCGTCCACGAAGGTGCCGATGTGGAGGAGGCCCTGAAAGAGTTGAGATAAGGTGACGGGAATGAAAGAGGTTCTCAAGGTCCTCAGGGAAAGGTTCCAAGAGGAGCCCTATGCAAGGAAGTTCGGTATAAAAATCCTGGACCTCAAAGTGGGGTATGCCCTGGTGGAGATGCAGATCAGGGAGGATATGGAGAACATCTTCAACATGGCCCACGGGGGGGCGATCTTCTCCCTGATGGACGCCGCCTTCGAGCTTGCCGGGAACTCCGGGGGGGTTGTAAGCGTTGCCCTGAATATGAGCACCACCTATACCCGTCCTGCAAAGACAGGGGACGTCCTGAAGGCCGAGGCCAGAGAAACCAACTCCACCCGCAGGACCGGGCTGTATGACATCAGGGTGACCAACCAGGAAGGCAAACTCGTGGCAACAAGTCAGGCCCTGGTTTACAGGACAGGCAAACCCCTGCCGTGGCTGGAGGAATGAGCGTTAATTTTACATACGCCCCGGTCTAAATCAGTGGAAACCATGTCCAAGATGACTATCCTCAGCATTCCAGCCGGCACCAAGGAGTTCCTCCTGGGCAACCACGCCATTGCCCGGGGGGCCCTGGAGGCAGGGGTAAAGGTGGCCACCGCCTACCCCGGCACACCCTCCTCGGAAATCCTGGACACCATCGCCGGCGCCGCCCCCGAGGCCGGGGTCCATGCCGAATGGAGCGTCAACGAGAAGACCGCCCTGGAGGTGGCCATTGGGGCTGCCTATTCCGGTCTGCGGGCCATCACCTGCATGAAGCACGTGGGCCTCAACGTGGCCCTGGACCCCTTGATGACCCTGGCCTATACCGGGGTAAAAGGCGGGCTGGTCATAGTTTCCGCCGACGACCCCGGCATCCACAGTTCCCAGAACGAGCAGGACAACCGCCTCCTGGCCCGCTTCGCCAAGGTCTTCTGCATTGAGCCCTACGACCCCCAGAGTGCGCTGGACTACACCAAGGAGGCCTTCGAAATCTCGGAACGCTTTGAGATTCCGGTAATCCTGCGCACCACCACCCGCATCAGCCATGCCAGGGGGGACGTCCTCTGCGGCCAGGTGGCGGACCTGAAACGGCGGCCCGTATTCAAAAAGGACCCGGAGAGGTTCGTCTGCGTCCCCTCCCATGCCCGGCCTCTCCATGTGGCCTTGAACAAAAAGCTTGAAAAGATGGAGGAGTTCTCCAGCCAGAGCCCCCTCAACCGCATGGAGCTTAAAGGAAATATCGGCATAATCACCTCCGGTGTCTCCAGGAACTACGTCAGGGAGGCCCTCCGGGACCTGGACCTGGATGACGTCTCGCTTCTGGAAATCGGCATCTCCCATCCGGCACCCACAAGGCTCATAGAAGAGTTCATGGAGCATGTTGACCGGGCCCTGGTGGTGGAGGAGCTGGAGCCCTTCCTGGAGGACACCATAAAGGCCCTGGTGGGTCCAGGGAAGGTCTCTGGGAAGCAATTCGTGCCCCGGGAGTTCGAGCTGGATGTGGATATCGTCAAGAAGGCCATAGCCCGGTTCCTCGGGAGGGACCACGAGATACCAAAAAGGGAGATTGACCTGTCAATACCCCCCCGCCCGCCGGTCCTCTGTCCGGGATGTTCCCACAGGGCCGTGTTCTTTGCCCTGGAGAAGATATTGAAAAAGAAGATATACCCCGGGGACATCGGGTGCTATACCCTGGGGGTCCTGGAACCCCTCCAGACCATGGACACCTGCCTCTGCATGGGGGCGGGTATAAGCCAGGGGGCGGGCATCTACCATGCCGGGGTCAAGGACTCTGTGGTGGCCCTCATCGGGGACTCCACCTTCCTCCACGCCGGCATCCCTGCCCTTTTAAATGCTGTTTACAACAAGGCCAACATGACGGTTGTCATCCTGGACAACCGCACCACGGCCATGACGGGATTCCAGCCCCATCCCGGAACCGGCAGGACCGCCACGGGGGAGGAGACCGTCCAGGCAGACCTGGCTGAGATTGCAAGGGCCTGCGGGGTTGAATTCGTAAAGAAGATAAAACCCTTCCAGGTGGAAGAGAGCGTGGAGACCTTAAAGGAGGCCATGGAGTATGAGGGGGTCTCGGTGGTGATAGCCGAGGAGCCCTGCTCCCTTACCACAAGGAAGCTCGGGCTGTGGAAGACGCCCCCGAAGGTGGATGAGGAGAAGTGCAAGGACTGGGAGTGCCAGCTGTGGTTCCCGGACCAGAACGGGGCCTTCTATGAGAGGCCCTGCGTCAATCTGCTGCCCTGCCCTGCCGTGACCTTCAAGGAGGGGAAGTCCTACATCAGGGAGGACATGTGCACCGGGTGCCTCCTCTGCGTCAAGGTGTGCCCCAACGAGGCCATCAAGGAGGTCAAGGATGAAGACTGACATCCTGATAACAGGGGTCGGCGGCCAGGGAATCCTCCTGACCTCAACCGTCCTGGGCAGGGCCGCCATCAAGGCCGGTCTAAAGGTCCGCAGTACCGAGACCCACGGCATGGCCCAGCGGGGGGGAGGGGTCGTCTCGCACCTGCGTATCGGGGACGTCTTTTCCCCCATGATACCCAAAGGAGAGGCAGACTTCCTCATAGCCTTCGAACCCCTGGAGGCCATAAGGAATGCCGATTACCTGAGGGAAGGGTGCCACGCAGTGGTCAACACCGAACCCATCATACCCGCAGGTTCCAAGAAAAAGATAGGACCATATCCCCCGGTGGAGGAGATCATAATAAAGCTCTTCGAATTCTCCCAGGTAATACCCATTGATGCCACGAAACTGGCCCGGGAGGCGGGCAGCCCCCTGACCTTGAACATCGTGCTGCTGGGGGCGGTGGCGGCCCTGGAGGATTTCCCCCTGGGGGAAGAGGCGCTGCTGGATACGATCAAGTCCTCGGTCCCTCCCAAAAGCCTTGACACCAATATGAAGGCCTTCGAGCTGGGTATGAGGGAGGTCAAGGAGTACTATATTTGAAGGTGGATCCATGCTAGAGATATCAGGAGTCACAAAGAAGTTCCAGGGGCTGGTTGCCCTAAAGGACGTCCACATGGAGGTCAGGGAAGGGGAGATCATCGGCCTTGTGGGGCCCAACGGCGCCGGAAAGTCCACCCTCATCAACGTGATAACCGGCATCTACAAACCCGATGGCGGCAGCATCCTTTTCCAGGGGAAAAACATCACCGGCCTGAGCCCTGACAGGATATGCAGGCTGGGGATCACCCGGACCTTCCAGTCGGTGCAGACCTTCCCTGCCATGACGGCCCTGGAGAACGTCCTTGTGGGCTCCCTCTTCGGCAAGAAGGGCCGCCACCGGGTGGCCGAGGCCCAGGAGAAGGCCCATGAGGTCCTGGAGTTCATCGGCTTCCCGGAGGACAAGGCAGACCTGCCCGTGGCAAGCCTCAACATGATAGACCTCAAGCGCATCCAGCTGGCCCGGGCCCTGGCCACCGGCCCGAAGCTCCTGCTCCTGGACGAGGTCTCCACCGGCCTCAACCCCAGGGAGAGCAAGGATGCGGTCAGGCTCATCGAGAAGATTCGCAGAAGCGGGGTCACCATCCTGATGGTGGAGCACATCATGCGCATCATCATGGGGGTCTCGGACCGCATCGTGGTCCTCAACTACGGAGAGAAGATAGCCGAGGGCACCCCCAGGGAGGTGGCCTCCGACGAGGAGGTCATAAAGTCCTACCTGGGCGAGGAGTATACCTTCGACGAGGAGGCCAGGGAGGTGATGGAGGATGCTTGAGGTGAGGGGATTAGAGGTATCCTACGGGAGCGTCCAGGTCCTCTGGGACGTGAGTATCGAGGTTGGCGAAGGAGAGGTGGTGAGCATCATCGGCAACAACGGTGCAGGCAAGAGCACCCTGACCAAGAGCATCATGGGGATGGTCAAACCCAGCAAAGGGGAGATATCCTTCAAGGGGAGGGACATCACCGGCCGTTCCACCCACCAGATCATCAGGCTGGGCCTCACCATGGTACCCGAGGGCCGCGAGCTCTTCCCCCATATGAGTGTGAGGGACAATCTCCTCCTGGGAGCCCACTCCATAAAGGACCAGGGGAAAATCCAGGAGAACATGGAGTACGTCCTCTCGGTCTTCCCCAGGCTCAAGAAGCGCCTGTCTCAACTGGCAGGGACCATGAGCGGGGGGGAGCAGCAGATGCTGGCCATCGCCCGGTCCCTCATGCTGAACCCTGAACTCCTCATCCTGGACGAGCCCTCCCTGGGTCTTGCCCCGGTGATGGTCAAGAGGGTCTTTGACACTGTGGAGAAACTGAAGAGGGAGGGCCTCACCCTCATCATCTGCGCCCAGAACATAAAACAGGCCCTCAACATATCAGAACGGGGCTATGTCATCGAGTCCGGCAGGATCACCATGGAGGATGACGGGAAGGCCCTCCTGGAAAACCCCCTGGTGAAGGAGGCATACCTGGGGATCTAGGGGTTGACGAGAATCTATTTATAATGACCGGGAGAAGGATTATCTGGGTTTTATGGCACCTACAGGCGATATTGAGTTAGGTTTGTTGCTACTGGAATCGGTCCTCCTCGTCTTCACGCTGGTCCTGCTGATTTTCAGCATCAAGGAAGGCCGGGGGAGGGACAGGCTCATCATGGAGGTGGGCAGGGCCACAAAGATGCTGTCACGCCGCGAATACTTCATAACCGTAACGGACAGCATGATAGACGCCACAGAAGAGGTCCTAGGGAGCATAACCGGCAGGATGCCTACCGATGAGGGCAAAAAAAGGGTCAGGGAGATAATAAACAACATCGAGAGGCTGGCCAAAAGAGGGGTGAAGGTAAGATACATAATGCCCAAGTTCCCCGACAGGCTCCACGTGGGCTGGCTGTATACCCAGGCGGGGGCCGAGGTCCGTTACGTGAGATGCCCCCAGACAGTGGATTTCCGGTATACCGTGGTGGACGGGAAGATATCGGTGATTGGAATCCCTGAAAGCATAGGCGAGAAGCAGGCCACCAAAAAGGGTTCCTGTATCCCCTCTGAAGGACTCTCCGCCATCCTGAGGGACCATTTTTATCAGTGCTGGGAAGAGGGAACCACCTACGAGGAGTACATGAAGGAGACCCTGAAACAGAGCGGGGCCTCCCCCAAGGTCCTTGCCCAGGAACTTGAGATGGACGAGGCCGAGTTGAGGAAGTTCGCCTAGGAGACCTACCCGGGTATCTAGCCGGTCCTGCCCCATCCCCTGGCCCGCTTCCATATCCCGGACCATTTCTCGGCCTTGAGGAAGGCACCCAGCCCCTGGGGAGCAAAGAGGACCGTCACCACGATGATGGTCCCGATGATGACGTTCTTCAGGTAGGTCAGACCCCAGCCTTTGAGTACCTCGTTCAGGACCGATATGCCCACGGTCCCTATGATGGGACCCTCCAGGGTTCCCAGCCCCCCTACGATGCAGTAGATGACCGGGTTGAAGGAGTTGTCTATGCTGTAGACCGCCGGGTTGACGTACCTTATGTGGTGGGCGTTTAAGGCCCCGGCCATACCGGCTATGAAGGTGGACATGACGAAGGCCAGGAGCTTGTACTTGGTGGTGTTCACCCCCAGGCTGCGGGCCTCCAGCTGGTTCTCCCTGATGGCCGCCAGGGCGAAGCCGGGTTTGGTCTTCAGGATGATGTGGATGACCAGGATGATGGCCAGGGTCAGGGCCAGGAGCACGTAGTACTCTGCGGCTGAGGCCGCCACCTTGTAGCTCAGGCTGGCCCCCGTCATGGAATTGTAGGAGGCCGCCACCTCCTTGGCGAAGTCCCTGCTGAAGACCGCCCTGGGAAAGAGGCCGTCATGACCCCCCAGGATACTCTGGACCGAGGAGACTCTGCCCAGGACGGCGTTCAGGAGGTCCCTGACTGGGCCGGTGCCCGGGATGGGACTGATATGGGTCACCGTCAGAGAGGTCAGGATGACGGGGACCCCGAAGGTCACCATGGCTAGGAACCACTCCCGGAGCCTCACGCACAGAAGGCCCACGAAGAGGCCCGCCAGGGCCGCCAGGGCGCCTCCGAAGAACATGGTGATGAAGGGGCTGGCCTCCCACCTGGCGGTGAGGATGGCCGAGGTATAGGCCCCGATGCCGAAGAAGGCGGCATGGCCCAGGCTCCCCTGGCCCGAGAAGGCCAGGAGGTTCCAGCTGGAGGCATAGATGATGGATATGAGCACACCGCCAGAAAAAAGAAGGATGAACCTGTCGAAGTCCGACAGGAAGGGAAGGGCCAGGGCGGCGAGAAGGGCCAGAAGCCCCAGGGCCCGTTTCAGGGTCAAGAGACCCATCATTCCTCACCTCCGAAAAGGCCGGTGGGTCTGAAAGTCAGGACCAGGGTTAAGAGGATGAAGGAGGTGGCGTCCTTCCATGCCGCCCCCAGGAAGTAGGCCGCAAAGTTCTCGGCCAGGCCGTAGAGGAGCCCCCCGGCGATGGCCCCCGGGATGCTGCCCAGACCCCCGATGATGATAATGGCAAAGGCCTTGATGGCCGGGACAGAACCCGACTGATAGTCGAAGACCTGACCGCTGACCGCCCACAAACCCCCGCCGAAGGCCGCCAGGGCAGAGCCCAGGCCGAAGCTGAGCATGTCGATGCGCTCCACGTTGATGCCCATGAGCTTGGCGGCCTGCCGGTTCTGGCTTGTGGCCCGCATGGCCCGCCCGATGCCGGTGCGGTTCAGGAAGAGGTAGAGGGAGACCAGTATGAGCACTGTGGCCAGGATGATGATGATGTAGTCCAGGGGCATGTTCACCGGTCCCAGGGGGAAAGTAATCTTCTCATAGGGGCTGCGGATGGATTTACCGTCGTTGCCCCAGACATGGGCCACCATGTTCTGGAATATGAGGATGAGACCCAGGGAGACGATGATCTCGTTGAGTTTGCCGGTGCCCAGGATGGGCCGAAAACACAGCCTCTCGGTGGCAATGCCCAGGACCGCCATGAGGACCATGGCGATGAAGATGGCGATGTAGGGATGGACCCCCAGGATGGTGGCGGCGAAGAAAGAGAGGAAGGCCCCCAGCATGAGGAACTCTCCATGGGCGAAGTTCACCACCTTCATGACCCCGAAGATGAGGGTGAGCCCTGTGGCCAGGAGTATGTAAATACAACCTGCGAAGATGCCCCACAGGGTCACCTGGAGCAGGATTCCTATATCTGCCATCGCAACCAGTTAATCAAAGGCTGGTATAAATTAGTTTTTGTCAAGAGAAATAAAAAAGAGAAAAAGGGGTTTGGGAAACCCCTTGCTGTTCCCTTCACGCCCCGGGCTCGTACCAGTCCGGGAGCTGGAAGTCCTGCTCTTTAAGCTCGTCAGGCCAGACGATCTTGGGCCGGCACTCGCCCACCGAGTCGTCCCAGATGAGCTGGCTCATGTAGAGCTGGAACTTGCTCTCCCTGAAGTCCTCGGTGAAGGTTATCCGGCCTCCGACCATGGCCTCCACCATCTCGGGCAGGTCGGTCTCGGCCAGGGCGGCCTTGACGGCCTCCTTGTCCAGGGTCCCGGCCCTCTCGATGGCATCGGCAGCTATGTAGATGCCCTCATAGGTACCAGCACCCATCATGGACGGGAATTTGTCATACTTGGCCTTGAAGTCCTCCCTGAACTTGTTGACCGCCGGCTGTATGGGTCCGCTGGGCACGGCATAGGGGCTGAACCTGGTCTCCTGGATGGAGTACGCGCCCCATTCCCCGACACCGGAGTAGTAGTCCGGGTCGTCGGTGGCCTCTACCGCCAGGTAGATGGTGTTCAGGCCCACGTCCCGCCTGCCCTGGGTCACCAGGGGCACCTGCTCGTTGATGAAGGTGGCGGGATAGACCACATCGGGATTGGCGTCCTTGACCTTGGTCAAAACAGTCTGGAAGTTGGTCTCGCTGCGGGTGAAGGGTTCCTCGGCCACCAGCTCGATGAGCCAGTCAGGGTTCTCCTCCAGGGCCTTCTTGACCCCGGCCACCACTCCGGCACCGTACTTGCCTTCCTGGTAGACCACGGCCAGTTTGAGCTTCCTGTCCTCAGGGAAGCCGAACTTCTCGTTGATGGCCGGGCGGACCACCTCGTTGACGAACTTGAGGGTCCAGTAGGGGTAGTCGTTACTGGTGGGGCAGTGGTGGAAGAACCACGAGGTGTCGATGTCGGTCCTGTGGGTGATGATGGGTGCGGAAGCGCCGGTTATCACGAAGGGCACCCCCTCCTCGGCGGCAATCACCGAGTCCGCATAGGTGATGGCACTGGAGAAGCCGCCTACCAGCAGATCCACCTCCTCCTGCTGGACAAGCCTGGTCACCGCCTCCACGCCCTTGTCAGGGTTGGTCTCGGTATCGCCGGCAACCAGCTCGATGGGCACCATCTTGCCGCCCACATTAACGCCGCCCTTGGCGTTTATCTCCTCGGCCGCCATCTGGGCAGCCCACCACATGTCGTTGCCTGTGGAGCTGGCGGGCCCTGTCAGGGGAAGGACCACGCCTATCTTTATGGAATCCGGTCCCGCTGCCTCCTCCATGGCACCGCCTTCGTGGGCGGGGGCAGCGGCCTCCGGTGTGCTCTCCTTGGCGCCTGTACATCCTGCCAGGACGCCAAAGAGCAGAAGTACTAGCATAATACCTCTTCTCACTCTTTCTACCTCCTTTGTTCCATGTTATTTTCTAGCACGGTTATGCCTCTTATACATAAATATGTTTTGTTGTGGCCCAACCGAGAATAACCGTTTTTGTGCAACAATGGATAAATGTGCCCCTTCTTGAACTGGCAAAATATTTATGCAAACTGGTTAATATGGTAGTGAAAATGTACTGGGACAAGAAGTCAGAGACCATGGGAAGGAAGGCCCTGGAACGCCTCCAGGAGAGGAGATTAAAGGCCCTTGTGGAAAGGGTCTACACCAACTCACCCTATTATCGGAAGGTCATGGATAAAAAGGGCCTTAGACCCGGGGATGTCAAGGGCCTTTCCGATCTGGAAAAGCTGCCTTTTACCTATAAAAAAGACTTAAGGGACAACTACCCACTGGGTCTCCTGGCCGTCCCGCCCCAGGAAATCCTCAGATACCACGCCTCCTCAGGCACCACGGGAAAACCCACGGTGGTGGCCTACACCCGGAAGGACATCGAGAACTGGGCCGATCTCATGGCCAGGGTCCTCACCGCCGCCGGGGTTACAAGGGAGGACACCGTCCAGCTCATCTACAACTACGCCTTCTTCACCGGGGGCCTGGGCTTCCATTATGGCGCCGAGCGCATCGGGGCCGCCGTGATACCCTCCGGGGTGGGCAACAGCCGCAAACAGCTCATGACCATGAAGGACCTGGGTGTGACGGCCTTCTCCTCCACCCCCACCTACGCCCTCTACCTAGCCGAGTACGCCAGAAAGGAGGGCCTGGATGTCTGGGACCTGGGCCTCAAGTCCGGTATCTTCGGGGCAGAACCCTGGTCCGAGAGGATGCGGCGCAAAATCGAGGACATCTATGGAATCAACGCCTTCGACAACTACGGCCTCTCGGAACTGTGCGGCCCCGGGGTGGCCGTGGAGTGCTCTGAGAAGGACGGACTCCATGTCTGGTCCGACCACTTCCTCCTGGAGGTCATCGACCCCGAGACCGGGGAGAGCCTGGGACCCGGGGAGAAGGGCGAGCTGGTCTTCACCACCCTCCAGAAGGAGGGCATGCCCCTCTTGCGGTACAGGACCGGGGACATCTCCTACATCTACGAGGACGAATGCCCCTGCGGCAGGACCCATCCCAGGATAGGACGTATCATGGGCCGCAGCGACGATATGCTGATAATCCGGGGCGTCAATGTGTTCCCCTCCCAGGTGGAGCACGTCCTCCTCCAGTTCCCGGAGGTCCGGGAGCACTACCAGATAGTGGTGGACAGGGCCGGGGTCCTGGACGTCCTCAAGGTGAACATCGAGGTCACCGAGAAGATCTTTGGTTCTGATGTTAAGGATATCGTGAATCTCAAAAAGAGGCTTGAGGCGGAACTCAAATCAAGCCTTGACCTCAAGGCGGAGGTGAGCCTTGTGGAGCCGGGCTCCATCCCCAGGAGCCAGGGCAAGGCAGAGCGCATCCTGGACCTCCGCGATGAAGATTAGGAGGTGCCGAATTGTTTTTCGAAAAGGAGATTGAAACCATGCCCCTGGAGAGGCTGAAAAGACTCCAGGAGGAGAGGCTGAGGAAGGTCGTTCAATACTGCTATGAGAACGTCCCCATGTACAAGAAGAGGTTCGATGAGAAGGGTCTTAAACCGGAGGATATCAAGGGGCTGAAGGACCTCCATAAGATCCCCTTTACGGTAAAGGATGACCTCAGGGACCACTACCCCTACGGCATCCTGGCAAGACCCTTAAGCCAGATAGTGAGGTTCCACTCCTCCTCGGGCACCACCGGCATACCCACCGTGGTGGCCTACACCAAGAAGGACATCGAGACCTGGTCCAGGATCATGGCCAGGGGCCTCGTCTGCGCCGGCGGGACCCCGGAGGACATCATCCAGGTGGCCTACGGTTACGGTCTCTTCACCGGGGGCCTGGGGCTCCACTTCGGCTGCGAGGAGTTGGGGGCCGCCACCATCCCCGCCGCCGGGGGGATGACCCCCACCAAGAAGCAGCTCACCATCCTCAAGGACATGAAATCCACCATCATCTGCTGCACCCCCTCCTATGCCCTCTACTTGGCCGAGGAGGCCAAAAAGGAGGGGCTGGACCCTGAGAAGGACTTCTACCTGCGCCTGGGCATCCTGGGGGCCGAACCCTGGTCCGAGGCCACCAGAAAGAAGATAGAGAAGGCCCTGGACATGAAGGCCATGGACATCTTCGGCCTCTCCGAGATTTGGGGCCCGGGGGTGGGCATGGAGTGCGAGTACCAGGACGGTCTCCACATCTGGGCCGACCACTTCATCATGGAGGTCATCGACCCCGAGACCGGGGAGGTGCTGCCGCCGGGGGAGAAGGGCGAGCTGGTCTTCACCACCCTCACCAGGGAGGCCATGCCCTTGTTGCGCTACCGGACCAGGGACATATCGGTGGTGAGTGAGGAACCCTGCCGGTGCGGGCGGACCCATCCACGGATGATGAGGATTATGGGCAGAAGCGACGACATGCTGATAATCCGGGGGGTCAACGTCTTCCCGTCTCAGGTGGAGCACGTGCTGATGAAGATACCCGGGATCGGGGATAACTACCAGATAATCGTGGACCGGGACATCCTGGATACCCTGAAGGTCAAGGTGGAGGTCACAGAAGAGACCTTCTCTGACAAGATGAAGGACATGGTGGCCCTCCAGAGGAGGGTCCAGGAGGAACTGGCCGCTGTGCTGAACGTGGGGGCCAAGGTGGAGCTAGTGGAGCCAGGGTCCATTCCCCGAAGCCCCGGCAAGGCGGTCCGGGTGGTGGACCTGAGGAAGGAGAACTAGGAGGTTAAAAAATGACGTTGAAACAGGTTTCGGTCTTTGTGCAGAACAAGCCCGGCAGACTCTCCAAGGTCACCCACGCCCTGGGAGATGCCGGGATAAACATCCGCGCCCTCTCCATAGCCGAGGTGGGGGACTTCGGCATCATCAGGATGATCGTGGAGGACCCCGAGGGGGCGGTGAAGGCTTTGAAGGAATCGAGATTGACGGCCAAGGTCACCGATGTCCTGGGCATCGAGATGGAGAACAGGCCCGGGGGCCTGGCCAGGATCGCCGACATCCTGGGTGATGAAGGGGTGAACATCGAGTACGCCTATGCCTTCGTGACCAAGGACAGGGAGCATGCCGTCCTGATAACCAGGGTGGACGACGTGGAGAAGGGTAAAGAGGTCCTGGCCAGGAGCGGGATAAAGACCGTCAGCGCAGAAGATATGCCATCCATGTAGTGTCCCGGCAGCCTACTCCACCGTGACACTCTTGGCCAAGGCCCTGGGCTTGTCCACGTTGCGGCCAAGTTGCACGGCGGTGTGGTATGCCAGGAGCTGGTAGGCCGGCGCAAAGACCAGGGGTGATAGGACCTCGCTGCACTCCGGGACCACGATGCTGGCATCGCACTGCTCCACTGGTTTGCCGGAGGTGATGCTGACCACCACCCCGCCCCGGGCCTTTACCTCCTGGATGTTGCTCTGGATCCTGAGGCGGTTCTCCCCCGAGGCTGGAACGATAGCCACCGTTACCATATCATCGTCTATGAGGGAGATGGTGCCGTGTTTGAGGAGTCCGGCACTCATGCCCTCCGCGTGGTGATAGGTGATCTCCTTGAACTTCAGGGCACCCTCCAGGGCCGAGGGGTTGTTTATCCCCTTGCCGATGTAGAGGTAGTTGCCTACGGTGCAGTATTCTTCGGCAATCCGCTTTATCTCGTCGTTGAGGTTCAGGGTCTCCTCGATAACCTCAGGTATCCCTTCCAGTTCCCCTTCGATTTTTTTCTCTGCCCTACCCTCAAGCCTTGCCAAAGCCAGGGCGGTGCGCAGAAGGATGGTGAGCTGGCTGGTGAAGGTCTTGGTGGCGCAGACCGATATCTCGATGCCCGAACCCTGGAGGATGACGTGGTCGGCACCCCTGGTGGCCGTGGAGCCGAGGACATTGACGATGGTGGCGATCTTTGCCCCCCTTCTTTTGGCAAAGCGCAGGGAGGCCAGGGTGTCGTAGGTCTCCCCGGACTGGGTAATCCCGATGACCAGGGTATTCTCATCTATGACCCCCATCTCGGCAAGCTCTGAGGAGTCTATGGCGGTGACGGGTTTCGAGCAGAGTTTTGCAAACCAGTACTCGGCGGTCTTTCCGGCATGGAGGCTGGTGCCTGCGGCCGACAGGTAGACCCTGTCAGCATCCTTTATCAGTCGGGCGAGGCCCAGGATGTCCTCTGGATAGACGTTCAGGGCCTCGGTAACCGTGCGCGGCTGTTCGAAGATCTCCTTCAGCATGAAGTGGGGGTACCCCTCCTTCTCCGCCATCTCCATGTCCCAGTCGATCTCCATGACCTCCTTCTCCAGGGGGGAGCCGTCCCTGAGGCTGAAGACCTGGTAGCCCGCAGGGGTGATCACTGCACCTTCCCCGTCGTCCAGGGGGATGACCCTCTTGGTGTGCTCCAGGAAGGAGGCCACATCAGAGCCAGCGAACATCTCACCCTCTCCTATGCCCAACAGCAGGGGGCTCTCGTGCCTTGCGGCCATGATCTTGTCTGGCTCATCCTTGGAGATGACCAGGAGGGCATAGCTGCCCTCCACCTGCCTGAGGGCCTCCAGGACCGCGGTTCTCAGGTCCCCGTCGTAGGCGTCCTCGATGAGGTGGACGATGCATTCGGTATCGGTATCGGACCTGAACCGGTGACCCCTTCCAGTCAGTTCCTCCCTCAACTCACGGTAGTTGGATATGATGCCGTTGTGGACGATGGCGATTCCCTTCCTGCAGTCCAGGTGAGGATGGGAGTTCTCCCGGGTTACTCCTCCATGGGTGGCCCATCTGGTATGGCCGATGCCGGTGGAACCCGGCAGGGACTTCAGGTCATGTTTTTCATGGACCTCGTCGATCATCCCTATATCCTTTTTGGATTTAAGCTCGCCGTCCAGGGTGCTCAGGCCGCAGGAGTCGTAGCCCCGGTATTCCAGGCGCTTGAGACCATCAAAGATCACCTCTGCCGCTGTTCGGTTTCCTGTATATCCAACTATTCCGCACAAGGTTTAACTCTCCTCTAAGAATCCTAGAAGAATCTCCGTAAAATCAACGACGTCCCTGATATTTATATGCTCTTCCCTGGTATGGGCCAGTCCTGGGTCCCCGGGCCCGAAGATAACCGCCGGGATGCCCTGTCGGACATAGTAGGAGGCATCGGTGGTGGCCTGGGTGGTGGCGTAGCGGCAGGGGCGCCTCTTCTGGATTTCCCTCTTCAGTCCTTCTATGAGAGGGTTTTTCCTGGAGAGGAAGGGGGTGGATATGGGGGTCTCCCGCTTTTCCGGAAAGACTTTAGAGGGGATGTCCCCCAGGGCGTCCTTTATCTGTCGTAAGGCAAGGCCGTCGTCCTCCCCCAGGGTCAGCCGCCTGTCGATGGTCAGGAGGGCCTTTCCAGGGATTACGTTGGAGACCTCCCCGCTGTGGAATCCCGTAACGGTTATCCTGCCTGGTCCCAGTTCGGGATGCCTCAGGGGCTTGATGTCTTTCAGGGCCTCCAGGGCCCGGCACCCCAGGTGGATGGCGTTGGCCCCGCCCGCCCCCCTGGAGGAATGGCCTTCCCTCCCGTATACCTCTGCGAAAAACACGACCCTCCCCATCTGACCGACGACGATGCGGAAATCCGTGGGCTCGCATATCACGGCCAGGTCGGCCCTGACCCCCTCCCTGGTGAGGTTCCAGGTCCCTCTGGATTGGCCCTCTTCGTCGGTGACGAAATGGACCTCGATGTTGTAGCCCACCTCCCTCCCTTTTAGCTTCTCCATGGCCACCACTATCCCGGCCAGGGCGGATTTCATGTCCACCGCCCCCCTGCCGTAGATGATATCTCCCTCACTCTTTACCGGCAGGGATGGGGTCACGGTGTCCATGTGGCCGTTGAGGATGATGGTCTCCTCCCTGCCCTCGTCACGCCGGGCCACTACGTTCCCTTTATTTGTCTCCACCTCCAGCCCCGCTCTTTCGAGATGGGAATGGAGTATCTCTGCTACCTGCCCCTCCTCCCCGGTGGGGCTGGGGGTTTCCAAAAGCTCCAGGACCATCCGCTCTATTCGAGAAATCGTCTCAGCTCCTCTCCAAGGATT
This sequence comes from Candidatus Hydrothermarchaeota archaeon, assembly GCA_964534545.1. Lineage (GTDB taxonomy): Archaea > Hydrothermarchaeota > Hydrothermarchaeia > Hydrothermarchaeales > JAADFM01 > JAADFM01. The sequence continues at coordinate 21,578 of CAZHQS010000017.1, forward strand.
CTTGCCACAACCCCGCCGTCCACCCTGCCCCTGACCTCCTTCATCACCGGGCCCATGAGGGGTTTGAGGGCGTCCATCCCCTTCTCCCTGGCAAAGTCCGCCCTCTCCTTTAGCACCCTCCGGACGATTTCCGCAACCTCTTCCTCCCCGAAGCCCGAAAGGCCCAGGTCCTCAATGGCCTGCTCCACGGTGGTCCCCGGGTCTTCGGCGAGTTTGGTTATCACCTCCGGGATGGCCTCCTTGGCGATTTTGCCCTGCGAGATCATTTGAAAAAGGTCAACATAGCTTTTGACAGGAATTATGTAGGGATTATACCCTTCCCGATGAAGATCTCTAACAGTGTTTGTAATGGTGTTTGCGACTATTTTAGGTAGGTCTGAGGGCAACTTGGGATTTTTCCTTTTCAATTTTTCCATTATCAGTTCCAATAGGTCTGATGCCATCAAATTGGGGCCCGTCATTAAATCCTTTTTAGTAGCATAGGCTGGAAGAGTTACTACTGTTGCATCAGTAAAGATGATCGAAGATGCCGTGATTTGAGAAGCAATCTCATGATTAAGGTCATAATCTTTTTCAAACCTTTTTATTTTCTCTTCCCTGAGTTCGGGCAAGTTTTGTTTAATCCTCTCAAGCCTCTCCCCGGTTATCACCACCGGGGGCACGTCGGTCTCGGGGT
>CAZHQS010000018.1:0-21998 GCA_964534545.1 Candidatus Hydrothermarchaeota archaeon
CAAAGATGGAGCGATTTCGATTGCTCAGTATATCGGAATATGCCCAGGACCAGAAGTCCCCAACTGTCAGGTTCTCAGGACAGATGATTTTTTCTTTTGGATTTAATTTCTTGATCTTATCACCCATCTCTACGCTATATCTTCAATTTCTCTGTTTAAGTGGTTTTAGGATAAAAGGGTGTCGAATTCTGGTTGGCTCCCTATTATCCACCCCCATAAGGCCAACCCAACCATAGAGAGAAAAGCCCTTTCCCAGGGTTCAGCCCCGGATGGGGGTCGCAGACAGGCTCAAAATTGCTTGGAGGCCCAATACCAGTAGGGCCTTCTGCTTTTGTCAACCCGTACCAGTTTTTTCTGTGTTAGCAGGTTCAACTCCTTTCTTATCCATGCCTCGGGGGCGCTGGCTGCCTTGGCCAGGTCCTTTACTGTATGGTTGCCCTTTGATATCAGGTCCAACAGAAGGGTCTCGGCCATGGCATCCTCGGCAAGCCTTCTGAGGGTCCTCTTCCAGGGGACCTCGATTCTGAACCTCTCCTCCAGCTCTTCAAGTTTCAGGGCAACGAAGCTCTCCCAGACCTTTGGGGAGTTCCTGCTCTGAGAGACGCATTCCTCAATTATGGCATTGTGGTCCAGACCCCTCCTCAAGAGACTCAACATATCCTCCAGGTCCTTCTCCCTTTCAGTAATCCCCTTGAACAGGAAGATATCCTCCCTCGCTGCAAGATGGCAATCGAGGTTGCCAAAGGTCCTAAAGGGCTCTGCCCTCTCCTTCATGGCCTTGGATAGGACCAGGGCATTGCACACCTGCCTCAGATAAAGGTCACACTGAAAGCCGTCATCATCCCGTAGAATTGCAGATGCGCCGATGGTCTCATATTCGGAAGGCAGGGACTTTACTTCCCTGTACCCAAGCCCTTTCAGGGTCTCTATCAAAACCGTTAGACCCTCTGGGTCCTCCAGTACCCAGTCCACGTCCTTGGTGCTTTCCTTGTCCCCCCTGAAACTCATGGCCCCTCCTCCGATCATGTAGACCCTTACCCTTCGGGGCAGGCTGCTCCCCAGGGCGGCCATCTTCTCCAGCAGTTGATCCCTTGCAAATTCCAATCTAATTCACCCCATATTGACTGCACAGGATATCGAACTCCCTTCTTGGAGGAAATAGGGGGCTCTTCACCTTTCCTCCCTCCAGAAAAGCGACCATCTCTCTTGCCAGGTCCTCCATCTGGTACCTCCTCCCCTTTTGCATTAAAGAATCTTTTTCATATCCAGCCCTCTTCAACAACAGAAGGGCATAGGACATGTTCCTGGTATCTTTTCCAGAAAGGATGGTATGGAGGGCGATGTCTTCCCTGGTAAGCCTGTAATCATAAGGAGCGTAAAAGTAATATCCGTAGTTGGATATGATATCGATGCCATAGGAGGACATGGCGGTGATCCCCGTGGGGGCAGCTTCAACATCCCCGGGAGGTAGGGGGATCCTGATGATTATTTCCCGTCCATGCTCCCATAACAGGATGGAATCCCTGTGGATCTCCGCGGCGGTTCTCCGGTTGACGTAGCCCAGGTATTCGGTCAGAAAGTCCTTGACAGGTGGATAGGGTGACAGGGAAATCCGCTTTCCGGGTTTCTCAAAAACCACTGTCCGGTATTTCAGTTCCCGCACATATTTCCTCAAGGTTTCGGGGGCCAGTTTTGTCTCGGCGGCAAGCTCGGACAGGGTCTTTGAAGCAGGCAGGAGGGAGAAGAGGATATCGAGCTTTGAGTAGGAGAATACGTCCTCTATATGATAGCCGGAATGGACCAGGGATTTCAAGAGGGAGGCATGCTTGGCATTGCTTACAGCCGCTACTTTCAACCTACCCTTTTTTTCATAGCTCAGGAAATCCTTTTCTTTAAGGGAAGTAAGGAGCTGGGAGGCCCGGCTTATGCTGACCCTTGCATCCTTTGCTATCTCTGAAAGTCCAGTCTTGCCCTCTGCGACCGCCCGGAATATCCTGAGCTCGCTTTTTTTCAGGGTATACTTGACCATGTTTGGGATTAATATCAAAAGCATATATAAATGTTTTGATTACAGTCCCAAATAAGATTATAGAAACTTGTTGCTACCCAGTTCTAAGAGAAAAACCCTCCCTATGAGAGGAGAGGCGCTAGACTGGCCTACTCCCTCGCTCTATCCAAAAGCAATCTCATCTCGGTGCGGGCCACCATCTCCCTTATGGTCTCCACCGCGTCCGGGTTGGCGCTTATACTGGTGATCCCGTACTCCACCAGCTTGGCCGCCACCTCCGGGTCCGAGCCCGCCTGGCCGCAGATGGAGGTCTGGACCCCGGCCTTCCTGCATGCCTTGATGGCCATCTCGATGAGTTTCAAGACCGCCGGGTGCTTCTCGGTATAGAGGTGGGCCACCCGCTCGTTGTTGCGGTCCACTGCCAGGGTGTACTGGGTCAGGTCATTGGTCCCGAAGGAAATGAAATCCAGGCCCACCTCTATGAACCTTTCGATGGCCAGGGCCGCCGCAGGGGTCTCCACCATGATGCCGAACTTCAGGTCCCTGTGGGGCTCGATACCGGCCTCCCTGGCTATCTCCTTGGCCCGCCTGAGCTCGTCGGGGTGCTGGGCCAGGGGGATCATGACCCCGATGTTCTTGTACCCCTCGTCGATGAGCTTCTTTATCGCCTTGAACTCCGCCCTCAAAAGGTCGGGCTGGTCCAGGCCCCTGCGGATGCCCCGCCAGCCCAGCATGGGGTTGTGCTCCACGGGCTCGTCCTCACCCCCTTTGAGGGTCCGGAACTCGTCGGTGGGGGCATCCAATGAGCGGTACCACACGGGCTTGGGGTAGAAGGCCTTCGCCACCGTCCCCACGCCCTCGGCGATGCTCTTTATGAGCTCCTCCTCCTCGCCGTCCTTGATGAACTTTATGGGGTGCTTGCCTATACCCAGGATCATGTGCTCCACCCTGAGGAGGCCAACCCCGTCGGCCAGGGGGGCCACCCTCTCGGCTATCTCGGGCATGCTGATGTTGGCCTTGACCTCGGTGGCCGTCACGATCTTGGTGGCCGCCACCACAGGGGCCTCCTCCTTCTTCTTCTCCACCTTGGTCAGCCCCTTGTAGACCACGCCCCTTGACCCGTCCACGGTTATTTCCAGGCCGTCGGTGAGGACCTCGGTTCCATTGCCTGTGCCCACTACACAGGGGATGCCCAGCTCCCTGGACACGATGGCGGCGTGGCAGGTCATACCCCCCTCGTCGGTGACGATGGCCGAGGCCCGCCTCATGGCGGGCACCATGTCCGGGTTGGTCATGGTGGTCACCAGTACGTCCCCCTCCTTGACCTTGTCCAGCTCCTCCACGTCGAAGAGGGCCGAGACCTTCCCGGAGCCCACCCCGGGAGCCGAGCCCAGGCCCTTGACCAGGATCTCCTTCTCACCCTGGTCCTCCTCCACTTCTTCCTCCTCGTCATAGAAGACCGTTATGGGTCTGGACTGGGTAAGGAAGATCTCCTCCCCTTCGATGGCCCACTCGATGTCCTGGGGGAAATTATAGTGGGCCTCCACCCGCTTTCCCAGCTCCGCCACCTTAGCGATCTCCTCGTCGGTGAGGACCTGGGCGTTGCCCTTTTCCTCGTCCAGCTTTTGTTTGATGGTCTTGCCGGTCTTGGGGTCCTTGGTGAACATGAGCTCCTTCTTCATGATCTCCTTATCCAGGATCTCGTCGGTCTCCTTGCTCACCACATAGTGGTCTGGAGTCACCGTACCCGAAACCACTCCCTCGCCCAGACCCCAGCCGGCCTCGATGATGAGCTTGTCCCTTTCCCCCGTGGCCGGATGGATGGTGAACATGACCCCGGCCTTCTCGGAGTTGACCATCTTCTGGATTACCACGGCGATGGAGACCTGGGCGTGCTCGAAGCCCTGCTTCTCCCTGTAGAAGATGGCCCTGGGGGTGAAGAGGGAGGACCAGCACTTCCTGACCTTCTCCACCACGTCCTCGCCCCTGATGTTGAGGAAGGTCTCCTGCTGGCCGGCAAAACTTGCCCCCGGCAGGTCCTCGGCGGTGGCCGAGGAGCGCACGGCCACGAATTCCTCCCCCACACCGGCCATCTTGGAGAGTTTCCTGTAATTGGCCATGATGTCCTTGGCTATGGACTTGGGCATCTCCGTCTCCTCGATGATCTTCCGGATCTCCCTGGAGGCCGCCTGGAGCTCCGAGGACTTGTCCACGTTGGTGTTACCAAGGATATCGTTGATCCTGTCCCGTATTCCTGTCTCGTCCAGGAACCGGTTATAGGCCTGGGCGGTGACCACAAAGCCGGGGGGTATGGGCAGTTTTGCCTGGGTCATCTCCCCCAGGTTCGCCCCCTTGCCCCCCACAATACCCACATCGTCCTTTCCAAGTTCTTCAAACCATGCAATATTCATCTCCACATCTCCTTACAGATTTTTCAATATCTTTGCCCTAGATTTCTGATACCCCTTGATACCTATCTCCGAGATCATCTCCAGGTCCTTCCTCGGGAGGTTGAAATAGCTCCTAAGGATGTTGATCCCGGGCAGGGTCATCCCGCCATCCTTGACCTCTGAGAGGGCCTGGAGCTCCCGGATGACCTTGGCCGCGGCCAGGGTCCTGGAGAACTTGATGACAAAATCAAAGGTGGGTCTTATGGCGCCGTTCTCGATCCTGGAGATGGTCTCCCTCCTGAGGTTCAAGAGGGCGCCGAGCTCCTCCTGGGTTATCCCCAGGGCCTTGCGGCCCACCTTGATTTCACGGCAGGGATCGTCCGCAGAAACCAGCCTACCTCCATAGTACTTCACGTAGCGGTCGTACTCCTCCTCGACGTGATACATCTTTAAACATTTCTTAAATGAAGGAATTGGATATAAAAAGGTTTTGTGACGTTATACGTCACATCGCAAATAAGGTTATATTAAAGGGATGTTACCCATTCAAAGAATAAACAGAAAAACCTCCCCCAGGACCTTCCCACCGGGAAGTGCCAATCAAAGCTTCAAAAGTTCCTTTCCCTTGTCGATGGTAATGCTGCAGGGCATGGGCATCTTGACCTTGGCCCGTCTCAGGGCGTCCTTGGCCACCCAGTAGTTGGCCGGGCTGGTCCTTATGGTGATGATCTTCTGGCCCTTCTTCACGTTGGCCGCAAGACCCACCGGCTTTCCAAAGGAGCGGCTCATGCCATCTGAGACCCGGTCCGCCCCCGCGCCCGAGGCCTGCTTGTTCTCCCTCAGCACCACGTGGGGGAATACCCTGATCTTGAGGTTGTAGGCGTCCCTGGCCATCTTCTTCATCATATACCTGTTTGATGCGATGCGGGCGGCCTCCAGGGCGTTGTGGACGATCTGGCCCCCCTCCTTGGCCACCATGGACATCTCCAGCTCGAACCTCTCCGGATGGGAGAGGTCCCCCATCTCGAAGATGGTGATCTTGGGTCCGGGTGTGCCCCTCATGTAATCTTTTCTAGTATAAAGGCGCTTCTTGGGCGTCCTGTAAATCCGTGCAGGTTTTTTTGCCATCTTCTTCCTCCTTACGACTAGCCTCCAGTAGATACAGCCTCTCAAAGAAAAACCTCTCCTCTGCAATAATTCTTGTTTCAAGCCCCTGGGCCTCCAGGCTGGAGACGGTCCTTTCCGGGTCGTTCAACGAGGACTGCACCAGAAGAACCCGGCCGCCTTCTGCCAGGTGGTGGCCAAGCCCCGAGATGAACCTGTCGGTGACCTCCCTGCCACCCTCTCCTCCGTCCCATGCCCTCTGGAGGAGGTCAGGAGGGTCTTCTGGGTTCGGGGGGAGGTAGGGGGGGTTGAAGGTTATGAGGTCGAAGCTGCCAGCTATCCCATGGAACAGGTCCCCCTCCACCACCTCCATGTTGCTTACCCCGTTTATCTTGCAGTTGCCCCTGGCACAGGAAACCGCATGGGGGTTTATATCCACGGCCAGGACCTCGTCCGCCCTGCTGGAGGCCACGATCCCCTGGATCCCGCAGCCCGTGCCCATGTCCAGGACCCGTGCCCCCCTGGGGACCTCCAGGTTCCTGGCCAGGAGGAAGGAGTCCTCTGCCGGGGGGTAGACCTGGGGGTGGAGTCTGAACTTGAAACCCTCAAATCCTATCTCATCCATCTTCAAAGACCATTCCTACCATTTCAGCCATTTCCCGGGGTTCCAGCTGGAAGACCCTCTTCTCCAGCAGGGGCTCCTCCACCCGGGCGATGATGCCTCTCTTTTCATCCCTGGGCACCTCCCTTCCGAGAATGGCCTCCAGGGAATGGTAGAGGGCCTTTCTTACCGTCTTCTTCCTGTGGACAAAGAGCCCCCGCACCAGGGAGAAGAAGGCCCCTTCGTCCACCTGGAAGGGCGGGTCCCTGGGCTCAAGCCTCACCAGGGCAGAGGATACCTCCGGCCTGGGATAGAAGGCCCCGGGGGGAAGGGTCTCCAGGATCTCCACCCGGGCGAAGTAATAGCATGCAACGGAGATCCGGGAGTAGTCCCTGGTGCCCGGGGTGGCCACCATGCGCCTGGCGAACTCCAGCTGGTAGGTCATGACAGCCAGGTCAAAGCCCCTCTCCAGGAGCCAGAAGGTCAGGGGCGAGGAGATGGAGTAGGGGATGTTGGAGACGCACTTGTCGAACTCGGGGACCTCCACCTTCAGGATATCGCCCACCACTATCTCCAGGTTCTCACCCCCTAACCTCTCCCCCAGGACCCTGGCGAGCCTTTGATCCTTCTCAACGGCGATGACCTTCCCGGATGCCTCCAGCAGCCCCTCTGTCAGGGTGCCGATGCCGGGACCCACCTCCAGGACCACGTCCCCTTCCCCGAGGCCGGCATAGTCAATATGGCGCCTGAGGACCTGGGCGTCCACGATGAAATTCTGCCCCAGCCTGTCCCTGGGTTTTATGTTGTATCTGCGGAGTATATCAAGTGTCTCCCCTAGGAGATTCACCTCTCACTCCTCTTGGACCTGGGGATGGTAAAGAGCTTGTACTTGCCCTTCCCAAGCCGGGTGTCCTCCTCCAATTCGGATTGTATCCTCCTCACGATGAGCTTGACGGGGTCCGAGAGTGCCTTGATCCGTTTTGAGATGTCCTCGAAGGACTCGAAGGGCCTCTTCTTCCTTTCGTCCAGGATCTCCCACATGAGCTTCTTGCCGATGCCGGGCAAAAGTTCCAGGCGGTGGAGCCGGGTGCTGATGGGCTGGGCCTCGTTGAAGAACTTGACGAACTCCTTCTCCTTGGCCTTCACCAGCTCCTCCAGCACATAGGGGAGCTCGGAGCGGGCGGCAGAGCTTAAGTCCTTGAAGCCGATGCGCCTCTTGACATACTCGATCTTGTCCCTGTCGCCTTTACCGATATAGACCCTTTCGTGGGGCTGTACCTCCACCCCTTTTTTGGGTATAAGTTCTATGAGGGTCATGTAGTTCTCCCCCACGGCCAGGACCAGGGGCTCCCTCTTGTAGATGGGCCTTTCGTCCTCGGGCCGCCCGTGGGGCAAATAGTCCAGGACTATGCCGTACTCCTCCATACCCATAAAAGCAGTCCCCCTTAGGCTTTTTCCTTTATGACCTGAAGAAGGCTTCCAAGCTCATCTTTGGTCAGGGCATACCTCTCCTTAGCGAAGACCACCCTGATGTCCTCGTCGTCCTGGGGCAAAAGGTCCACAAGCTTTATGATGATTTCCCTCTTGATCCTCTCGTTGGTTGAGGCCAGCTTCTCCACCAGCTCCCGGGCCTCCTCGGGTTTCAGCTTGACGAACTTCTTGAGATACTCCATGGTGATGGTCTGCTCGTAGATGGGCTCCTCGTCGTCCTTCAGGGCCTTCTCCATTATCTCCCTGGTCTCGGCCAGGGTGATGGGCTTTTCATCCAGAACCTTTTTCCCGATCACCGGCATCACCTCTGGGTCTCAAGGTGTACGGGAGCCGATATGACCACCTTCTTCGCCTTGCCGTCCCTGACCTCCACCAGATAGGAGCGCCCCCGCTTACCGATGACGGTACCTGTCCTGCCATGGAACCTGGGATGGGGCTGTCCCTTCTGCACGCTGGGTTCTATGGAGATGTGTACCTTCTCACCCACGTCAAACTCCTTCAGCATCTTTGTGACAGGGATTATCCCCCTGGTCCTGGGGGTCTTCCGGAGCTTGTACCTTGTCTTGTGTCTTGAACCTTTTGATCTTTTCATGGATTCAACCGTCCCTTTGACCTAATATAAGCTACTTAAATGGAAACTTCCGTCAATAGATAAGACCCCTCATTTATAAAGTTTTGCCTATTTCATCCCCCTCATGAGCCGGGAGAGCTGCCCCATACCCCTTGGAGCCCCCCTACGCCCGAAGCCCTTCTTCAGGCCCTTTATAGCCTTCTGCATGGTCTTGTAGTAGGTTAAAAGCTCCTTGACCTCCTCCGGGGTGGTCCCCGAGCCCCGGGCGATCCTCTTTACCCTGGAGGCGTTTATGATCTTGGGCTCCTCCCTCTCTTTCCTGTTCATGGAGTCGATGATATAGAGGAAGCGGGACATCTTCTCTTCGGTCATGGCAGAGACCTCCTTGGGCATGGCCATGCCCATGCCCGGGATCATGTTCAGGACCGATGAGAGGGGCCCCATCTTCTTGATGGCCATGATTTGCTCCTGGAGGTCCGTCATGGTGAACTTCCCCTTGAGGAAGTCCCTGGCCTTCTCTTCGTCCACCGTCTCCTTGGCCCTCTCCAGGAGGGTGGCCAGGTCCCCCATGCCCAGGAGCCTGGAGATGAACCTCTCTGGATCGAAGACCTCGAAGTCATCCATCCCCTCCCCCAGGCCCACAAAGACCACCGGGGCCCTGGTCTCAGCCACGGCCGAGAGGGCGCCGCCGCCCTTGGCCGAGCCGTCCAGCTTTGTGAGGATGACCCCCGTGACCCCCACCGCCTGGTTGAAGGCCCTGGCCTGGGCTCCTGCCTGCTGGCCGATGTTGGCATCGATTATCAGGAACTTCTCATCGGGGTCGAGGACTGCGGCCAGGGCCTCCATCTCCTCAAAGAGGTCCTCCTCGGACTTGTGCCTGCCCGCCGTATCCACGATGACGATATCTGCCTTCTCCGCCCTTTCAAGGCCCCTCTCCAGGACCTCCACCGGGTCCTCCTTCCCGGGCTCCCCATAGACCTTGATATTGAGGGGTTCCGCCAGCTGTACCAGCTGCTCGTAGGCAGCCGGGCGGTAGGTGTCGCAGGCGATGATATAGGGGTTGAGGCCCTTCTTGGAGAAAAACCTCGCCAGCTTCACGGTACTGGTGGTCTTGCCCGAGCCCTGGAGGCCGATCATCATGATCCTGGCCTTGGTTGGCAGGCTGAACCCCCCTTCCCTTCCCACCAGGGCCACCAGCTCCTCATAGACTATGTGGACCACGTGCTCCTTCTTGGAGAGGCCCGCTTTGGGCTTCTCCTTCAGGGCCCTCTCCTCGATGTGCCTTGAGAGGTCCATGACCAGCTTCACGTTGACATCAGATGTCAAAAGGGCCCGCTGGATGTCCCTGACCATCTCCTTGACGAACTTCTTGTCGATATAGGAGGCCCGGGTGATCTTCTTCACAATACCGGAAAGGGACTCTCCAAGCTTATCAAGCGCCATGGAAACTGGAGAGGATTTTATCATGAAAAGGGATTCTTGGAGGATTTGAAAAAAAATTATAAATAGTTGAAGGACTAAAGAAACAATGCCTATTAAATAATGAGAGAGAGAAAGGAGGCAAAGCGGGGGGGGGTCTTCCCCCTTATAGGGAATTATCCAAGGCGATTTTCCAGGGCTGATATCGTCTGGTTCAGCTTCTTAATCTCCTGGAGAATCCAGTGGAGCTCATCCTTTATGCATTGGATTATCGGGTCTTCCAGGGTGAAGATGTTTTTCAGTCCAGCAAGCAGTAGCATCGATGCCGATATGAAATCTTCCTGATATAAATACTTAAGCGCCGTCATGGCAGGTGCTTTTTTGACAAAAAGCTTCAAAAAACAGGGGCTGCCACGTCCTCCCGGTCCTCCAGCACCTCAATCATCTTCAGAATGTGCTCGTCCATGGTATACTCCGGCTCGAAGTCATAGCCAGATACCAGCAGGTCGGCCACGCCCTTGGAGAACCGCTCCATCTCGGATTCCAGCCGGTCTCTGGACTTCTGGCTTGAGACCCGCTCTATCTCCTGTGGGGATGCAGAGCTGCCATAGCCGAAGATTTCCCTCTTCAGCCCGTCCAGGATCTTCAGCACCTCTGGATTGGTGACTTTCCGGTGGTGGAAGGACCAGTGGTTCTTGAGCCTTACAAGGCGCCGGAAGGTCTCCTCGGAAACCTCTATCTTTCTCATGGTTCCACCTTGTACCTACACCTATCCCTTAGGGGGCACCCCCTACACAAAGGTTTCGGTCGGCAGACCTCCTTTCCCAGCCTCACGATGAGGGCGTGATACTCGTTGAAGACCCGGAGGTCCTCCTCCAGATGGGATTCGAAATACCCCCTTATCTCCTCGTAGTCCATCCCCTCTCCCAGGAGCCCCAGCCTGCTGAAGATCCTCCGGGTATAGGCGTCCACCACAAAGATGGGCTTTTCCGCTGCGTAGAGGATGATGGAATCTGCCGTCTCTGGCCCTATACCCTTGACCCCCAGGAGGACCTGCCTCAGGTCATCCCTTGGGAGGGAGAAGAGCCGCTCCAGGTCCCCGGAGTATTCCCGGTAGAGCAGTTCCAGGAAATGCTTGAGCCGTTTGGCCTTCACCCTGAAGTAGCCAGAGGGCCTTATGAGCTCCGCCAAGGTATCCTCTGGAAGCTTCCAGAGCCCCTCTGGCTCCATCACACCTTCCTTTTTCAGGTTTTCGATGGCCCTCTCCACGTTCTGCCAGGCCGTGTTCTGGGTGAGGATGGCCCCCACCACCACCTCGAAGGCCGTCTCCCCGGGCCACCAATTCTGGGGACCGTACCTGTCATAGAGTCTCCTGTACACTTCAATGGGCTTCATTTCTCCTCCTCACAAGATAGACCAGGGAGATGGGGACGAAGACCACACCCAGGGCCAGTATCAGGGTCCTCTCCTTCCTGGTATGGCCATACCAGTCCTTCTCAAAGACCCCGGCATAGTACTCGGCCGGCTCGCCGTAGATGATGACCCCCACCTCCCGGTTCTTGGTGGGACTGTGCTCGTTCCAGTTGACCGAGGATATCAGCACCGCCTTCCCGTCCACCACCACGCCCTTGGCGTGAAGCTTTTCAAGACCGGTTGCCTGGCTGTCGAGGATCTTGGCTTGCAGGTCCAGGTCCTCCTCCTGGGCGATGCGGTTAAGGTAGTTCACCGTGTGGTAATTGCTCCTTGGGTCGTCTCGTTCCACATTGTACCATGTGCCGTCCAGGAGGAGTTTCACCTCACAACCCCTTCGGGCGGCGTCTATGAGGGCGTCCAGGAAGAGGTTTGGTGTGGTCTCCGGTGACCCCTCCCTGCCCCTCCCCCAGTAGGTGTAGGCATAGAACTGCTCCACGTAGACCGACTCCCTGGCCGAGGCAATGAGGTCCAGGATCTCCTCCAGGGCGCCCTCAGGTGCCACCGCTGGCACTACCATGAACTTGCCATCATAGCTCCCCAGGGGAAAATCCGGGGAATAGGCAGGGGCCGGGGATACTTCTGGGGGGGCCTCCGTGGTGAAGGGTTCCCTGGCCTCGACGGCATTTTTCAGGTCCTGGAAAAAGATCCCGGTGAGATATTCCGCAAGTCCCTCGTCCTGGATGACAGCACACCACCCCCGGTTGCCCGAGATGCCCTCTTCTGGAAACCCCCCGTAGCCCAGGTTTTCGGTGGAGATGAAGACCCACCGGCCGTCAGCGATGGCATACTTGCCGTGGTTGAACCGCCAGGCGGGGTCGTCGCTTAAGAAGACCTCCACGCCCTTTTCAAGGAGCATGTTAAGGGCCACCTTCTCCTCCTGGGAAATCCCTCCCACAGGACTTTTCTCCACAAGGACAATGACATGGGCGCCCCTTGCCTCGACCTCTCCGATGCTGGTGGCGACCTGGGAGCTGGTCAGGGTGTACACATTGACATACAGGGTTGAGGAAACCCCGTCAAGGAACCGGGTCAGGGCAGCGAGACTCGAGTCAGGTGAGACGCAGGTGGTAACATGGTCTGCCTGAAACTCCTGGGCAAAGGCGGGGCTTATTACGATAAATACCGACAAAAAGAGGGCCGCCCCACCCCTCATGGACCTAATCCCCGGACTCTCTTTTCATTGGCCTCTCCAGCAGCCATCTGACGGTTTGAAGGAGCTTCTGGCCCCTGATGGGTTTGGCGATGTGCCAGTCGGCCTTGGCCTCGTCCAGGCTCTTGACCTTGTTTTCGTCCTGGGACTTGACGGTGAGCATGGAAACGATGATGTCCTTGGTCTCGGGGTCTTCCTTTATCATCCTGCAGGCCTTCCAGCCGTCCATCTCGGGCATCATCACATCCATCAATATTAGATCCGGCTTTATCTCCTTGGCCTTCTCCACCCCCTCCTTTCCGGTAGTCGCCACATGGACATGGAACCCCGCGTTTTTTAGGATCAATTCAATGACCTGGACTATGTCAGGTTCATCGTCCACTATCAATATGGTTTTTTCGCTGCCCATCTTCTTTTCTCCTTTCACGAATGTCTCCCTTTGGCAGGGAGGATGAAGGTGAACCTTGAGCCCTTACCTGGGGTGCTTTCCACCCAGATGCGGCCGCCATGGCTCTCCACGATGGTCTTTACCAGGGATAGGCCGATGCCGGTTCCGGGATATCGCTTTGCTTCTCCTCGTTCCACTCTGTAGAATCTCTTGAAGATATTTTCCTGTTCACTTTCTGCTATCCCTATTCCGGTGTCCTCCACGGAAACCTCTATTTCTCCGTTATTGTCCATTGCCTCTATTAAAATCTTCCCCTTTCTTCTATTGAATTTGATGGCATTGCTGATGAGATTGGTGAGGACCTTTTTGATCTGTTCCCTTTCGCCTTTGATGGGGGGGAGGTCATCCTGGACCTTTATCATAAGCTCGATGTCCTTCATCTTCAGTTGGGACTCAAACTCGCCGAGGGTCTCTTCCAGGAGGTCCCCCAGGGAGAACTCCATGGGCTTCTGTATCCTCATGAGTCCATCCCCCTTTGAGAGCTGGAGGAGGTCGTCTATCAGGAGATTGAGCCTGGTGGTGCTCCTCTCAATGAGCTGGATGAAATCCTCCTGCTCGGGGGTCAGGTCGTGCATGCTGTAGATCAGGTCTATTGATCCATAGATGGAGGTGATGGGGGTCTTAAGCTCATGGGAGATGCTGGAGAAGAACTCGTCCTTTAGCCGGTCAAGTTCCTTGAGTTCCGAATAGGTCTCCTGGAGCTCCCTGTAGGAGTTTATCAGCTCCTCCTCCAGCTTCTTTTCCTTGGTGATATCCTTGATAATCTCAATGGCGCTGACGATGCTGCCGTCGGGATCCAGAACCGGTGCGGCGATCTTCTCCAATACCAGGTTGCGGTCGCCCAGTATGGTGCTGGTCTGGAGACTCTGGACCTCTCCTGTTTCAAAGACCTTCTGGACCGGACACCCCTGACAAACCTCCTGGAGCCCAAAGAGCTCATAGCACGGCCTGTCTATCACATCCATCCTCCTGCAACCTGTCAGTTTTTCCATGGCCCTGTTCAGGGACCTGATCTTGAAATCCCTGTCCACCAGGGTTATCCCCACCGGAGACGAGTTATAGATGGTGGCCAGCTGGGTGGTGGTCATGGCCAGCTCCTGCTCAGCCTTTTTCCTTGCCGTGATGTCCGAGATGACAGCAACGTAGCCTGAGATATTGCCCGCGGCATCCTGGAGGGGGCTGCCGGAGATCATCACTGACAGCCGTTTGCCCTCTTTTGTGACGAGTTCGGTCTCAAAGGAGGAGGATTTGCTGGTGAGCCACTTATCCATCTCCCGGGAGGAGACCTCCCTGGTGTCCTCCCCCACGAATTCGGTCAGGGTCCTTCCCAGGACCTCCTGGGAGGGGTAGCCCAGGAGGTCATAGAACCCCTGATTGCAGAAAACGGCCTTCCCCTCCTTGTCGGCAACCCAGATCCCCTCTCTCAAGGTCTCCACCAGGGTCCGGTAGCGCTCCTCGGACTCCTTGAGGGCCCGCTGGAGCTCGTTGAGCTCAGTGATATCCTTGCTCACCCCCACGGTGCCTATGGGATTGTCCTCCTCGTCCCTCAGCAGGGAGAGGGAGAGGAGCACCTCCACCACCCTGCCGTCCTTGGCGATTATCCTGGTCTTCTTGTTCTTCACAGCCCGGCCGGCCTTCAGGGCCTCAATCCATCGAGCCCTTTCCACCCGGAGTTCTTCTGGGTAGAGTTCCAGCACGTTCCTTCCGATGACCTCCCCGGCCCTGTAACCGAAGATCTCCTCGGCCCCCTTGTTCCATTCCCGGATCCCGCCTTCCATGTCGCAGGTCACGATGGCATCGGGCGAGCTCTTGATGATGTTCTGGAGGTAGTCCCGGGTCTCTGAGATATAGCTGTAGCTCCGCTCCAGCTCCTCGGCCATCTCCTGGAAGCTCCTGCTCAATACCCCCAGCTCGTCCTCCGACTCCACCAGGGGTACCTGGACATGGAAATCCCCCTGGGCTATCTTCCGGGAGGCTTCTGATAGCTCCCTTAGGGGTTTGATGATGGACCCGGCAAAGAAGAAGCCCAAGATGAAGGCGGTGAAGATGGCATAGACGGAATAGACGGCGATGTTGGTCTGCATATTTGCGACGACCGCTTCCTTGACCACAAGGTCCTCCCCGGTCATGGCCTTTTCAGCGATATCCACCAGATGTACTCCAAGGAGGATAACGGGTATGAGGGTGGCTACAATAATTAGTAGGATTATCCTGTTTGTGATGCTCCTGTATCGCCTCATGGTCCCATCTCAATATGGTATGATGAAGGTCCCGGCTATAAAGACCAAAAGCACACAGACAAAACCCACAAGTCCGGTGAGGAGGGGGCTGAAACCCGATTCCATCACATGCTCCAGGTTGGTGCTCAGGCCTATGCTGCCAAGGGCGGTGGGGAAGAAGTATTTGTAGAAGGGCAGGTACTGTTTCACCGCTCCTTTGGCACCCGGGTTGAAGGTGAAGAAGATACTGAAAAGGGCAAAGACCACTATAAACCAGTGGACATAGAATTTTCTTTTGACCAGGGTGCTGATCAATGGGACAACCACTATCAGGGCCGCCACCCTTGTGAACTTAAGGGATAGGGCCAGGTCCTGGAATCTGGTATCCAGGCCCGCAACCACCGTCTTCACCACCCCTGTCATATGGAGGGTCGAGCCAGCCATGACTGCCAGCCCGGTATCGTTCAGGGAGAGTAATTTTGTAAGGGTCTCCATGGTCAGGAGGGCCACCAGGGCAGAGACGGTGACCACCGCCAGGGCCACCGACGTATCCCTGGGCTTTGCGTTTACCACAGGGGATATAATAGCAATGGCAGAGGCGCCGCAAATGGCTGTACCGCTACCCACCAGGAGGTAGATCTCCTTGTTTACTCCCATCAGCCTCCCTGTGTATCCTGTAGCGATAAAGGCGACGATGATGATGACCATCAACTGGAACAGCACGGCATTGGAAACCTGGCGGACCTCCAGAAAATTCAGTTTTAAAGAGTAGAATATGATGCCCAGGGGAATGAAGACCCTTATGGCCAGGGCCACCCCGGGTTTCAGGGACGGATTGTCCCCGAAGAGGAAATTGAGGATGATTCCAATCAGAAGGGCGATGACAAGGGAATCCAGGAAGACATGAATCGCAGCCAGCTCTACCGCAACCACCCCCACCAGCCCGGCAAGAACAAGACCGGGTAGGACTTCCTTTATCCTTTTTTCCATCATTTTTAGCTCGAGAACACCTTCTGGGCTGCTGCTAGACCGCTGCCCGGACCAAAATCCAAACCTCCTTCTAGAAGGACCATCTCCAGAGCGGATATGGTTGACATGAGATCACCCTGGGTGAAATTGCCCATATGGCCTATGCGGAAAATCTTGCCTTTCACGTGCTCCTGGCCCCCGGCCATGAGGATGCCATGCTCCCGCTTCATGCGCCCCCGGACGTCGTCGTCGGTGAGGCCCTCCGGTATCTTCATGGCGGTGACGGTGTTGGAATAGGCGCCCTCCTCTGCGAAGAGTTCCACTCCCATGGCCACCGCCGCCTCCCTCATGGCCCTGGCGAGGCTCCTGTGCCTTTTTATCCTGGCCTCCAGCCCCTCCTTCCGGATGGCCTCCAGGGCCTTGGCCATGCCATAGATAAGGGTCACGGAAGGGGTGAAGGGTGTGGTGTTCTTCTTCAGGGACTTCCGGTACTTCTTCAAATCCAGGTAGAAGTTCCTGGTGGGGTTGTCCTCGATTACATCCCAGGCCCTCTCCGATACGGCCACGAAGGCCAGGCCTGGCGGCCCGGCGAGGCACTTCTGGGAGCCCACGATGCAGATGTCAACCCCCCATTTGTCGGTCTGCACATCGTCGCCGCCCACCGAGGTCACACCGTCCATGATGAAGAGCATGTCGTTCTCCCGTGCTATCCTGCCTATCTCCGCCGCATTGTGGAGTACCCCGGTGGAGGTCTCGTTGTGGGTCAAGGTGATGGCCTTGGCCTCGGACTCCGCCACGGCCTTTTCCACGTCGACGGGGTCAACGGCCTTACCCCATTCAACCTTGATGTCCCTGGGTACTCCACCGTACTGGCTGACGATAAGGCCCATCCTCTCTCCGAACTTCCCGCCCCCGATGCAGATGAACTCGTCACCTTCCTTTATGGTGGAGGATATGGCGGCGTCCATCCCAGCGGTCCCCGAACCTGTAATGAGGGCCACGTCGTTTCCGGTCTGGAAGACGTATTTCATATCATCCCAGAGCTTCACGAGGATGTCCTCAAAGTCCGGGGTCCTGTGGCCCATCACGGGCCGGGCCATCTCCAGGAGGACCTGGCTTTCAAGTTCAACCGGGCCAGGTATAACGATCTTCAATCAGCATCACCTTCTTCGATTATGTATTAATCTTATAAATAAATCTATCTTAAATATATCCCATGGATGTAAAGGACCTGGCCAGGCGCCAGTTCTCGAAAAGGGCCCCTTCATACTCAAAGGGCATCTTCTCAGACCCCCGCCACCTCCGTACCATCGTGGGCTTGAGCGGAGTCAAGGGAACGGATTCCGTCCTGGATATTGCCACCGGTGGGGGTTTTCTGGCCCTGGAGTTCGCCCGCCATGCCAGGGAGGTTCAGGGGGTTGACATCACCCCTGAGATGCTGGAGAGGGCCGAGCTCCTGAAGGCGGGGTCCGGCCTCCAAAACCTGAGGTTCAGGACCGCCGACGTGGAGAACCTGCCCTTTCCCGAGAGTTCCTTTGACATCGTCTCCTGCAGGTTTGCCTTCCACCACTTCCCGGACCCCCGAAGGGCGGTATCAGAGATGGCACGGGTGGTAAAGGAAGGTGGCAGGGTGGTCATGGTGGACGGGATCGCGCCGGAGGACGGAGCAAAAAGGGAACTCATGAACGAGATTGAAAGACTCCGGGACCCGTCCCACGTCAAAATCTACGCCCTTTCTGAAATGAAGGGTTTCCTTAAGGGTGCCGGATTGACCCTCCTCAAGGTCAAGCACTGGCCCCTGGAGCAGGACCTGGAGGACTGGATTGCCCGGGCCGGACCCGCCCCCGGGACCGCCGAGGCCGTCAGAGAGGCCATGCTTGGCTCCATGGGGAATGACGGGACCGGGCTTAACCTCCGGCGGGAGGGTGGGAGGATGGTCTTCACCTATGATACCGTGATAATGGTGGCCATGAAATGAGGGTCGTGCCCATCGCCGCCGAGTCCCTGGGGACCAGGAGCATGGCCACCTTTGTTGAGACCAGGGATGTCAGAATCCTCATAGACCCCGGGGTGGCCCTGGGCCCTTCCAGGTACCGCCTGCCACCCCACCGGCTGGAGCTGGAGAGGCTTGCGGACCACTGGGATGCAATAAAGGCCCATGCAGAAAAGGCGGAGGTCCTCTGTGTTACCCACTACCACTACGACCACCACAACCCGGAAGAGCCTGAGGTATACGGGGACAAGGAGGTCCTCCTGAAGCACCCCACCGAGAAGATAAACCTCAGCCAGAAGAAAAGGGCCAGGGATTTCCTGAAGGTCCTGGAGGGCATCCCGGCCTCCCTGGAGTACGCCGACGGCAGGGAGTTCGCCTTCGGAGAGACCATGGTGAGGTTCTCCCCGCCGGTCTGCCACGGGGCCGACTCCAGGCTGGGCTACGTCACGGAGGTCTCCATCAGGGACGGGGAGTCGTGCCTTGTCCATACCTCGGATGTGGAGGGGCCCGTAACCCGGGACCAGACCTGGTTCATCCTGGATGAGAGTCCGGATGTCCTCTATCTCGACGGTCCCATGACCTACATGCTGGGCTACAGGTTCTCCCACGAAAGCCTCCAGGAGGCCATGAAAAACCTTACACAAATCATGGAGAAAACCCGGGTGAGGACCATCATAACCGACCACCACCACCTGCGGGACCTGAAATGGAAAGAGAGGGTTGCACCTGTCTTCAAGGAGGCTGAAAAAAGGGGAGTGAGGGTCTGCACCGCTGCCGAGTTCCTGGGACGGGAAAACGACCTGCTGGAGGCCAGGAGAAGGGAACTCTATGCCTCAGATGACGCCCTTGGTGCTGGGGACCCCTGAGCCCGTCCTTGCGCAGGCCATCTTCAGCGCAACGGCCAGGGACTTGAAGAGGGCCTCGGCCTTGTGGTGCTCGTTTTTCCCCTCCAGGAGCTTGGTGTGGATGTTGAGCCTGGCCTCCTGGGCCAGGGTCTCCAGGAAGTGGTCAATCATCTGCGAGGACATGCCCTCCACCTTTTTCCACCTGAACTTCACACCGTTCTTGCAGTAGGCCCGCCCCCCTATGTCCACGGCCGCCAGGACCAGGACGTCGTCCATGGGCACGGCAGCGAAGCCGAAGCGGGCAATGCCCTTTTTATCCCCCAGGGCCTGGGTGAGGGCCTGCCCCAGGACGATGGCCACATCCTCGATGATGTGGTGCTGGTTGTCCCCGGTGGCCTTGATTGTAATGTCAAAGGAGGAGTGGCGGGTCAGGGAGTCCAGGAGGTGGTCGAAGAAAGGGATGGTGGTGGAGATATCGGACCTGCCTTTGCCCTCCAGGTTGACAGTGACCCTTATGTCGGTCTCCTTGGTCTTCCTCTCTGCTGTGGCCTTTCTCATAGTAACCTGAAAGACTCTTATTCCCGTGGTCTTATAAGGGTTACGACCCTTAAAGACGTTAGGAAGCCCTTTACTGGCCATGGGACAGGAGGAACAAAGGGTGGAGCCCGATGGTGAGGGCATCTATGTCATCCAGGAGCATCGCGCCGCCCACCTCCACTGGGACCTGCGCCTGGAGATGGACGGGGTGTTGAAGTCCTGGGCGATGCCCAAGGAGCCTCCGAAGGAGAAGGGGGTCAAGCGCCTCTGCATCCAGACCGAGGACCACCCTCTGGACTACGCCGATTTCGAGGGCGAGATACCCGAGGGGCGCTACGGCGCCGGCACCGTGGAGATATGGGACCGGGGGAGCTTCCGCCTGGAGGACAGGAAACCCGACAAGATCGTCTTTGAGATCAGAGGGGAGAAACTAAAAGGGAGGTACGTCCTGCTGCGGTTTAAAAAAGCCGGAGAGGGGAACTGGCTTTTCTTCAGGGCATGATGGTCACCTGGCCCAGGCATGAGCCCCTTGAATCACCTATAAATACCCTGGCATAGAGAGTCCTTGGCCATGTTCCTCGATACCGTCCAGGGTGAATTCATCCAGCGCCTGAACCGCTTTGCCGCCCTCGTCAAGGTCGGGGAGAAGGCTGTCCGCTGTTATATGCCCAACCCCGGCAGGATGAAGGAGCTCCTCATCCCGGGAGTCAGGATGCTCCTGAGGCCCGCCAAAGGGGAAGGGCGCAGGACCCCCTATGATATTGTGGCAGTGGAACTTGATGGAAAACTTGTCTCCATCGACTCCCGCCTGCCCAATAAAATCATTGCCGAGGCCCTGGGCCGGGGTGCCCTCCCGGAATTCCAGGAGTACGATGAGGTGATACCTGAATCCCGCTACCACAACAGCAGGTTCGACTTCCTCCTGCGAGGTGGCGGCCCGGAGTGTTTCATGGAGGTCAAATCCTGCACCCTGGTAATCGATGGGGTCGCCCTCTTCCCCGACGCCCCCACCGTGAGGGGTGCCAGGCACGTGAGGCACCTGACCGAGGCCAAGAGGGAGGGATACCGGGCCTGTATAATCTTCGTCATCCAGCGGGACGATGCCCTGACCTTCTCGCCCAATACAGAGACCGATCCGGCCTTTTCGGAGGCCTTGAAGGAGGCCCAGGGGATGGGTGTGGAGATCTTCGCCTATACCTGCCAGGTCTCCATGGACGGGGTGGTCCTGGACCGCTCCATCCCCGTCAGAATTCCATGAGGGTCTTCTGCCCCCCGGCCCTGGAGAGGTCAGAGACCCTTATCCCTGCTCTTCTGACCTTGGCCGGGTTCTCGGCGAGAAAGGCCTCCATAAGCTCCCTGCCCAGGCCCTTCATCACCTCCAGGTCCTGGACATGGAAGGGCAGGGTCCTGGATCTGGTGTGCCCCCTGAGGTCCTCGGTGACAGCGGTTATGGTGACGGACCTGTAGTTGAGGCCCTTTTCCCTGATTATCCTGAAGACTTCCTCGGCCATGGCCTCGAGGACCGGGGTGATATCTTCTATTTCCCGTGTGTCCTCCCTGAGGGTCTTCATGCGCCCTATCTGCTCCTTCTCTCCCCGCTCCTCCACCGGCGAATCGTCCCTGCCCCTGGAGGCCTCGTAGAGCCACCGCCCCCGGGCCCTCCCGAAGGTTCCTATGAGTGCCGGGGCATCCATCCTTGAGAGGTCCCCTATGGTCTCCACCCCCATGCCTTTAAGGGTTTCCGCCGTCTTTCGACCCACACCATAGAGGTCCTTTACGGGCAGGGGGTCCAGGAAGGATGCTACCTCGGCCTCCGTGACGGTGGTCAGGCCGTCGGGCTTGCGGACATTGGCCGCCATTTTGGCGATGAGTTTGTTGGGACCCACCCCGATGGAGCAGGTCAGGGATTCTTCCCTCTTCACCCGGGCCTTTATCCTCCGTGCCACCTCCGTGCCCCTGGCCATGTCCCCTCCGGTCCCCCGGGTGACGTCCAGATATGCCTCGTCGATGGAGACCTGCTCAAAGGCGTCGGCAAAGGCCCGGAGGATGTTCATTACCCTGGCAGAGACCTCTGAGTAGTAGTCCCGCCTGGCAGGCAGGAAGACGGCATCGGGTTTCAGCTTCTTGGCCCTGGCGATGGGTATTCCGGCCTTTATCCCGTACCCCCGGGCCACATAGTTGGCGGCTGCCACCGCCCCGGAATCCGGGGTCCTTCCAGAATACATGCAGACAACAACCGGCTTCCCTTTTATGGAGGGGTTTTCCCTCTCCTCAACCTGGGCATAGAAGGAGTCCATGTCCACGTGGAGGATGACCCGCGGCATGGTGGATATGTCCGACATAGGGACTTAAAAATGTAACCTGTTGGCACAGGTTTAAATATCGGTCATGGACTTATCATAGTTCCATGTTGAACCTGCGCAACAACTACCTCCTGTGCAATGACCACGCCAGGGCCATCTCCAGGAAGGAGGGCAAGGTCTACATCCCCATGGAGCGCCTCAAAAACGGGGCCAACTTCTGCTGCGGCAAGTGCGCCAGGGAGGGAATCGAGACGCCGGCCGAGGTCCTGGTCCTGGTCCAGGATTCCATGGAGACCAGCCTCACCCACCTGAGGTACTACCTGAACCTGGACCTGGAGGGGATTACCTACGAGGATTTTGTGCCCCTGGGGGGGGTTGGAGTAGTAGAAGATAACAAAAGGCAGCGACGGGGATAGACCAAAATAGTTCATCTAGGGCTTCAAGGGTTGCATCACAAAAGAAAACGAAGTCCGAAAA
>CAZHQS010000019.1:0-21968 GCA_964534545.1 Candidatus Hydrothermarchaeota archaeon
GGGATGGTGGATGCGGCCAGCCTGGATGCCATGGGTAGGTAGGGAAAAGGGCATACAGGGAAAACTAAATATATCCTCAAAGAGGTTTAGTAAACCATGCCCTACGTCTTTATCGGAGTCGGTCAGTGTGGAGGGGGTATCCTCGATGCGGCCTTCTATGACAAGAACATGTTCAAAGTGGCTGTGCCCCTGGCAATCAACTCCGCCACACTGGACCTCCAGACCATGAAGAACCTTTCCAGGGAATACTGGATTGGCATGTCCCGGGACAAGGGGTTTATAAGCGGCACCCTCCAGGGTTTCGAGCATTTCATAAGCGGAGGATACGGGAAGAACCGTGCCAAGGCAGAGGAGGACGCCCTGCGCCACGAGGATTCCTTGAGGGATATAATCCTTGACCGGGCCAAGGTAAAGGGGGCGGGGGAGGGCATTGGCATAGCTGTGGCCTTCATCATCTTCGCCCTGGGGGGTGGTACTGGGAGCGGTGCGAGCCCCATCATCGCCAAGGTGCTAAAGGAGATGGGCATACCCACCATCGCCGTGGTGGTGCTGCCGGCAAGTCACGAGGGTGGGCTTACGGCCAAGAACGCCGTCGAGAGCCTTAATATCCTTAGCGAGAACGTGGATTCCATCATCCTGGTGGACAACCAGAAGATCGCCTATGCCGAGAGTACCGAGAGGCTCTTCCAGAGGTACAACGAGTACATTGCCCGAAGCCTGAGGGATATCGTGGTGGGGACGGCCATCGAGCGGATCAACCCCGCGGAATTCGAGGGATATGCCCCGGTGATCGATCTCAAGGATACCATTGCGGCCACATCCTTTACCCTGGGCAAGAGGCAGAGACCGGGCTTTGCCTGCCTGGGGAGGGCCAGCGAGAGGACCAGGGATCTCCTCCACTATATATTCCCCATAGGGGGGTACAAGGAGATCGATGTGGTAAGCCTTCTCTACAGGTCCTTCATGAAGCTCTCGGTGGAGGATATCCGGGTGGAGGATGCGGAGAAGAACCTCGTGTTGCTGCGGCTTCCACCCGCCTACCTGACCAAGGCCGGACGTGTCAACACCAGCATGGCCAAGAAGGTCATGGAGGAGCACTCCCACCTGGGGGAGACCCATTTCGGGGTTGCCCTGACCAAACGGAACCTTGCCACGGCCACCGTGCTTTTGACCTACAGGCCCAACCAGATAAGCAGGCTGAAGGTCATGAGCCAGCTGGCAAGCCAGTATGAGGATGTGACATTGAAGGTCCTGGACGAGTACGAAAAGGACTTTGCCATCGGTTCAGGAGGGGTGGAGGTACAGGGATGAACGAGTATGTGGCAACCTTTCTGGCCATTCTGGTCACCCTGCTTCTGGGCCTGGGTATCCTTTTAAGATTCGGGGTCTCCGAGGTGGCCTATTTCGGTATGGGGGTCCTTTTCCTGGCCATCTTCGGCAGTATCTTCTACACCTGGTGGAAGACCCAGACCGATAAGACCATCAACAAGCTGAAGGTGGAGATTCTGATGAAGATCAGGGACGATTACTGGATGGCCAGAGAGATGATAGAGGAGGCCCAGGACCTGGTAAACATGAACGACATCCTCCAGAACCTGGATTCCATAAAGGATGGGCTCATAAAGAAGAAGCTCTACTCGGCCGACATGAAGAAGATAGAGCGTACCGTGGAGAAGATGACCCTCACCTCCATAGAGCAGGAGTCCCGGAAGGTGGAGCAGAGACTGGTGAGTCTTGAGGCCCTTGCCGCCTCCAGCTACAGGCCAAAACTCGAGGAGTTCATCGATGGTCTTCACTCCCAATTGGAGGCCCTGAAGGAGGCGGGCTATGCCATCAGCAACGAAATGGAGGAGTTCAACACAAAGGCGGCCAAGACGGCCAAGGGTCTGAGGGAGCTCATCGAGAAGAAGAAGGAGGTGTCACAGGATTATGAGAAAATCGTCGAGCTCTGCATCCGGGAGGCCACCGAGCTTTCTGAGATGGCCAGGAAATTTGGGGATGTTGGTGCCATCGATGATATGATCAGGTTTGCCAGGAAGGGGGATATAAAGCCCCTGATCCAGGCCAGGGCAAAGCTTAAGGAGATCGTCAGCGACGTTTTCTCCAGGCAGTTGAATAAGCTCATCCAGAACCTGGAGAAGATCACCAAGGTCATGGACAGCGAGCACGTCTCGCCCAAGGACAGGGACGAGATAGAGGACATCCTGGCTTATATCAAGGCCTTCGAGGACCCGGGCCTTTTGGTGGAACTCCAGCGCTACGAAACCAAGTTCAAGAACATGGTCTCTGCCATTATACAGAGGCTGGATACCAGACTTCACAGCCTTGAAGGAGACATAAAGGCCAATGAGCTATCTTCCAGGCTATGGTCCCGGGACACAGAAATCAAGGGATTGATCGATAAGGTGGACGTGAAACAGCCTCTGGACACCTTCACCGAGACAGCCATAGAGGCCCTGGTGCACATCCTGGCCCAGCTTGACGAGGACAAGGCCTTTTTGAAGATCGTGGAGAACTATCCCAAGGTGGAGCCCATCATAACCCAGCACCTCAAGGAAAAGAAATCGGTCTCACCCAAGGACCTGAATATAAAGTATGCCGACAAGTTCCTGATACTCTATAACATCAAAAACCCGAAGACGAGGATAACAACCAATGGTACACTGAGGCCGTCATGATGGATGACAATACACGATGGAGCATCATAGCCTCCGGAGAGGGGGCCAATCGGATTTCCTTTTTATACTATGCCAAGTTCAGGAACCCGGTAATCGAGGACCGGGTGCTCCTCCTGAACACTTCAACGGCGGACGTAAAGCCGGAGAAGACCTTTGAGTACATTCTCTCCCAGGACCCGGGCTTTAGGGAGACCTTCGAGAAAATCAAAAGGGAGAAGGTTTGCATCTTTGGCAAGTCCCCCTCAGGGGCGGGTAACAACTGGAAGGTGGGGGAGAACGAGGCCCGGGAGGATTTCGATACCATCCGGCGGTACATATCCAACCTGGGCATCGGTGGCAGGGATGTCATCATGGGGATTACAACCCTGGGCGGCGGCACCGGGAATGGTTCCCTCCCCTACATAATACACCGGTTGAAGTACGGGGATGTGGCCGTATCCCCTGGGGAGAACAGCTACATGGCCTTCGGGATCCTGCCCTATGATTTCGAGGCATCCCAGAGGTTCTTCAACACCATCTGCGGCATCACCAGGCTCCTGAAGTTCGGGAAGGAGGGGAGGCAGAACGCCGACATGCTCCTTTTGGTGGACAACAGCCAGGTGGAAAGCATCCTTGGGATTACCGGCCATGCTAAGGAGGAGAGGTACCACAGGATCAACCAGGAGATCATAAAGGCCATAAACATGATGATCGCCCCAGGAGGAAGCCAGGCCCGGTCGACCATCGATATCGCCGATTACTATCAGCTGCCGTCGAATATAGGGACCTACCATTTCACCCCCTGCATGAGTCTGGGTAACGACCCGGAGATCTTCAACATCGAGACCGCCCTGGACACGGCCATCAACCGCCCCATGGTCCCCATCGATCCCAAGACGGCCACCATGGCCTATATGATCGTTGTGGCCCCGGAGAAGTACATCCAGAAGGGCATGTTCTCCCAGGAGGAACTCGAAAATATCAGCCGGGACTGGGCGGTGAAGAACCTGGCAGGCAGGAGGGGCGGGATACTGAGGTATTCGAGCCTAGTCTCCTCGAAGGAGAGGGACACCCTGGATGTCATGATCCTCCTGGGGGGTTTCAGCCTGAAGGATATAATAACCAAATGCCTCCAGAAGTACTATGATTTCAAGGAGTCCCTGAAGGTGGAGAAGGGACAGATCGAGGTGGCCGATGTGGACGATCCCAGGATCAGGGTGCAGATCCGTGAGGAGGATATCGAGACCATAGAAAAGAGGATCAAGGACTACATAGCCCTAACAGAGATCAAGATAAAGACGGCCAGGAAGAGGGCCATCGACCTCCAGGCAAAGCTTAGGGAGTGGGGGTTCTAGAAATCAAAAATCAGGGCCCTTTTGGTCCGCCGGGTCAAGTGGTATATGAGCAGGGTAAATCCCAGGCTCATCCCCACTGTTGCCCACATGAGGGTCGGGATGCTGTGGTTGGGGACCCAGGGATGGACCCCTAGGATATAGTCGAAATAGTCATTCAAGAGAAACCAGGCCAGGCAGACAGGGATATACCACCCTCTGACCCGGACCCTGTGGAGGATGGCCAGGGGTTCGAGCATCATGGCGAAATGGGATATGAAAAGACCGGTATAGAGGAGCCGGTTCTCTGATGAGAGGAAGTAGTCGCGGTAGAAGAGGATGGCAAAGAGGGTCCAGAAGCCGTACTTGGCGGTGCCCACCGAGGCCAGGTAGTAGTAGAGATCGTATCTTTTTCCCATGAGGAGGAAGAGAAGGGCCAAGGCAAAGAAGAGGGTATAGTTGGGGCAGTCTGAGACAAAGAACCACAGTGCCACCGGGGTGGCCGCAAACTGCATTTTATAGTAATAGAACCCGGCCAGGGTACCCAGGAGGTTTACTATGATGAAAATCTTTATGGCGGCCCTCCCTTTCAGGGTCCCTCACCCCGTCTCAACTCTGTGGCAGGGACCCCTCCAACGAAGGCCCCAGGTTCTATGTCCCGGTTGACCAGGGTGCAGGCCGAGACCACTGCCCCATCCCCGATGGAGACCCCGGCCAGGATGGTGCAGTTGGCTCCTATCATCACGTCCTTGCCGATCTCCACCCTGCCCTTTCGCCACCGGTCCACCAGGTATTCGTGGGCCAGGACAGTGGTATTATAACCTATTACCGTGTTGTCTCCTATCTCGATGAGTTCGGGGAAGAAGATGTCGAACATGGCCATGAGGCCCACGGATGCATCTTTGCCGATTTTCATGCCCAGGAGCCTGTAGAGGGCATTTTTCAGGGAAAGGGAGGGGAGGAACCTGCAGGTGTAGATTATCACAAAATTGAGGCATACCCTCAGGGGGTTTTTGACCCTGGTCCAGTGACGCATGGAGTTTTTCCCCTGGACCGTGAATGATTCGAGCCTTCTCATCCTTCCTTTAGGAATTGTTTTCAAAGGATATATATCTAGCTATTGGCCATGGGCGGGCCCTATCTCGGCAGAATCAAGCTTCGATGGTGTATGAGCTGCAACCTCCCTGTCCTGGGGGTCCGGTGTGGCAAATGCGGGGGAAAAACCGTAAAGGTCGATATTTCGCCCCCCGGGGATGCAAGACCTGCCTTTGAGGGGGATGTGGAGCTCATCAATAAAACGGTAGAGGACCAGTTTGGGACCCGGCTACTACCAGAGGACAAGGTGGTGGTGCTGAACAAGGCCTCGGGGATGGACCGCTTCGATGAGGTGATCATGGACGGCCGGATCCTGGGGGTCCTGGAGTATGATGTCAAAAAACAGGGATACAGTTTCCTTCCCCGGCTGGAGGGGGCCCGGAGGATATGGGAATCTTCTGAATCCAGAAGGAAGGTGGTGGAGATTGACCCTTCGGCGGTGCCCTATATCCTGAAAGGGGCCAGCGTCCTGATGCCCGGGGTCGTCTCCTTTGATGAGGATATCGAGAAGGGGGACCAGGTGGTGGTTGTCTCCGATGATGGGGTTGTGGCCGTTGGCAGGAGCATGGTATCGGGGGAGGAGGCCAGGGTGATGAAGAAGGGCATGTTCGTCAAGGTACGAAGGCATGGCAGGCCCGGCCCGCCCAGGGTCCTGGAGGGCGGCCAGAACTGGGAGGATGCGGTGGAGGCCAACAGGGAGGTCCTGGAAAAGTACGAGGAGGAGGCCATGTCCTTCATCAGGAAGGTTTCTGATTGTTCCATACCCAAGGCCGTGGCCTTCAGCGGGGGAAAGGACAGCCTGGCCACCCTGCTTCTGGTGCAGAAGGTCCTGGGGGATGTGCCAGTGATCTTCGTTGACACAGGTGTGGAGTTCCCGGAAACCACGGCCTTCGTCCGGGCGTACAGGGAGAAGGGGGGCTTCGAGCTCCTGACCGGGAAAGGCGGGGATTTTTTCAAGGGGGTTGAGTACTTCGGTCCCCCTGGCAGGGACTACCGATGGTGCTGCAAGGTCTGCAAGCTGGGCCCCACCGCCAAGATCATCGAGAGGCATTTCCCGGGGGGGGTCCTGAATTTCATAGGACAGCGGGCCTACGAGTCCGAGACCCGGGCCCGGAGCCAGCGGACCTGGCGGAACCCGTGGGTGCCGAAACAGAAGGGAGCAAGTCCCATACAGCACTGGACCTCCCTGCACGTGTGGCTCTACCTAATGAAGGAGGGCCAGGAAGCCAACGTCCTTTATGGCAAGGGGATGGAGCGGGTGGGGTGCTGGCCCTGTCCGGCCTCTGATATGGCCGAGGCAGCGGTTATAGATGGGCTCTATCCCGGCATGTGGCGGCGCTGGATAGATATCCTCAAGTCCCATGGGATGGGGGAGAAGGAAATCGCCACAGGTGCCTGGAGGTGGAGGATGCTGCCTGAAGGGAGGAGGGAACTGGGGGCCACCGGGCGCGGGAGGAGGGTTTACGAGTATGTGGAGGAGGCAGGACGGGTGAGGGGCGAGGTGAAGGTGGATTTTGAGGCTCTGCGGGCCATGTCCAGGGTCTTTGATGGCGTCCTTGGAGATGATGCCATCGAGTTTGACGGCATCGTGCTCAGGGATGGGTGCTTCGAGTTCTTCTCAAGGGATCCAAGGGAGAGGGAGGAAAAGCTGAAAAGGGTCTTCGGCCTCCTTGAGAGGACGGCCCACTGCTTCGGGTGCGGCGTGTGC
This sequence comes from Candidatus Hydrothermarchaeota archaeon, assembly GCA_964534545.1. Lineage (GTDB taxonomy): Archaea > Hydrothermarchaeota > Hydrothermarchaeia > Hydrothermarchaeales > JAADFM01 > JAADFM01. The sequence goes on from CAZHQS010000019.1 coordinate 6,792, forward strand.
CTGGGCCAGTGCAGGGAGGGAGCCATCGAGATTGCAGAGGGGCGGGCCAGGGTAAAGGAAAACTGTGTCTCATGCGGCCGGTGCCACAGCCGGTGCCCCATTGTGAAGTACGGGGTGGAACAGGCAGATTTCAGGGCTAGAAGGGCTCCTACCAAAGGATTTTTATAGTGTCTGGGCGTAAAAGCTTTCATGCAGCTAAAGCAGAGGTTCGTCCTGGATACTACGGCCCTTACCGCCCAGGAGCTGAGGGGTGAGGAGGACCTCTGCACCACCACAATGAGAATCACATCCCTCATAGCCAAGGCCAGGACGAAGCTCAATATAAGCTGTCACATCCCCTATCCCACGGTCTACAACGAGCTCTGCGACTTTATCAAGCGCCACGGGTGCAGCGATGAGGTCATCACAGAGATCGATACCTGGCTTGTCAAGAAGACCCCGGACCGCTATGAGGTCAAGCTTCCCTCCGAGATCTTCTATGAGTATGTCAAGGATATCCGGGAGCGCATGAACCGGGGCATGAAGGTCTCCGAGGCCTTGATCTGGGTGGCATCGGACGAGAGCGCCAACATAATAATGAAGGGGGGGGACAGGGACCAGGTCAAGGAGGCCACGGGCAGTACCATCAAGGAACTTAGGGCCAAGTACCGCAACGCCCTGAGGTATGGGACCCTGGACTCGGCGCCGGACCTGGACGTGCTCCTCCTGGCAAAGGAGATGGATGCCGGGGTCGTCGCCTCCGACGAGGGCATCCGGAAGTGGGCGGAAAAGCTGGGCCTGCGCTACGTGGAGGGCACCAGTTTCCCGAAGATGCTGGAGGAATATCTTAAGCATATGGAATAGGGTCGCCATGCTAACTCGGGGATTCCAACCCGGACCGAAGCGATACCTTTAATTATGTAATTATATCATTGAGATTCAGAGAGGTAATCCCATGTCATTTAAGAGACCCAGGGGAACCCGGGACCTGCTGCCCGAGGAAATGGAGAAGAGGCGCCATGTGGAGGGGGTCATCCGCGAGGTCTTCGAGGGCTACGGCTACCGGGAGGTCCAGACCCCCACCTACGAGAGCCTGGAGCTTATCACCACGAAATCAGGGGAGGAGATAAAGGAGCACCTCTTCCACTTCAAGGACAAGGGGGGCCGGGACCTGGCCCTGCGCCCCGAACTCACCGCCCCGGTCATGCGGCTCTACATCAATGAATACCAGCAGAGGCCCAAACCCAGGAGGCTCTATTACCTGGGGAACTGCTTCAGGTACGAGCGCCCCCAATCCGGAAGATACCGAGAGTTCTCCCAGGCGGGCCTGGAGCTTATCGGCTCACCCTACCCGGAGGCCGAAGCAGAGGTCATCGCCGTGGCGGTGGATGTCCTGAAGGCCCTGGGCCTCAGGGGTTTCAGCCTCCATATCGGCCACATCGGGGTTTTGAGGAGGATTCTGGAGGACAGCGGTGTCAGGGAGGAAGACCAGAGCGAGATCATGGCCGCCATAGACAAGGGGGATGAAGAGGGCCTTGAGCGTGTCCTTGATGACAAGGGGGTCCAGGGGCCTGACAGGACTCTGCTGATGGGGATCCTGGATCTTGCGGGCTCCGAGGAGGTCATGGAAAGGGCCAGGGGGTTCCTGGAGGGAAGGGAGGGACCCCTGGGGGAGCTGAAGCGCCTTGGGGAGGTCACAGAGAGGCTTAGGGCCTTCGGGATTGATGAGTACACCCTGGACCTGGGCATCGCCCGGGGACTTGATTATTATACGGGGACGGTCTTCGAGATATATGCCCCAAAACTGGGGGCAGAGAAGCAGATCTGCGGCGGGGGGGCCTACTCCCTGGTGAAAGTCCTGGGGGGCAGGGAGACCCCCACCTGTGGCTTCGCCTTTGGCTTTGACAGGCTGATTCTGGCCTTGGAAAAGGACAACTATTTATTCGATGAGGTAAATAAAGCCAAATATCTGGTGGTTCCAGCCACAAAGGGCCTCTTGAATGAGGCCATAAAGATAGCACGGAAGCTGAGAGAGAGGAGAAATATTCCGGTTGAAGTGGAGATCATGAGAAGAAGGATAGGAAAGGCCCTTTCCTATGCCAATGCCGAGGGGATATCCCATGTGATAATCCTTGGCGAGGAGGAATACAAGATGGGCCAGGTAACGGTAAAGGAACTGAAAACCGGAAACCAGAACAGGATAGATCTAGAAGAGGTCGTAGGGATTGAGAGTTAGGATTCTTCTTGCCCTTTTGGTACTTGTTCCCGCCCTTACCTGGGCAGAATGCCCCCAGCCGACGGTCTGGAAATATCCCGGATGGAGTGAGCGGTTTTATGGTCCTCTGGGCCTTGGAAACAGCACCACCATAGATGACCTTGAAATCAAGGTGACCGCCATCTTCGGCACCTCGGCCGCCAAATTCGAGGTCCTGCGCTATTCCAGCCCCTATTTCACGGCCACCCTTGTGCCCGGGGATGAGAATAGGATCAAAAGGGATGACCTGATAATTGAGCTTCACAACATCTTCGGGACCAACAAGACCAACGTGAGCATATATACCCCCCAGCGGGCGAATGTCACCTTCAATCTCACCAGATTGGAGACCGATACAGGCAGGGCTTCCCTTCTGCCCACCGAGGAGTTTGAGATCGAGATAATGCTAAACAACACCGGTGAACTGGGGGCAGAGGATTTGAAAATCCTGCCGAGATTCGGAGATTTTGAGGTCCTTTCAGAAGAATCCGGCGTCATTACTTCCCTCTGTCCAGGGGAGGTGGAGACCAGGACCTATCGCCTCAGGACCCCCTACAGGTCAGAGAGGTTCAATTATACCCTCTTTTTTGACTTGGAGTATAAGGACACGAACGTGGAACTCGGCAGGTTGACCAATAGGAACCAGACCTATCCTGTTGACCTGGAGATCGCCCCGCCCATACTGACCATCGAACGGAGGATCACAAACTGGACCCTGACCCACCAGGGCAGGGTTGTGAGGGTCCAGGTCACCATCAACAACACCGGGGACTTGCCCGTCTATGGCGTGAACTGGACCGACCTCCCTGCCCCCGACCTCTTTGTCATTGGCGGGACCACCTCCTGGGAGGGGAACCTTCCGGAGGGAAGGGTGAAGAGGTTCATCTATGAGGTCATCTCCGAGGACCCTATAGGGTGTATCGAGGTCTCCAGGGTTACCTACAGGGATAGGTTGGGAAACGAGTACCAGGCGATTTCCCAGGAAACAACCACCCATTTCTCACCAAACCTGACCGTATACAAGAGCATCGGATCAAGGAGATGGGATATCCAAGGAGAAAAACCTACCATTACAATTAACCATACCGACCAGGTCACGGTGGAGATTACCAATGTAGGGAACGCCATGGCCAAGAACCTCCTTGTTAAGGAGGTCATCAAAGGTCTTGAGACCGAGGGTCCAACCTCATGGCAGGGCGATCTGGCACCGGGGGAGACCGTTTCGTATTCCTTCACCGTGAAGACAAGGGGGTGCAATGCATCACTGGTGACAAAGGTCAACTACTCAGACATAGATACCAAGGCCCTGAACAGGTCCTTCATCGATGCAGAGGGCAAATGCGCGTGCTACTGCACCAAGACCCTGGAGGAGGTGAAATTCGATTCCGGGGAAACCCTGAAGGGACTCTTCCCTGATCTGAATGTCTCTGTGGTCAACGGAACCGAAAGGAAGGTCATCCCCGGCTGTATCTTCGATTTGGCCGTCAGGATCCTGGCCAATGCCTCTGATTCAGTTCACGATGTCTCAACCTTTATCAATCTTGATGAGCTTCTGGCCTCTGGGGGCAGGATTCTAAAAGGTCAGACCGAGTACTTCCAGCCAGTCCTCAAGGCCAAGTACTACCCTGGATGTTCCGAGGACAGGAATTTAACTCCCACCAACATCACCTATGACCTCCTCCTGACCACCCCGGAGGTAGATAACGAGACCTCCATATTGATCCCGGTGGTCGTAAGATACTGGGATGCCTACGGCCTCCACACCAAAAATACCACCGTCAACCTCACCGTGATACCGGCCCTCCGTGCATGCCGGAGGGTGACGGTGGCGAAGAGGGACATAGAAATAGAGATTGACTATGCCAATGAGGTGACCCTGGAGAGAGCAGGGGCTTTTAATATCAGGATAAAGAACACAGGATTTTCGAACCTGGAGAATGTGACTTTGATCCTCCACAACCCCCAGAACATTGAGGTGGGAACCAATGACAGCAGGTGGCTTGGCAAGGTGGAGTACCAGGTAAAGCGGGCCAACGATACCCTCTATGTCTATAGTGGGGAGATGGAGATCAACGAGAGCATCAATGTGAGCAAATCGATACTCTTCCCCCTGCAGATGAGCGGGACCAAGGCCGGGGACTACACGATTCGCTATGAGGTTCGGTATGACGGGAAGAAGGCTACCGGGGAGGTTCCCCTGCGGGTGAGGGGGGCCATATTGAAGATATCAAAGGAACTGGATAAGACCATGGCGAGGCCACTAGAGGCCATTATGGTAAGGATCACCGTGTCCAATATAGGCGACGATTTGGCAGAGGATGTGGTCATCAACGACTATCCACCGGCCTTTGTCCAGATAACGGGAAGGAGGGAACAGAGCCTGGCCAATATCAAACCAGGGGAGAACGTCACCCTGGAGTATGAGATGAGGTTCACCGAGGAGGGCAGCTACCCCATAGACCCTGCCGTGGTTACCTGGAGGGACCGACTGGGGAATGAGTACTCCCAGACCTCCGAGAGGCTGAGGCTGGATGTGGAGGGAGCCTCCCTGGAGGAGAAACCCGAGGAGGTCCGGCCTGGATTGACATCCCTTACCCCGGGGGAGCTGGTGGCCACAGTGGTGTTCTCTGTTATAACTCTGGGTGTCCTTTTCAAGATCCTTTCCATGACGCGGCCGGTTTCGTAAAGGAGGTATTGGTTTGGAGGTATTGGAAAGGGCGAATTTCAGGGTAAAGCTTGCTGGCGAAGACCTGGTGGTGGCAGTGGTCCAGGATTACCGGACCGGCGAGATGTTGATGGTTGCCTTTATGAACAGAGAGGCCCTTGAACGGACCCTCTCCACAGGGACCATGACCTATTTCAGCACCTCCAGGGGAAAGCTCTGGACCAAGGGGGAGACCTCCGGCCATACCCAGAAGGTACGGGAGGTTAGGCTGGACTGTGACGGGGATGCCCTCCTCTTCAAGGTGGACCAGGAGGGGGCTGCCTGCCATAAGGGATACACCACCTGCTTCTTCAGGGAGGTCAAAGGGGGTGACCTGAAGACGGTGGAGGAGAGGGTCTTCGACCCTGAAGAAGTCTACAAAAAATGATCCTCGTCCCTGATACATCGGTACTGGTAGACGGGAGGATAACAGAACTCTTGGAGGATGAGAAGTACAGGGGTTCTAAGGTTTACATCTCCGAGGTTGTCATCGCCGAACTCGAGCACCAGGCCCAGATGGGACATGAGACCGGGTTCAAGGGACTCCAGGAGCTGAAGAGGCTGAAACAGCGGGAATCTGAGGGGTTGATAGACCTGGACTTCATCGGCAGGAGGCCCCGGAGGACGGATTTCAAGGACAATGACCATCATATAAGGGAGGAGGCCCGGGAGTCGGGGGGGGTCCTGGTGACCAGCGACCGGGTCCAGGCCCTAGTGGCCGAGGGCAGGGGGATAGAGGTCCTGTTCCTGGGAAGGAGGGGAATAAGGAAGGACCCCGGGATAGTGGGGTTTTTTACCGACACCACCATGTCGGTCCACCTGAAGGAGGGGGTGGTGCCTATGGCCAAGAAGGGGACCCCGGGAAATTTCCGTTTTGAGAGGATCTCGGAGGAGCCCATGGGGAGGAGGAGGCTTGAGGCCCTGGCCAGTGAGATACTGGAGTTTGCCAGGGCCGATCCAGAGAGCTTTGTGGAGATCGAGAGAAAGGGCGCCACCGTGGTCCAGATGGGCCAGATCCGGATTGTCATTGCCCGCCCCCCCTTCTCTGACGGCTGCGAGATTACTGCCGTACGGCCCGTGGCCGATGTGAGCCTTGAGGATTACCGCCTTTCTGAGAGCCTTCTGGAACGTCTGGAGGAGAGGGCCGAAGGGATCCTGGTGGCAGGCCCCCCCGGCGCAGGGAAGTCGACCTTTTCCCAGGCCCTGGCAGAGTTCTATATGGAGAAGGGGAAGGTGGTCAAGACCATGGAGTCCCCCCGGGACCTGACGGTGGCCGATGAGATTACCCAGTATGGCCCCCTGGAGGGGGATATGGCCAAGACGGCCGACATCCTCCTCCTGGTTAGGCCAGACTATACCATCTATGACGAGGTGAGGAAGACCCGGGACTTCGAGATTTTTGCCGACATGCGCCTGGCTGGGGTGGGGATGGTTGGGGTGACCCATGCCTCCAAGGCCATCGATGCCATCCAGCGTCTTATCGGCAGGGTGGATCTCGGGATGATCCCCCAGGTCACGGATACCGTGATATTCATCAAGGACGGCAGGATCGAGAAGGTCTATTTCCTGGAGTTCACCGTCAGGGTCCCCATGGGGATGACGGAGGCCGATCTGGCCCGTCCCGTCATCGAGGTCAAGGATTTCGAGACCGGCAACACGGAGTACGAGATATATACCTTCGGGGAGGAGACCATCGTCATGCCCGCCACCATACCGGGTGGCAGGGAGCTGCCCCAGGTGTCTCCTGAGATGGTCCTCCAGCAGATCAAGAAGAGGGTACCCAGGGCCTATGTGGATGTGGAGATGGAGGGTTCCCAGGCCGTGGTCTGGGTGGAGGACGGATATGTGGCAAAGCTCATTGGGAGGAAGGGAAAAGGTATATCGGGTCTGGAGAAAAGGCTCGGGGTGGACCTGGATGTGCGGCCCCTCTCGTCACGGGAGTGGGATCGCGGCGGCGGGGAGAGGGTTCCCCTGTCGGTCTTTGAGAAGGGGCGCAGTGTAATCCTGAGGGCAGGGAAGGGGTACTCGGGCCACCAGCTGGGGGTCTACATCGACGGGGTCTTCACCTTTTCTGCCAAGGTCTCCAAGAGGGGGGAGATCAAGGTGACCAAGGCCAGCGATATCGGCCAGGCCGTCCTGGAGGCCCTGGTGTCCAGGCGGCAGATCACAGGGGTTGTGGAATAATTTTTTAAGTAGGTAGGGCAATTTCATCCTTTGTGGGCTCGTAGCCTAGCCAGGACAAGGCGGCAGCCTCCTAAGCTGTAGATCGGGGGTTCAAATCCCCCCGGGCCCGCTTGAATCCACTCGCAATCATGCTGTTCTCGTGAGTTGGAACGAATGATTGCTTATGTCTTCACCCCTGGAGTGTTGCCGCTGTCGCGAATGAGGTAAATTTTGCACAGCAGTTCACTTCGTGAACTGGGTTGTTTCAGGGTCCTTATGCCATGATGACCTCAACCCGACTTCTCCAGGACCTTGATGATGGAGGTGATGGTCCGGTTTACCGGGGTTTCTATACCGTGCTTCTGCGCCAGGTCGATGATTCTGCCGTTCATGTAGTCTATCTCTGTTCTTTTCCCTCGCTCTATGTCCTGGAGCATGGAACTCCTGTGGCCGGCCGTGGGGGGAATTTGTTTCTCCAGGAGGTATTTGAAGTAGCCCTCCAGGTCGAATTTCAGCCCGATGCCCTCTGCCGCGGCTACCTGGAAGCTCTCTTTCAAAAGGCTGTACATGATGTCTCTGGTCTCCCGGTGCTCCCCCAGGACCCCATAGGGAACCCCGAGGATGGCCGAGAGGGGGTTCAGTGCAATATTGTAGAAGGCCTTCATCCACTTGTCCCGGAGGATGTCATCGGATACAAGGGTCGGGATCCCTGCCGCTGTTATTGCCTCCGCAAGGACCTCGGCCTGTCCCAGGTCTCCCACCAGGGGTCCCACCAGACATTCAGAGGCATAGACCGTGACCTTTGCGTGTCCGGGTTCTACCAGGGTTGCCCCAAAGATCGCCATACCACCAAGGGTCCTTTCCCCTCCTACCACCTCTGCGATGGTTTCTTCGTTCCCTATACCGTTCTGCATGCTGATGACCCTTGAATCCTCCTTCAGGAGTTCCTGGACCTCCTCCGCTGCCTTCCTGGTGTCATAGGATTTTGTGGTGATGAAGACAAAATCCTGCCCTTCTTCGACTTCCCTGGGGGAGGTACATCCTTTCAGGCTGGAAAAGAGGTGGTCCCCCCAGATGCCTGAAACCCGTAATCCCTTCTCCTTCACGGCCTTTATGTGGGCCTGTCTTCCTATGAGGGTTACCTCATGTTCCTTTGACAGGAACCCGCCAAAGACAGACCCAAGGGCGCCGGCCCCCATTATCAAGATTCTCATGCAAAATTTTATATTAAAATTGGTAGATAAAGGCATTGCCCTCAGGCCACAGCGAAAAAAGAAGAAAAAGCCCCACCGAGCAGAGCGAGGTGATAGCTTTTGCAGCGAGCCCGTAATCCGAAGGATTAGGGCGGGCAAAAACGCTCCGGTAGTGTAGTCCGGCCAATCATGCGGCCCTTTCGAGGCCGCGACACGGGTTCGAATCCCGTCCGGAGCATTTGTCAGCACTTCGCCAGCAAGTTCATATGGGCCTTCACGAAGGCTGGCTCGTGCCCACACCCGTGCAAAGACAATTCACTTATCGTGTGGTTTTTTCTTTTCCCCCGGGGTTTCCTCTTCGTCGTCTATGGCTCACAAAAGTCTTACTCCTGGAGTGTATTGGGCTCCTTAAATCTACCCTCGCTCCCCCGGGCTCATCCTCCAATTACTCTACCACTAAAAATTTATAACCTCGCGCTATTATTAACTCAATACCCGAAAGCGGGGGTGCCCGAGTCTGGCCAAAGGGGACAGGCTTAAGACCTGTTAGCTCAGTGCTTGCGAGGGTTCGAATCCCTTCCCCCGCACTTTCCTATTCCATGCAAACTGTGCTTTTTCCGGTTTTTCTCCGTCCGCACAGTCTTGTTTTGGCCGCCAGAAACCTTTCACCATTTTTATTTTTTAAGGGAAGGTTTCTATGTTTTGTTTTTTCGTAGAAAACCTTTCCAAAGCGTTTTATTTTTCTTCTGGCAACCATTTCCGTCGGAGATCGGCCCGGTAGATTTGAACCCCGGACAACTTTTTTGCATTTTAGTCTCTATTTCGAAGGACAAAATATAAATATTTTACTATTTAAGAATAACTTTAAAATATAAAAATATTAAAAATGGTTAACCTGGAGAATATCTGCGGGAAGTACATGCACAGAGTGCTCCTTGAGGTATCTAAGGGGAGGTCGAGTTTCAAGGAGCTCATGTCTGCCCTTAGCGGGGAGAGGCCGAGTATAAGCACTACGACCTTATCAGAGAGGTTGAAAGGGCTGGAGAAAGAAGGTCTTGTTAAGAGAGAGCTTATTGCAAGCAGGCCGCCGAGGAGCAACTACACCATAACTGGCAAAGGGAGGGAGGTCCTGAGGCTTCTTAACGAACTGGAGAGATTGTAGTCCTCTTTACTAACGTCCAGATGAGGGCGTCTAGGGGGACGTTCCTTTTACTTCCCGTAGCTCCACCATATCCTGGTGCAGAATTTCAAGAGTTTCTCCTCGCACTCCTGGAAGAGCTCGCTTTCGCCGGTTGGTAACTGGCCAATGATTGCATATGCGGTATAGACCTCTATTAGCTTTGTGATGCAATCCTCGATAAATACAAGCCGCCTTCTACCCTCCTCATTGCTCTCACCCAATAACCTGTCGTTGTACCTGAGCAGGAGACTGAGCTCGTAGACAAGGGAATGAGCCACGGAGGGGATGCTCCAACGTTGTGCGATTCCCTTAAGAAGTGCTACCCGATTCCAAGAAGCGATGACCGGTTTGACCCTCGGGTCTGTGACCTGCCGAGGGTCTTTCATTTTGACCGTATCTACTTTTGGTCTGAACTCCTTCACTATGGTATAGCAGACGGGACCACTTCCCGTGGTGGTTTTTATCATGCCTATCTCTGTGAGCAGGCTCAGGTTATAGAAGAGGACTCGCTTAGGGTCTGATAATCTGACATACTCAGGATCGAAGAACAGCTCATTCATTATCTCGTAGGGTTTCAGAGGTCGCTCCTTTTTGAGCATGGTTATGAGGATGCTATAACACCTCTCCAGGGTAGCGGGGCTTATGTGAGAAGTATTCTCCTTGAACCGCCTTTCCATTTCCTGGTACAGGGAGTAGAGAGGATATCCCTCTGCCCGGGTTCTTTGGAGCTCGACTCCGGCCTCGCTCATACTCCCCCTCCTACGGTCCAACTTTTCTGGCTCAGGGTTTTTATGCCCCTCTCAAGCTCGTGGAAAACTTCGGGTTCATCGCCCGCAACGTCTCCGGTCGCCGCGTAGTCCGAGTACAGCTCAATCAGTTTGGTAATCATGTCCTCAAGAGCCCTGCGTCCTTCATCACTTATCCCATCTAGCTGGGCCATTTTGGTCCTTATTGTATGAAGTTCATATACCAAGGCGTGCCCAAGGGATTTTATCCTCCAGAGCTTGGTGATGCTTCTGAGCTCGAAGACCCTCCTCCAGCAGGCAAGCATCTCCTGGATCAGCGGATCCTTCAGCTTCGATATGGACTCCCTGGCACTCTTCCCGACCCTCACCGCAGAGTGATCGGTGAGACGGTAATAACTCTTCTTTCCTCTGTAGGAGGTTTTCTCCACAACTCCGATCTTTACCAGCCTTTCCAACACATAGAAGACCATCCTCCTTGCGTCCTTACACTCATCGAAGGCAGGGTTGTAGACCAGGGCGTCCACGAGTTCGCAGGGCCTCACTGGTCGCCCTTTCTCCAGGAAGACTAGGATCATGGCCTGGAACTTCTCCATGGTCTGCACGTCCCCCCGCAGGCCCATCTCTTTCAATCCTCTTTTCACATCCCCATAGAGGTGGAGGAAGGCGGCACTCATCTCCTCATATTTGCTATCCGCATCTGTCATTATGTCCCTCCTATTTTTTTCTTCGGCCTTCAGCGGGCTTTTGGTATTTAAGCTCAGCGAAGGTTCCGGCTTCTTGGTCTACCTGGTACAGTTGCCTTGCCATCTCCACGATGTCCTTGAGTAGCATAAATGGATTCGCAGAGTAATGGCCTTCCCCACCGATGCTTTGACCGAGGTCTTCGAGGCGGTCCAGTAAAACCCCCAGCCGTTCTCTATCTTCAAAACCGTGCCCCATTAGGTTCTCCACCTTTTCCTTGAGGAATATAATTTCGTGGTCCATGGCATGGACGAGTGAGGGGAGCCGCCACATCCGCATGATGCACCAGAGCTCCTGTAGCCTCCTGCAGCCTCTCAGGACCTCCATGAGTTCGGCCTTTCTCCCTGACTCTTGAATTGTGTTTAGACCCTCCACCGGGACCTCTAGGTGGTAGTAGCATTTTCTCCCTCTGAAATCCTTTTTCACCACAACCCCTGCTTCGGCCATCTTTTTCAAGGTGTACATGACCATGGCCTTCTTGGATTTGCAGGAGAATGCACGGTCCTCCGCTACCATGTCCACGAGGTCGGAGGGCTTCAGTGGCCGCCCCGTCTCTAAGAAGGCCTGGAGGATGACCTGACATCTCTCCAGAGTCTGGATGGTGGCGTGCATTCCCCTCTCCCTGAACCGCCTCTTCATCTCTTCATACAAGGAGAGAAAGGCCGTGCTGAAATCCTGCTCTGCGGGGATTGTGGCACTACCCATTTTGCTGCACCGAAATCTGCGGGGGGTAGAAGTTTAAAAAGGGAAATTTCAGGCTCGGTAGCAGCGATTTTGCAGAAAAAATAAAAAAGGAAGCCCGAAGGGGGTAAAGAAGAGGGCTTCCTGTTTCACACCAAGGCTTCTGCCTTTTCCAGGGAGGTGATATGGTGGGGAGAAGATGGCACCCGTATGTCACAGAGATCGAACTCAGGGGGCTTGTGGGGAAACCTGACAGTGATATCGGCGGTGAAACCGATCTCAAGCACCTTGCAGCCGGCCTGGGTGAACTCGGTTTCCGAGATGAGGACATTGGAATAGACCGCACTACATGAGGAGCACTCCAGGGTCCCATCCAAGGACAGGAGTTCCCCGCCGCAGTTGAAGCAGAATCTTCCGGTCCTCATCTCTTTCACCAATCAAAATAATGGGGATATTTATAGAAATGCCTTGGCCAAGAGCACGGGAAAAATAATCATCTTAGAGATGTAACTGAAATTTTAAATATGACAGCCCACAAATGAAAAAACAGGAAAAATGAAGTCAAGAGATTTTGGTTTTATGGGGTGGAATGGCAGGTCCGCGTGTATCGTGTGTGGCACTCCTGTACCATCTTCGAAGGACTTCTGCTGCGAGGAATGTGAGGAAGTCTTCTCTGGCAGAAAGATGTGAGATTCCCAGGGAAGGAGCACCCGTCATCCCACTTGGTAGAGCAGCCTAGACCTGCCCCCCTTGTTGACCTCTTCTGTACGGATCATCCCGAGCCTGTTGAGTTCCTCCACCCTCCTGGTGAAGGTGCTGTAGCTTCCCACCTCTTCCTTCACCATCTGGTACACTTCTCCCATCATCATCCCCTTTCTCACCTCTAGGACCTGGAGTATCGCATCAGACCCCCTGGGCAGGTCTGGCACCTCTGTTTTTCCCAGCCTCTCCACCGCCGTCTTGACATGCTCCCTCCTAATCTCGGGGCTTTCCTCCTCGGCGGCCACCTCACCGCTCTCCCTGAGGAGCCCTATACCAAACCTCAGGTCCCTTTTCTCTGTCATGTCGGCGACCATCTTCAGGACCCTGCTGGTAATAACCCCGGGCAGGAATCCCAGCCGTGCCCTGGCTTTCAGTATCTCCAGGATCTCCTCCCACTCGTAAGGCCTGAAGTAGATGTCCCTGGCGACAAAGGAGGAGGCCACCCTCGGTTCCAGGGAAACCCTGAAGTGGGGCGAGGAGGCGATGGCGATCACCGAGACCCTCGCCCCCGGGTAGGTCTCGTGGGCCCTCAGGAGGGTGTAAAGGACATCACTCATACCATGGACGTAGTTCACGTCGTCCAGGACTACCACGAGGGATATCTTGTCCTTTGTGAGCTTCCTGAAGATGGCGTCGCACACCCTTGTGAAGGAGGTCGACTGTCCCGGGGCGTGACCTTTCACTTCTTCGTGGACCCTGGAGAGGATGGCCTGGCGGTCGCCGTGGAACTTGCAGTTGACATATGCGAGGGCCACCTTCGGTTGGTCCCTCAATTGGTCAAAGAGGAGCTTTATCGCAGTGGTCTTCCCTGTACCCGGCTTGCCATAGACTTTGGCGTTCGACGGCCGCCTGCCCTCGAGGGCCGGCCGTATACAGGAGGAGATCTCTTTCAGCTCCGGATTCCTGTACATGAGGGTTTCGGGGATGTAATCAGGGTCGAAGACTTCTGGGCGGACGAAGACCATCTGATTAACCTCCGCCGTGTCATTTACCCCCTGGAATATATCAGGATTTTCTAAGAGCCCGGGAAATGTAATCTGCCATCGTGGTCACTATTCACCACTCAGGTGAGAAGGAAAAATTGGCTTATACTCGGGTCGGCAGTTCAGCAATCATGAAAATCAGAATGCACTTGGAGGAGTTTCTGGCCGCTCTGATGGGCGACCATGTGGGCGGTTACTACACGGCCAGGGAGGAACTCCTTAAGAAACTGGGAATAACCGAGAAGGAATTCGGGGCGATACGGAAGGCTTGCAGCCAGGGAAGGTTCGAGATCAAAGGGAGGCGAAACCGTGGGGAGTCTATATTTGGTGGTGATGCCAGCGGCCCTTAACGGGTCGACCGGGGATATCTTGCATCATTGGGGGTGAGTTCAATGGGCAAAAACTACCATGGCCAGGGTATATACGTGAAGTTCCCCCGTAAGGACCTCGGCAAGATAGATGACCTCGTGGCCAGGGGTGACTACCTTAACCGGACCCACTTGGTCAGGCGGGCCGTGGAAGAGCTGCTGAAGAGAGAGCACCCCCAGGAGGGAGAGTAAGTGCGGGACCTCAAGCCCTGCCTGAAAGGTCTGGCAGTTTCCCTCGGATTCAGCGAGAGGAAACCCGATCTCTATTCCCTCGACGTTGGGGAAGATATCACCGCCTACATCGACTTCAGGGGCACCTGGAAGGGCTGGAGATACGCCTTCAAGGATGGCTCAGCCCTGGATGAAGGGGAACTCCAGAGAATAGAGCCCCTGAGGCACTTCAAGGAACTCAGAGACGGGATAATCGCTATGGTAGGTGGTTCTGGTAGCGTTGTGATGCCTGTGGCACACCCCGATGAAATTGCAGAACACTTTCGTTCTCTGGAAGACCTCAAATCAAAGCTGTTGGACGACGATGACTACCTCTACCTCGATGCTGACGGTGAAGTAGTGGACAAAACCAAGGCAGCCTGCAGGCGGTTGAAAAAGAGGGGGTGGAGGAAGCTGGCCTATGCCCTCGGGCTGGACTTCCTGATCCAGAGCAGTGACCGGAAAACCCTGTCAGACGAAAAAGGAGAATACTACATCTGGACCTATCGGGTGCTGGTAGTGGACCCCAGAACAGGTAGGTTCGTGGAGGCCGAAGGTGCCTGCAGCTCAAGGGACCCCCTCTTAACCTCAGACAAAAAGGTGAACGAGGCGGATGTCATCCATAAGGCCCAGAGTGCTGCCATTAGTAGGGGGATTTCGGATTTGTTGGGGGTGGAGTCCTCAGAGGGGATCTGCTAGGCTCCACGATGAGGGCAAAATCATATGCTTTCAGGTATTTCTATCTGAAAAGGTTAGATAAGTTCTTTATTATTTTCACTTCTACCTCTATCTTTTGTCAGTGGTTGGGCTTATGTCTTAACTTTTCAAGGCTTTTAGTAGTTTAAGTGCGACACCAAATCCAAGGATTGCAAGTACAATCAAACCAAATATAATGGCAGAACTCCATGCGACTATTACACCCGCACCAAAAAACATCAAAAGCAAGAATGTAGAAATGACAGCTAAAATAAATATCAATACACCTGTAAGTTGTCTCTCAGTAGGTATAGTATCACCCCATATTTATCTTGTGTGATATTCTAGTAAACACCATCTACAGCCATCAAACCCTCTGTTTAGAGCCTCTTGTAGTGAATCAAAAGTGACAATATTTTCGCTTAGTATTTCATCTATTTGACAGTTAGCACTTTCGTTTATCGTATCTACTCACGTTTCTTCAGCCAGACTATTCAGCACGTAATCCTTTCCAGCT
>CAZHQS010000020.1:0-20308 GCA_964534545.1 Candidatus Hydrothermarchaeota archaeon
AGTGAAGATTATACCCGCTGGAGGTGCAAACTTTAGCCAAAGTTGAAACACCATCTAAATATTGATGTTAACAGTGACTTTTTATTTTGTAGGGGAGTTAGAGATGAAGATCCAGATAAAGACAAATGAGCTTATAAACATCTTGATACAGAAGTACGATCGCTCCCTACTGGAGAAGTACGGCCTGGACAGGGAGAAGATAAAGGCCGTGCAGGATGCCCTCAAAGAAGGGAACTGGAGGTTCATCAACTAGCCCTTTTGCCAAATATCCGCGCTGAAAGGATACTTATCTCAAAGAGGAGGATGAGGGGAAGGGAGAGCAAGACCTGACTTACGGGTGTCGGGTCGGCTGTGATTATCGCCGCCACGATGACTATGGCCACATATACATGCCTTCGCCTCTCCTTCAATCTATCTACCGATACGTAGCCGTTTATGGTAAGCCAGGAGATAACAAGGGGTAGCTCAAAGACCAGACTGAACAGGAGGGTCGTAATGGCCGCGAAGAGGATGAACTGGTTTACGGAAAAATATGGGTTAATCTCGGCCTGGGTGGTCAGACCCGTGAGGACCTTGATGGCCACCGGTAAAAGGAAAAGATAGGTGAAGGCGAAACCCAGTAAAAAAAGGACCGCGCCACACGCGGTCCATATCAAAAATGAGAGGGGTTTCCTGATCCTAAAGCCCACCCTCCTTGACACAAAGAACAGGAAGGGGGGCAGGGCCAGAAGGACCGCCAGGATGAGGGTTATCTGGATCTTGACCATCACGTACTCCATGGGGGAGGTGACGATGAGCTTTGCCTCCTGGGGGAGCAGGTCTTGCTTCATCCGGGCTATTATCTGGTCGGCTATAAACCATAGGGCGGAGAAAACCAGAATGGCCAAGACGGCAAAATACCGCGCCCTTCTCCTGGCCTGGTAAAAGAGTTCTGGAAGCCGCAACTCTTCCATACTTCTAGAGTCCCGCCTCTTTCTTTAGGATTTCTGCCATGTCGGTCCTCTCCCAGGTGAAGTCTGGGTCGTCCCTGCCGAAGTGGCCGTAGGCAGCGGTCTTCCTGTAGATGGGCCTTTTCAAGTTTAGGTCCTTGATTATCTCTGCCGGCCTCAGGTCGAAGTGCTTCTCCACCAGTTCCACTATCCTCTCCTCGGGCACTTTGTTGGTCCCGGAGGTGCTCACCAGGACCGATACCGGCCTTGCCACTCCGATGGCATAGGCCAGCTGGACCTCACACTCTTCCGCCAGCCCCGCAGCAACGATGTTCTTGGCCACATATCTTGCGGCATAGGAGCCGGAACGGTCAACCTTGGAGGGGTCCTTGCCGGAGAAGGCGCCACCCCCGTGGCTGCCCTTGCCACCATAGGTGTCCACGATGATCTTCCTCCCAGTAAGGCCCGTATCCCCATGGGGACCACCAACCACGAACCTGCCGGTCTCGTTGACATGATACTTGGTATCCTCGTCCAGGAGTTCCCCGGGGATTGTGTGCTTTATCACATGCTTGATGATGTCCGCCTTGATCTGGTGGTGTTCCACGGACTCGTCATGCTGGGCAGCAATCACCACGGCCCCAACCCTGATAGGATTCCTCCCGTCGTACTCCACTGTGACCTGCGACTTCCCATCGGGCCTGAGGTAGGGGAGGATGCCCTTTTTCCTGCACTCGGCCAGGCGCATGGTGAGCTTGTGGGCCAGGGTTATGGGCAGGGGCATAAGCTCAGGGGTCTCGTTGCAGGCATAGCCGAACATGAGGCCCTGGTCCCCGGCCCCCTGCTCGTGGTCCTCGGTCTCGTCCACCCCCATGGCGATGTCAGGGGACTGTCTGTGGATGGCCACCATGACGCCAGCATAGTCTCCGGATATCCCCATCCTGGCATCCGTGTACCCAATATCGTTTATGACGTCCCGGGCGATCTGGGCATAATCAATGACGGCCTTGGTGGTAATCTCCCCAGATATCACCACCTGGCCGGTGGTGAGGAGGGTCTCCACTGCCACCCTGGAGTCCGGATCCTGCTCCAGGCAGGCGTCCAGGATGGCGTCAGAGATGCTGTCTGCTATCTTGTCGGGATGACCCTCAGTAACTGACTCGGATGTAAAAGGATGGGTTCTCTTTGACATGGGATTCACCTCTCCATTATCATTGGGGCCATGGTTTTTAAAGGATTCTGTTACCCATTTGTCGTTACCCCTAGAACTCCCTTGAGATGGCGTGGTCTGCAATCAATTCAAGGGCCTTCTTTGCCTCGGATTCCTTCAAACCCTTAAGATCAGCCTTGGCCTTCTTGACGATTTCCCTGGCCCTCCTGGAGGCATATTTAATGGAATCGGTCCGTTTTATTATCTCCAGGGCCTTCTCCAGATCCTTTGGGGAGTTCATGTTCTTCTGCAGGATCCCCTCCAGGATCCTCCGATCCTCCCCTTCCGAGGCCTTCATTGCATGGAGGATTATAAAGGTGGGTTTGCCCCTGCTTATGTCGATACCGATGGGTTTTCCGAATTTGGCCTCCCCTGCTACCATGTCCAGGAGGTCGTCGGTCATCTGGAAACCAATCCCCAGATGGTAGCCGTACCGGGAGAGCATCTCGATCTCCTCTTCAGTACCACCCCCCAGGATGGCGCCGCACCGGGTACATGCCTCGAAGAGAGCAGCGGTCTTCCTCTCGATGATCTCCAGATAGACCTCCTCTGTCATCTTCACATCCCTGGTGTGGAGGGTCTCCAGGACCTCCCCCTCGGCGAGCTTGGTGCATGCCTTGGATATGATCTCGCTGACCTCCCTGTTCTCGTGGGTACCTATCATCCCGAAGGCCCTGGAGAAGATCAGGTCCCCGGCCAGGAGGGCCGTATCTTCGCCCCACTGGGCGTTGACCGTCTTAACACCCCGGCGCATGAAGCTCTTGTCAATTATATCATCGTGAACGATGGTGGCCGTATGGATGAGTTCCACGGCATTGGCAATGGGCGAGACGTATTCTATGTCCCTGGAGGCGCTGTTCACCGCATCGAAGGAGAGGAGTACAAGGGCCGGCCTGATTCGCTTGCCACCCGTCATGATGAGATGTCTGGAGGCGTTGTAGAGAGGGCGGGGGGAATCCTCCGGGATGGATTTTTTCAGATCCTTTTCCAGCCAGTTCATCTGTTCTGTAAAATCCGGTTTTATGGTGCATATGCTATCCCAAAGGGTATCTTCCACCTGAATCACCTCTAGATTCCTGCCGCCTCACAGACCAGGCCCGTCAGGTCCTTGACCTTTATGGTCTTCTTCCCCTGGCTGACCGCGTCCTGGAGGTTGAATTTGCAAAAGGGGCAGCAGGACACCAAGGACTCAGCCCCTGTGCCCACGGCCTCCTCCACCCTCTTCGTTGCGATGGAGAGGGCCAGGTCCGAAAAACCGGCCTTCACCCCTCCACCGGCCCCGCAGCAGCGGGAGTTCTCCTTTATGTGCTCCATCTCCCTCAACTCTATACCCGGGATGCTCTCAATCACCCTCCTGGGCTCCTCGAAGATGCCCACGTGGCGCCCCATGTGGCAAGGGTCGTGATAGGTGACCACCTCCTTCATTCTTTTTACCTTGATCTTCCCTTCCCTCAGGAGCTGGTCCAGGAACTGGGATATGTGGACCACCTCGAACTCCAGATCTCCCACCACCCGGGGGTAGTCCAGGGAGAAGGTCTTGAAGCAGCCCGAACAGGAGGTCACTACTCTCTTCGCCCCGGTCTTTTTTATGGCCTGGACATTCTTGCGTACAAGGACCTCCACGAATCCCGTCTGGCCGGTCCGGAGTAGATTGGAGCCACAGCAGACCTCCTCCTCCCCCAGGATGGTGAAATCAACCCCCGCATGCCTCAATATCTTTACGGTATTCTCAGCCAGCTCCGGCGTCCTGAAGGAGGCCGTGCATCCTGCAAAATATACGATCCCGGCCCGGGATGGGAAAGGCCCCAGGTCCCTGGACCATTTGGAACGGTCCTTCTGGGATTCCCCAAAGGGATTTCCGTAGATCTCTATGGACCCCGCGATCTTCCGGTGGACGTCCATGGGTCCGATTTTCTTCATGGCCATGATTATAATTGGGTCGAATATATAAAACATTACCAAACCTATTTAAGGCCGATAACATCTATTCAGGCAGAGGATAATGGAGACTGAGGAATGAATGCAGAGGAGATCCTGAACAGGCATTTGCCCATGATCGATAATGACATCAAAGACACCTTCAGGGGCCGCGATTTCCCAAAACCCCTCTATGACATGATGAGGTACCACATGGGATGGCTGGGGGAGGACCTCCAACCCGTGGACCAGTACGGGGGAAAGAGGTTCCGGCCCACCATGTGTCTTCTGACCTATCATGCCTTAAGCGGTGTCTATGACAAGGCCCTCCCTGTGGCCTCTGCCATCGAGCTTATCCACAATTTCTCCCTCATCCACGACGACATCGAGGACATGGACGAGGAGCGCCGCCATAAGCCCACGGTATGGAAGCTCTGGGGTATTCCCCATGCCATCAACGCCGGGGATGGGATGCATGTCATGGCCAACCTGGCCGCCTTGCGCCTGGAGGACCTGAACGTCACAGACTCCAAGATAGTCCAGGTCATGAAGATCCTCAACAGGGCCATCATCACCCTCTGCGAGGGCCAGTACCTGGACATGAGCTTCGAGGACAGCCTGGACATAACCACCGACATGTACATGGAGATGATAGCCCGCAAGACCGCTGCCCTCATCGAGACTTCAACCATGGTGGGGGCGGTCCTGGCCACCTCGGATGAAAGGATGATTGACCATTTTGCAAACTTCGGGCGAAAGATCGGCCTGGCCTTTCAGATCATCGATGACATCATAGGCATCTGGGAGACCAAGACCGGAAAGCCCAAGGCCTCGGACATCAGAAACAAGAAGAAGACCCTGCCGGTCCTCTATGCCTTCGAGAAGGCCTCCGAGGAAAAGAAGAAGCTCCTACATGAGAAGTATCAAAAAGAGACCCTGGACGATGAGGACATCAACCAGGTCATGGAGGTCCTGGAGGATGTGGGCGCCCACGAATACTGCAAAAAGGTCGCTAAGAAGTACGAGGACGAGGCCCTCCAGGAGCTGGAGAAGACCAACCTGGAGGGCAGCGCCATCCAGGAGCTCAAGACCCTGGCCAGGTTCCTGGTCAAGAGGACCTACTGATCATGTCGGACATCCTAACAGAGGTCTTCGGAGTCATTGAAGACAGGAAGAGCACAGCCCCCAGGGGCTCCTATGTATCCTTCCTCATGGGAAAAGGGGAGGAGGCCATCCTGGCAAAGATAGAGGAAGAAGCGGCAGAGTTTGTCACTGCCCTGAAAAGGGGGTCGAAGGGGGAAGGGGTCCACGAGGCCGCTGATCTGATATTCCATACCTTGGTGGCCCTATCCCACAGGGGCATTGCCTGGGAGGAGGTCCTGGAGGAGTTCAGGAGGCGGAGGGAGTAGGCCTTCAGGGTACTGAAATCTCCAGATAGGCCGCCAGGAGCAAGACCAGTTGGATAAAAAGGACCAAAACCAGGGTACTCCTATTGAACACACCACATAATCCGTTTCTTAGACCCTCCATATCCCCTCTGGAGATGGGGGCCGTTACTCTTCGGGCCATATCCAGGGCCATCACCACGCTTGCCAGAAAGGCAGGGAATTCCAGAAGGCCATGGGGCAAGAGGGAACCCAGGAAGTGGCCCGGAGGATAAAAGGTCAAAAGGAGGCCCAGGACCGCCCCGTTGGCGCCCACGGCCACCAGGGGGACAAAGTAGAGATAGAAATAGCACGACCGGAAGAAGGGTTTGAGGTCCCTGAAGGGGGGGTGGAGGGCCTCGGCCGCCCGGTAGAAGGGCGCCGTCAGGGACTCCAGGAACCCATAGGTCTCCTCCGATGTTGACGTGAATACCTTCATCTCCACAAGGGATAAGATGGGCCCCAAAAAGATTATCGTCAGGGAGGCCAGGGAGTTCTTCAGGAATATCTGGAGGAAGGGGCTCCCGCTGGCTACCGGGGCCGCAAGGCCGGGGAGGGCCGAGACCCCCTCCACTGCCGCCTCTTGATATCGGGGAGAGAATTCTCCTGCCAGGGTTCCTGTAAAGGCTCCCGTCACGAACCATACAATCCAGAACCCCAGGGCAAGGCGCAAGCCATGGTCCATTTCTAATTCCTTTCCAGGGGGACCGTCAATGGCAATTCCCTCAAGGTCTTGAAATCCCCCTCCACCGCCGCCTCGAAAATCTCTGGATAGATCTGTGCCCTCAGGTCCCAGTCGTAGTGCCCGACTATAAAAGTCCTGGCATTCCTCCCTATCTCCTCTGCCCTTTCTTCATCCTTCAAGAGCCCCCAGAGCTTCTCGGCCATGTCAGAGGGGTTGAAGGGGTCGCAGAGGACCCCGGTCTCCCCGTCGATGATGCGC
Source organism: Candidatus Hydrothermarchaeota archaeon (assembly GCA_964534545.1). Lineage (GTDB taxonomy): Archaea > Hydrothermarchaeota > Hydrothermarchaeia > Hydrothermarchaeales > JAADFM01 > JAADFM01. The sequence goes on from CAZHQS010000020.1 coordinate 6,424, forward strand.
TCCGAGAAGCCTCCGGTACCCACCACACAGGCCACGCCGCAGGCCCCCACCTCTAGGTCCACCATGCCATGGGGCTCGTACTTCGAGGGCGCCACCGCCACCCGGGATCTGTTGATCTCCCCTGCCTTTTCCGCAGGCTGGAGCCAATCTGTGGAAAGGCTGATGGTGTCCTCGAGGCCTTCGGATTTTATGGTATCCCTGACCTGTCCTTCCAGCTCCCCTCCCCCGATGATTCTGACCTTCAAACCCGGCCTTCTCTTCTCCAGGATTTTCACCGCCTGGAGGAACTCAAAGACCCCCTTGACCCTGGCGAACCTGGCGATGAGGATGATGTCATACTCCTTCTCGGTCTTCATGGGTCTGTAGGTTTTCGTATCCACACCGTGGTGGATGGGGAAGACCTTCTCCTTTACCTCTTCGGGATTGATGCCATGGGCCCTGCCGAAGGCCAGGAGTTCCTCCACCATGGTGGTCCCCACGGTAAAACAGGCCCGGGACCTCTTCAATGCCAGGGCCTCGATGTCCCTGATGGTCCGGGAGCCTGCATAATATCCCTGATCGGTTTCCCTTGGTCCTTCCCGGGTGTGGATGACCCCCCCCTGCCGACCGGGCTCCAGGGAATGAAGGAAGGCCGCAAAGGGGATATCCCGCATGAAGGACTTCTCCAGGGTCCCCAGCAGGGATATCCAGTCATGGCCGCAGAGGAGGTCCGGGTCCTGGCCGAAGGTGACATGGGGGATGGCCAGGGCATAGTCCGAGAGGAAGGGTATCATGGGGATCTCCCTTTCATGGTCGGCAAGGAAGTCCATCCCGGCGTGGCTGAAGATGGCCCTGCATCTTTTCAGGGTTTCCTCAACCCCCAGGCGGTAGAGGGGCCGCACAACCCTGTAGCCATCAATCTCTTCATAGGTGGGCAGGTCCTCTCCCCGCAGGTGCCTGGCCCCTATCCCATAGATGGAGACCCGTCCCGAAATCCTTGAGAGGATCTCATCGGAGATGACCCCCAGACCCCCCACCAGCCCCTGTTTTGAAGAAGGGTCCTTTTTTATCCCGTGGGAGGGCAACTCATGGCTGTGCCATTCGATCATCATGTGAATAATGTTTATGGGTTAAGACATATAAATGCCCAGGCCCCAGGTTGGATAATCGTGGGGGAGCAGGGTGATTATTTAAATAATAGCTCTCTCATAGTTACCCCCATGGTGGATACAAACAGGGCGGAGATCCTGGCAGAGGCCCTCCCTTATATCGAGCGCTTCCAGGGCGCCTACGTGGTCATAAAGTACGGGGGTCATGCCATGCTGGACTCCCAGGCCAAGGACTGGACGGTAAGGGACACCATTCTCCTGAAGTACGTGGGGATGAAGCCCGTCATCGTCCACGGCGGCGGGCCCGAGATATCGGCGGCCATGGAGAAGATGGGCAAGGAGCCCGAGTTCATAGAGGGCTTAAGGGTCACCGACGAGGAGACCCTGGACATCGTGAAGATGGTCCTGGTGGGAAAAATCAACACTGACATTGTCTCAAGGATAAGCGCCGCCGGGTCCAAGGCCGTGGGGCTTTCAGGGAAGGACGGCAGCCTCCTTATGGCCAGGAAGAAGGGCCCCACCAAGATCCTTAAAGAAGGGGTGGAGAAGAGAATCGACCTGGGCCTTGTGGGTGAGACCGAGAAGATAAACCCAGAGATAATAGAGACCCTGACCGCCCAGGGGTACATCCCGGTGGTCTCACCCATCGGCTTGGCAAAGGACGGTTCGAGCCTGAACCTCAATGCCGACACGGTGGCCGGGGATCTCGCCTGCGCCCTCAGGGCCAAGAAACTCATCGTCCTCACCGACGTGCCCGGGATCCTTGAGGACCTGGAGGACGAGAGCAGCCTCCTGAGGCAGGTGAAGGTGAAGGATCTGGACCGCCTCCAGGAGCGGGGGGTCATCGCGGGCTCCATGATCCCCAAGGCCATGGCCTGCAAGACCGCCATTGAAGGCGGTGTGGACAAGTGCCACATAATCGACGGCAGGGTCCGTCACTCCATCCTCCTGGAGCTCTTCACCGATGGGGGAGTGGGGACCATGATCCTGGGGGATTGACATGGAAGTAAAGGAGATAGAACTCAAAGGCCATATCATTGATTCCTTCATCCTGCCCCAGGTCTTCGATATCATTATGGACATGGGGGGGGACTTCGATGTCACCCTCTTCGAGATAGGCAAGCACAAGACAGATCCCTCCCACGCCAGGATCCTGGTAAAGGCCAAGACCAGGGAACTCCTTGACAAGATCCTGGGGGAGCTCCTGAAGATCGGGGCGGTGGTCCCCGAAGTGGAAAAACTCAAACTCAAAAAGGCGACCAAGGACCGGACCCTCCCCGAGGGTTTCTATACCACCACAAACCACCCCACCTACGTCCTCCTGGACGGAGAGTGGGTGGAGACGGACCACTTCGAGATGGACAAGGCCATCGTGGTGGACACCGAGAGGAAGACCGCCATCCTGAAGCCCATCTCGGAAATCAAAAAGGGTGATATGGTGGTGGTTGGAAAAAGCGGTATCAGGGTGGAACCCCCGGAGAGGCCCAGGGGATACTCAGTCTTCGAGTTCATGAAGTCCTCGGTCTCCAGCGAAAAGCCGGGCCAGGCCCTGGTGAAACAGGTGGCCCATGAGATCATCAAGGTCAAAAAGAAGGGCAAAAAGGTCCTGGTGGTATCAGGTCCGGCCGTGGTCCATACCAGCGCCGGTGAGGCCATGGCGAAGCTCATCAGGGATGGTTTTGTGGACGTCCTCTTCGCCGGTAACGCCCTGGCGGTCCATGATGTGGAGTCACAGCTCTTTGGAACCTCCCTGGGGGTGGACATCAGGACCGGGAGACCCGCCGAGGGGGGGCACCGGCACCACATCTATGCCATCAACGAGGTGAACCGGGCGGGTTCTATCAAGGCCTTGGTCAGGAAGGGGAAGCTGAAGGGCGGCATCATGTACGAGGTCATCAAAAAGGGGATCCCCTATGTCCTGGCGGGATCCATAAGGGATGACGGGCCCCTCCCTGAGGTGATAACAGATAACCTGGAGGCCCAGAGGGAGATGAGGAAGAACATGAAGGACGTGGGATTGGTGCTCATGTTCTGTACCATGCTCCACTCCATCGCCGTGGGCAATATGACGGCATCCAACGTGAAGACCATCTGTGTTGATATCAACCCCGCCACCGTTACCAAGCTCACCGACAGGGGCTCTGCCCAGGCCCTGGGGGTGGTCACCGATGTTGGGGTATTTCTGCCCATGTTAACAAGGACCCTTTCCAGGAAAAAGATATAGAACTCTTTTAACGATGCAGCCGTAGTCTAGCCTGGTTCAGGACAGGGGCCTTCCAAGCCTCTGACCCGGGTTCAAATCCCGGCGGCTGCATTTGGATCCATTCGTCGGTCGTCGGACTCCGTCCTAGACCTCCTCATGTCCCACCCCCCAAAACCCGCCTTCGCCTTCCTGGCGAATGCTCCATTGATTCAGTACTTTTTTATACCCTCACCGGGATAGAGGTAATGGATGAAGGTCATTCGGGACTCCATCCACGGGGACATCTTCCTCACAGAGCTGGAGATGGAGGTCATCGACACCCCCCAGTTCCAGCGCCTCAGGAGGCTCAAGCAGCTCGGGACCACCTATATGGTCTACCCCTCCGCAAACCATACCCGCTTCGAGCACTCCCTGGGGGCCCTTCACCTTGCTGGCAGGATCGGAGACCGGCTGGAGTTGTCAAAAGAGGAGGGCCTGCGCCTCAGGATGGCCGCCCTCCTCCATGATATCGGCCACGGACCCCTCTCCCACACCTCCGAGGAGCTTCTGGAGCGCTACCTGGGCAAATCCCACGAGAAGGCCACCGAGGGGATCATATGCGGCTCAGTGATTGCCGAGGTCCTGGAGGATAAGGGCATATCCCCTGATGATATCGTAGAGATACTCTCGGGCCGGAACCATCTCCATAAACTGATCTCCAGCGACTTCGACGTGGACAGGATGGACTATCTGGTCAGGGACGCCCATCATACCGGTGTGGCCTATGGCATCATCGACCTGGACAGGCTCATCAATACCCTGGAGATCATGGAAGATGAGATCGTCATAACCGAGAGGGGTCTAAGGGCGGTGGAGGCCCTGCTGGTGGCCCGGTTCCTGATGATCCCCACCGTCTATCTGCACCATACCTCCAGGATCGTGGACTCCATGTTCCTCCATGCCACCGAGCGGGCCATCGAGGAGGGCATCTTCGACTACCATTCCCTGGTGGAGATGGACGACTACGACATCCATAATGTGCTGAGGAGCTCCCCTGGCTACGTTGGGGAGATCGGGCAGAGATTCGACAGGAGAAGGCTCTTCAAGAAGGCCCAGATGCTTACCTGGGACGAGCTTGATAGAAGTTCAAAGGAGAGGTTCCTGGCATTGCGCCAGGAAATAAAGAGATGGAAGAAGTTGGAAGCCGAGCTGGCTTCGGATTGCGGCGCCGACGAGGGTTATGTCCTGCTGGACATCCCCCCTGAACCGGATGCGAAGGGGATGGAGGCCAAGATTGTAAGGGACGGGGAGATTCGATCCATCGAAGAGGAGTCCCTTCTGGTGAGGATCCTGAGAGAGGCCCAAAAGGGCCAGTGGAGCGTCGGGGTATATTGTCCCGAGGAGATGGTTGAGAAGGTCAGGGGAATGGAGCTGGAAACCTACATGGGGTAAGGGTTATGTTTTTATCCCCTTCCGGGAATCTATAGCCATGGAGATACTTGTCGCCATCACCGGGGCCTCGGGGGTCCGCTATGGGAGGAGGTTAGTGGAGGTCCTAGAGGATATGGGCCACGCGGTCAGCTGTGTTGCCACGAAGAATGCCCTGAAGGTCTTGGAGGTGGAGGAAGGTTCCCAGGACATCACGGGGTTCTGCACGGGCGAGGATATCATAGAAGCAGGGTTCTCATCTGGCTCCTACCGCCTGGACGCCATGGTGGTCTGTCCCTGCAGCATGAAGACCCTCTCGGCCGTGGCCAGCGGCTTTGCCTCTAACCTGGTTACCAGGGCTGCCGATGTGATGATCAAAGAGAGGAGGCCCCTGGTGCTGGTGCCCAGGGAGACTCCCTTGAGCGCCATCCACCTGGAGAATATGCTCAAGCTCTCTCGCCTGGGGGTGACCATCCTGCCGGCCATGCCCGGTTTCTACCATGACCCCAGAGACATATCCGACCTGGTGGATTTCGTGGTGGGCAAGGTCCTGGACAGCCTCAGAATCGACCACGACCTGTTCAAGCGCTGGGGGGTGGATTGAGGTGGATATGAGGAGTGCCCTGGAGAAGGATGTGGTGTGGGAGGAGCCGGTTTCCCCCAGGTTCGAGATGGCCCGCATCCTCCAGGAGAATCAGGACAGGACCGTCTTTTTCGAGGATGTCACTGGCTCGGACATGCCGGTGGTGGGAAACCTCAGCCCTACCCGGGACAGGATATGCGCCCAGCTTGGGACCACAAAAGAGAGCCTCATATCCTTCGTCCTCAGGGCCGTGGACAATCCATTGGAACCGGTCCAGGTCGGCCAGGCGCCCTGCCAGGAGAGGACCCTCAAGGGTCTCCACGACCTACCTGTCCTGACCAACTTCGAGAAGGATGCAGGGCCCTACATCGCCTCGGGAATAGTGATTGCAAGGGACCCGGAGTACGGCAGGAACGCCTCCTTCCACCGGATGCTCGTAAGGGACGAGAATCATATGGGAATACGGATCGTGGAGAGGCACCTCCACAAATTCTTCACCCGGGCCGAGGAGAGGGGGGAGCCTTTGGAAGTGGCGGCCTGCATAGGGCTGCACCCTGCGGTGCTCTTCTCGGCGGCATACAGCCTGCCCCTGGGGGTGGACGAGATGGCCCTGGCCGGGGCCATCCTGGGGAAGCCCCTGGAGATGGTGAAATGCAAGACCGTGGAGGTGGAGGTCCCGGCTGCGGCCGAGATCGTCATCGAGGGGAGGCTCCTGCCTGGTATGAGGGAGGACGAAGGGCCCTTCGTGGATATCACCGGCACCTATGATATCGTGAGGAAACAGCCTGTCTTCGAGGTCACAAAGATTACCACCAGGAAGGACCCCATCTTCCATGCCCTCCTGCCCTCGGGGGCCGAGCACAAGATCTACATGGGCCTGCCCCAGGAGCCCAGGATATTCAAGGCCGTGGGCCAGGTGGCCAGGGTAAAGAACGCCTGCCTCACCGATGGGGGGTGCAACTGGCTCCACGGCGCGGTCTCCATCCAGAAGGAAAAAGAGGATGACGGCATCAACGCTGCCAGGGCGGCGTTGGAGGGCCATCCCTCCATGAAACACGTCATCGTGGTGGACGAGGACATCGACATATTCAATCCCCGGCAGCTGGAGTTCGCCATGGCGACGCGCTTCCAGGCCGACAGGGACACCCTCGTAATTAAGAACGTGAAGGGCTCATCCCTGGACCCCTCGGCGGAGGAGGGCGCCATGACCACCAAGGTGGGCATCGATGCGACGAAGCGGCTGGACCGCCTAGACAACTACGAAATGGCGAGGATACCGTAAATTTCTTTGGTTGTATGCCATCATCAGGAGGTAGAAATATGGACATATTAAAGCAGTCTCGGGACTTTTTCGTGGAGCAGAAGTATCGCTTCGACCTGGGGACCCAGTTCCTGGCCTATGTGAACTTTGCGCTGCTCATCATCACTGCCTCGGATAAAATCCAGGTCTTCCTGCCCTTCCGTATCAGGGAGATGCTAGTGATCTTTATCCCCCTGGCCTTTGTGGGGGCGTGGACCTTCGGCTACATCCTGGACCGTGTGGTGAAGTTCCCCCAGACCCAGGCCCTCACGGCAGAGAAGCGCAGCCCCACCTGGGCCAGGACCCACGAAAAGCTGGACAGGATAATCGAGCTCCTTGAAAGGAAGGGGTGAAAGATTTATCTGTGAAGGGAACGAGATATAACCATGGACCCCCTCAGATTGCTCAGGGAAAGGGAGAAGGAGATAAAAGAAAGATTCGGGGTCAAAAGAATAGGTATATTCGGCTCTGCCGCCCGGAGGGAGGTAAAAGAAACCAGTGATGTGGACGTCCTGGTGGAGTTCCGGGAGGGCCAAAAGACCTTCGACAACTTCATGGACCTGGCCTTTTTCCTGGAGGATTTGTTTGGCAGGAAGGTTGATTTGGTCACGAGGGAGGCCTTGAGACCGGAACTGAAGACCACCATATTAGAGGAAGTCGCCTATGCCTAGGGGTTACGGGCTCTATCTGAAGGACATCTTGGCATCCGCAAGGAAGGTGAGGGAGTACGTCGGCGATTTGACATACGAAGAGTTCTTGGAAGATGAAAAGACCGTCGATGCGGTGGTAAGGAACATCGAGGTAATAGGGGAGGCCGCCAGGAATATCCCGGAAGAGGTCAGAGAAAGATATCCTGAAATTGAGTGGAGAAAGATAGTTGGGCTGCGGAATATCCTGGCCCATGACTACTTCGGGATAGATTTCCAGATCCTCTGGGAGATTATCAAAGATAAACTGCCTGCCCTGGAGAGGGACATAGAAAGGGTCATGGACAAAGAAAGGATAACTACGGAATAACCTCGCAATCGTTGTTTATCTCCGGGTAGTGGAAGGTGTCGGGGGGGATGGTACCCTCTTCCAGCAGCCCCCTTATCTCCGGCAGGGCGGCCTCCAGCTCCTCCACCAGGTGGCGCACCGTGGAGCATATCACGCTGTAGCCCTCTTCTCCCACCCAGTCCCTCGCCCGGTTTATGAAGATGCACCTGCCCCCGCAGACCCAGAGGATGTCACAGGAGGTGCAGGGCTCTCCCGGAGGGGCGCAGCCATGGAGGTCCCCGGGGTCGGTTTCGTTGATGTGCCCGACCTTCATGAAGTCATATTCCGGGGTCACAGGACACAGGGTGATATCCCCGCTGGGAGCGATGGAGAAGAAGTCGTGGCCTGCGCCGCAGCGAATCGGTGTGGGCTCCCCTGAAAGAAGGGTGTTTGTTATCCCGATGAAGGGCACCAGTCCCAGGACCCGGCCCCCTTTCATCTCATGAACCCACTTCCTCACCAGCCTGCTTATCCCCTGGTTGTAGCCCTTGAGCCATTCTTTTCCTTCATCTGTCCCCCCATCCCAGAAGAGCTCGAAGTCCAGCTGCCAGTGGACGTGGTCGAAGACCCCCAGGCCTGCCAAGTGGAGCACGTCCTGGTAGATGTCGGTCTTCAGGGATGCCACCATCCTGGCTATCAGGTCCCCGGGGAAGTCTTCCCTGACTCTTTTCACCGTCTTCACGGCCCTGGCATACACACCCTCGCCCCGATAGGCGTCCGTCACCTCCTGCCGTCCGTCCATGGAGACCAGGATGGTGTGGAACCTCTTCAGGTACTCGGGTCTCACCCTGTCCAGGAAGAGGCCGTTGGTGTGGAGCAGGTAGGTGGCAGTTATCCGGTCCATGAGCTCCTCCATGAGATCCATGCGCAGCAGGGGTTCCCCGCCGTAGAAGACCAGCACGGGCTCGGGGTCCTTGGCGATGAACTCCTGGAGGGCCTCCAGGGGGTACTCCACCTCCGGGGAGGAGGCGTCGTCCCTGGTACCGCCGCAGTAACCACAATTTAGATTACATCGCTGGGTGAGGATGAGGTGGTAGTGCATATTTTTAGCTTGGATATGGAACAGCTAATTAAGGTTTATGCTGGGTGTTCACGGTTGTGGGTTGTGCCTGAGAAAACATAACTATAAATAAAAGTAGAGCCAATATTATCAATCGACCATGATGGCCCTTGGACGCAGCTGGAAGTGCAGTATCTGCGGATACATATCCAATGAAAAGGAACCCTACGAGACCTGCCCCTACTGCTACAACAAGTGCACCTTCATCGACCTGTCGGCCGACTACAGGGTAAACCCCGAGTGCTGTTAGGTCTTGCGGATGGGGATGGGCTCAAACTATGGCTATTTAATAATCCGCTTAGATACCTCCAGCACCGGGAAGACCGTGAGAGCTGCCGTAAGGACAATCATCCAGTCCCCAGGGCTCAAACCATATGTGCCAAAGGCCCCCTGGAGGAAGGGAAGGTAGATGATCAATCCCAGGAGGAGGGACTCCCACACAACGGCTAGATTCAGCCACCGATTGGAAAATAGACCGATTTTAAATACTGACAGGGTGTCCGAGCGGTAGTTGTATGCCTTGAAGAACTGGATGAGGATAAGGGATACAAAGACCATGCCCTGGGCCTCCAGGAGGCCCTTTCCATAGTCCAGGGCCCAGAGGAATATGCCAAGGTTTACCATGGCCGACCACACACCGCCGATGACCATCAATTTCCAGACATTCCCTGCAAAAATGCTCTTTTTCGGGTCCCTGGGCCGCCGCCTCATTATGCCCTTCTCCGGGGGGTCCACCGACAGGGCCAGGGCAGGCAGTCCGTCAGTGGCCAGATTCACATAGAGGATCTGGACGGCCGTCAGGGGCAGGGGCAGGCCCGCAAGGACCGCCGTGGCCATGATAAGGACCTCCCCCAGGTTGGAGGAGAGGAGGTACATCAGGTACTTCTTGATATTGCCGAAGATTATCCTGCCCTCTTCAATAGCAGCCACGATGGAGGCGAAGTTGTCATCGGTCAGGATGAGGGCCCCAGCCTCCTTGGTAACGTCAGTTCCGGTTATCCCCATGGCCACCCCGATGTCGGCCATCTTCAGGGCGGGGGCGTCGTTGACCCCGTCCCCTGTCATGGCCACGATATGACCCCTCTTGTGGAGGGCCTCCACGATCTTTAACTTGTGGGCGGGGGAGACCCTGGCGTAGATATCAACCCCCTCCACCATCCTTTCAAACTCTCTATCCTCTATCCTGTCGAGTTCCAGCCCCGTCAACACCCTGCCCTCACCCAAAAGGCCAAGCTCTGTGGCAACGGCCTCTGCTGTTACCTTGTGGTCCCCTGTCACCATAACGACCTTTATGCCGGCGGTCCTGCATTTTTCGATAGCCGCCTTGGCCTCCGGCCTGGGTGGGTCCATCATACCCCAGAGCCCGACGAAAACCATATCCTTTTCGATGTCCCCATCCGCCAGTTCCTCTGACAGGGGCCTGTAGGCAGCTGCCAGGACCCTGAGTCCCCTCCGGGCCATCCCCTCGGCGGATTCAAGGATAGCCTCCATCTCGGACTCCCTCAGCCGTGTTTCCTTATTGTCGCTGAAAATCAGACTGCTGCATTTCAATATCTCCTCCGGGGCCCCTTTGGAGAAGGCCAGAAGACCTGACGGGCCCTGGTGCACCGTGGTCATCCTCTTTCTGTCCGAGGTAAAAGGTATCTCATGGACCCTGGGGTATGATCTCTTTACCCCTTCCAGGTCTATCCCCCCCTTAACCGCCGCTACCAACAGGGCCCCCTCTGTGGGGTCGCCCATGATCTCCCACCCGCCTTCTTTTTCGACGAGGCGGGAGTCGTTGCACAGGGCGGCTGTCCTTAAAAGTTCCTGCAGGTGTTTATCCTCCCCGGGATCCACTGCCCTGCCGTCGAGGCGGAATTCCCCCCTTGGCTCATATCCTTTTCCGGTGACCTCCATGGAAACACCGTTCACAAAGACCTCCCTGACAGCCATCTTGTTCTGGGTCAGGGTCCCGGTCTTGTCGGTGCATATGAAGGTGGTGCTTCCCAGGGTCTCAACCGCCGGCAGCCTGCGGACCAGGGCGTGGCGCTTGACCATCCTCTTTACCCCCAGGGCCAGGGAGATGGTCACCACTGCTGGCAGGGCTTCGGGTACCACCGCCACGGCTAGGGCAATCCCCCAGATAAACATCTCAAGGATATCCTCTCCCCGCAACAGACCCAGGAAGACGATGAGGGAGACCACCCCAAGGGCCACAACCGCCAGCCGTTTTCCCATCTCGTCCAGGTTCTCCTGGAGGGGGGTCCTCCTCTCCTCCACCTCCTGGAGGGCCCCGGCGATCTTCCCGAACTCCGTGGCCATGCCCGTTGCCACCACAACACCCCTGCCCCGCCCATAGACGGCATGGGTCCCCATATACGCCATGTTAACCCTGTCGCCCAGGGAGACCTCCCCTTTCAAGGCCCGGGCATCCTTTTCCACAGGCATGGATTCGCCGGTCAGCGGCGCCTCGTCGATTTTCAGGTTGAATTCTTCAACCAGTCTTAAATCCGCCGGAACAAGGCTCCCGGCCTCCAGGAGTACAATGTCCCCGGGAACCAGCTCCCTGGCAGGGATTTCTCTCTCTTCACCATTCCTCAAAACCCGGGCACCCGGGGCGGCCATCCTTTTCAGTGCTGCCATGGCCTTCTCGGCCCGGTATTCCTGGATAAAACCCAGAAAGACCGCAAAGATGACAATCACAAAAATGACCAACGCCTCGATTTTATCGCCGATAAAGGCGGAGATAATGACCGCAACGAGGAGAATCAAAATCAGAAAGTTCTTGAACTGGGAGAGGAATATCTGAAAGGGGGAAATCCTCTTGGCCTCTTTCAATTCGTTGGGACCGTACTCGACAAGCCTCCTTTGGGCCTCGGCTTCAGTGAGCCCAGAGGCCCTTGAGCCCAGCCTTTCCAGGGCATCCTCTGGGGAGACCGTGTGCCATGCAATATCCTCCACCATGTTATGCCATTGTCCTTTGTGATATAAAAACTTTATAAAAAGACCAAGTAGGCGAAGAGCCCTACGAGAAAGAATAGATAGAAATTAAATAGGATGGCGCCCTCGGATTTTTTTATCCGCCAGTCAGTGCGTAGGAATAATAAAAGGAGGAGGCTTATCAAGAGCATATATGGCAGGCTGTAATAAAGGGTCAGCCCTGTCACGGTGACGGGGTTTATCATAGAGGATACCCCCAGGATCAGGAGTATGTTGGAGGTGTTGGAGCCCAGGATGTTTCCCACCAGGATGGCGCCCCTCTTTTTCCTGGCGGCGCTCAGGGAAACACCCAGTTCCGGCAGGGAGGTCCCGAAGGCGATGACGGTCAGGCCGATAATGGTATCCGGTATCCCCAGCTCCGTGGCCAGTGCCACAGCGCCCTTCACCGTGAAGTCCGCCCCGTATACCACCCCTATGACCCCGACCATTAGCAGGACGATGTCCCTTGTGTATCCCTTGCCCTTTTCCCTGTCCTCCCGGTCCCTGGGTCTGCCGGCCCTGCCGATGGTCTTCAAGTACTCCAGCTTGAAAAAATAGACGATGAAACTCTGCAGCCCGTAGTACTTGGGCTTCTCTTCGAAGAGGAAGACCATATAGGCAACGAAAAAAAGGAAGAGGAAGAAACCCTCACCCCTGGTTATGACCCTATCCACCAGGAAGGCATAGGCCAGGACCGAGGCGAACATCATGATATAGCCGTCCCGTTTGAGTATGCGCTCGTTGGTCTTGAAGTGCAGGATGACGGCGGAGAGGCCGAGGATCAGACCGATGTTTGCGATGTTTGAGCCCACCACGTTTCCCACCGCCAGGCCGGGATTCCCCCTGTATGTGGCCAGGACCGAGGCGGCAAGCTCCGGCAGAGAGGTCCCCACCGAGACGAGGGTCAGACCTATGATCAGTTCCGATACCTTGAGTTTCTCCGCTATCCTCACCGCACTCTCCACGAAGACATCGGCCCCCTTGATGAGGAGGGCCAGCCCGAAGATCAGCTCAAGGAAGGAGAGGAACATGATACTCTAATTGCTGTGAACCTATTAAAATCCTTTAGTCAAAACCCATCAAAATTATAATAAGGCCAGATGACCAGTTAAAAGGAGATGTATCTTGAAAAGGACGAGGAAAGGATCCTGGAAGGGGAAAGAGGCCCGGTGCTTCAAAGGGCCATGGAGCTCCTTGTGGCCCTGGGGGAGATGAAGGATGCAGAGGGTTTCGTGGAGGTCAGGAGCGTCCAGGTGTCCGGGGTCTCCTACAAGACCATCGGGGAGGCGGGCCTGGAGTTCCTGGAGGACTGGGCGAAGGGCGGGGTTGAATCCCGGGTCCTGGCCACCCTGAACCCCATGGGGGTGGACCTGGATACCTGGAAGGATTTTGGGTTTCCCCCTGATTTCGTGGAGAAGCAGAGGAGGATAATTGCCGCCTATGAGGAGATGGGTATCATCCCATCCTGTACCTGCACTCCCTACCTGGCCGGGAACCTCCCGCGCTTCGCCGAGGACATAGCCTGGGCCGAGTCCTCCAGCGTGGTCTTTGCCAACTCCGTCCTGGGGGCCAGGACAAACAGGGAGAGCGGCCCCTCTGCCCTGGCATCGGCCCTCCTGGGCAGGACACCCTTGAGCGGGTTGCACCTGGAGGAGGAGCGGAGGCCCACCTTCACCGTGAGGGTAGGCACCGAGATCAAGGACATCGCCGACTACGCCGCCCTGGGCTTCTACCTGGGCCAGAACTTCGATGGCATCCCCTATATCAAAGGCGTCAAGGGCGCCCGCCTGGAGGAGCTCAAGGCTCTGGGAGCGGCCCTGGGCACGGGCCGGATTTCCATGTTCCACATGGAGGGGGCGACACCGGAGGCATCCAGGTACAGGGAGACCGGGGAGGTCGTGGACTTCGGCGGGGATGAGAAAACAGAGGTGATGGAGGCTCTGAACACCACGGAGGATACCGACATCCTCTGCATAGGCTGTCCCCACTGCAGCATGAAGGAGGTCCTGGAGGTCATAAGGGCCAACCCTAAAAGAGAGACCTGGGTCTACACCACAAGACAGACCAGGGCCATGCTGGAGGGTAGGGTCAAGAACAGGAACATCCGCCTCATAAGCGATACCTGCATGGTGGTCTCCCCCCTGGAGGAGATGGGGATTGAGTCCCTGGGGACGAATTCAGCCAAGTGCGCCTTCTACTCCCAGAACCTCTCGGGGATAGAGACCCGATTCGATACCCTGGAGGCCCT
>CAZHQS010000021.1:0-20193 GCA_964534545.1 Candidatus Hydrothermarchaeota archaeon
TTGGGTTCACGACCCCATAGTGCTGGAGGGAATAGGGCTTTATATCCAGGACCGGGGAGCCGTCCATGGCGTCCAGGCCCTTGAGGTAAAGTTTATTCCCATCAACCTTGAGGATACGGCAGGGTGTTATCCCGATGGGGTTGGGCCGAAAGGGACCTCCAGAGGCGAAGACCCCGATTTCCGGGTAGCGCGGGTCGCCGAAGGGGCGCACTATAAGACCCTCATCCTTCGCCCGGTGCATATGATAGACCACGAAGCAGTGGGAGAAGTGCTTCTCTATATCCTTCAGCCCGTCCTCGAATTCCGGGAAGATTTCCACCATCCCCTCCCCGCCGTGCTCGTACTCCTCGTGCTGCTCCGGGTTCCTGAATCCTGACCTGACAATACCCACTGGCTTGTAGCAGACTTCCATAAAATCCCATTTACCCCTGATTGCATTTATATGTTTACTAAACCGCGGGCTCGAACCTGTCCCTGACCTCGTCCACGGTCCTGCCCACCACCTGGATCTTGTTATTGGTGTACTCCCCCAGGCCGTGGTAGCCAGCCCGGATGATGTGGTCCACAAAGCTGGGGTTTATTCCCATGACCCGGCAGGCCACGGCATCCAGGGATACGGCGTCGGTGGAGGCCATGACCAGGTCCATCTTCTTGGGGGTCCCGTTCAGGGGTCCCCGCCCCTCCATGGCCACCACCCCGTCCAGGATGTTGATATCGGGTTTACGGATCCGCAAGAGGTCGGAGATGGCCTCATCGATGTGGGGGTTATGGGCCCCCTTGGGCCCGGGTATTATGCCCATGAGGTTCATGAGGGAGAGGGATGCCGTGGTCACCACGTGGGTCTTCATCTTTGCCAGGTTCACCAGGACGTCAGCCTTGAGGATGGTCTTTGGGGTCTTGAAGCCCGAGAGGGCGTTGTACTCCCTTTTTACCGGTACTCCAGGGTCCCTGGAGAGGTTTACCAGACCCACGCCATAGAACTCGCACAGCTCCTTGACCCCGGTCTTCTCGAAGCACTCCTCCGCCCTGCCGCCGTCGGGATTGCTCTCGGCCACGATGATCTCCTTGGTCTGGTCCTCGAAGAGCTTTATGACCTGCTCGATGATGCGCAGGTCCGTTGTGGCCCCGGTCACATAGGACAGGGGGGCGGATAGGTCTGGTTTCAGCACCACCAGGTCGCATTCAGGGATGGTATAGTCTATCAGGGCCAGAGCCCTCTTCACATCCGGTGTTTCGGACTTGACGATGGATACCTTGACCATGGATGTCCCCGATACTAAAACCAACCATACTCCATATATGAGGCTTTTGGTTGGGGCACTAGAACCGCTTCCCCAGATACTCCACCATGTTCTCAAAGACGGCATAGCCGTCTCCCACACCCTCCAGGCCGGTGCGCGTCCAGTCAGGATAGGTAATCCGGTGGAAGGCCCGCTCCGGATGGGGCATCATCCCCAGGACGGTGCCTGAGGGGTCGCAGATTCCTGCGATGTCGCCCACGGAGCCGTTGGGGTTGGCCGGGTAGGCGCCTCCTGCGGCCTCTCCGTTCTCTGTGGCATAAACGAAGACCACCTGGTCGTTCTCCCGGAGCCTCTCCAGGGAACCCTCGGGCAGGATGAGCTTCCCTTCCCCGTGGGCCACCGGCATCCTGGTCAGGTCTTCCATGCCTTCCGTGAAGATGCACTTGCCTTTGTTCTCCTTCCTCAGATAGACCCAGCGGTCCTCGAACCTTGACGAGTTGTTGGTCCCCAGGGCGGCCTCGGGCACCGGACTGATGCCCTCAAAACCCGGCAGGATCCCTGATTCTACCAGGACCTGGAAGCCGTTGCAGATGCCAAGGACCGGCTTTCCCTCATCGAGGAGTCTACCCACGGCCTTGGAGAACTTCTCCCCCAGAATCTTGCCCAGAATGGCCCCGGAGCGGATGTGGTCCCCGTAGGAAAACCCGCCCGGGATGATGAGGCCGTGGTAGTCTGCCAGGCGCTTCTTCTCCTCCATGAACCGGTTGATGTGGACCACCTCGGCCGAGACCCCGAAGTGCTCCACCGCCTCCTTGGTCTCCCTGTCGCAGTTGGTCCCCGGCCCCCGGATGATGCAGATGCGGATGTCCTTCATGGCAGCCCCCCCTGCCAGGCCTTTTTCAGGGACGAAAGGTCCGAGGATATGACCTCCCTCCCCTGGCCGTTGCTGACCATCAGCCCGTCCCCGGTAACGGTGCCAATCCTGGCGAAGACCGAACCCTTCATGACCTTCTCGAAGGCATCCCTGTCCTCCTCCCGCACCTCCACCAGGAACCGGCTGTTGGACTCCGAGAAGAGGACGTGGTCCTCCCTGAGGTCTCCGTCCGCCGGTACTTTCCCCAAGTCGACCTCCACTCCCATGCCGCCTGCGAAGGCCATCTCGGCCAGGGCCACTCCGAGACCCCCCTCCGAGAGGTCGTGGCAGGACCGGACCAGCCCTTGGTCCATGGCACCCGTCAGGGAGTCCATGAGGAGTTTCGCCTCCCGGGGATATACCCGAGGCACCGAGTTGCCGGTGAAGCCGTGAATCTTGTAGTAGTGGGAGCCGCCCAGCTCGTCCCTTGTCAGGCCCAGGATATAGAGGGAGTTCCCTTCCTCCTTCAGGTCCATGGAGACGGCCTTGCGGACATCAGGCACAATCCCCAGGGCAGATATCAGCAGGGTAGGGGTCACCGGCCCCTGCTCGGACTCGTTGTAGAGGGAGTCCTTTCCAGAGATGAAGGGGGTCCCGAAGACGATGCCCATGTCATAGCAGGCCCTGGCCGCCCGGACAAGGCCTGCCAGGTTCCCGGGTTTTTCGGGGTTGCCCCAGCAGAAGTTGTCCAGAAGCGCTATCCTCCTGCCGCCCACGGCCACGTTGTTCCTGATGGCTTCGTCGATGGCTGAAGCGGCCATCCAGTAGGGGTCTATCTTGCCGTACTCGGGATTGAAACCGTTGGATATGGCGATACCCTTCCAGGAGTCGTAGAGGGGCCGCATGACCGCAGCGTCCCCGGGGCCGTCCATGCCCTGCAAGGGCTTCAGAACCGTCATGGCCTTGACCTCGTGGTCATAGGTCCGGATGACGGACTCCTTTGAAGCCACGTTAGGGGACGAGAGTATCTTGAGGAGGTCGTCGGTAAGGTCTTCAGGACACGGAAAATCGGGCTCAGGAAAGGCCGGAGGGGTCCATTTTGCCTGCCTGGTGACCCTTGGCACTCCATCAAAAAGAAATTCTATATCTATCTCGGCCACGGTCTCCCCCTGATAGCTCAGGTGGAGGACCTTCTCCTCCGTGAGCTCCCCCACCGGGGTGGCCTCCACGTCCTCGTCGGCGAAGATGTCCATGACCCTCTGGAGGTTTTCCGGGGGTACGATGATGAGCATCCTCTCCTGGGACTCCGAGGTCCATATCTCCCAGGGCTCCATCCTGGGGTACTTGAGGGGCACCTTCTCCAGATAGACCCTGGCACCGCACCCTGCCGCCTCGGCCTGCTCCCCGATGGCAGATGATAGACCTCCGCCTCCCAGGTCGGTGATGGCGCTGCCAAGGCCCGCGTCCCTGACCAGGAGGACCCCCCGTTTTATCTTCTCCTCCTGGATGGGGTCTCCAATCTGGACGGCAGAACCCGCCTCCACCTCGGACTGCTCGTGGAGCTCGGCAGAGGCGAAGGTCACCCCATGGATGCCGTCCCTCCCGGTCCTGCCTCCAACCAAAAGGAGGATGTCGCCGGGCTTGGCGGCCTTTACGTATCTGCTCTTGGGTACCAGCCCCACAGTCCCGCAGTAGACCAGGGGGTTGGTGACATACCCCTCATCGAAGTAGATGGCCCCGTTGACCGTGGGTATGCCCATGTTGTTGCCGTAGGTCCCGATGCCGGCCACCACGTACTTGTAGATAAAGTTGGGATGCTTGGCCCCTTTGGGCACCTTCTCATAGGGCATGTCCAGGGGGCCGAAACACAGGACGTTGGTATTGGCGATGGGCTCGCCCCAGACCCCCAGGATGTCCCTGATGACCCCCCCCACTCCGGTGGCGGCCCCGCCGAAGGGCTCCAGGGCCGAAGGGTGGTTGTGGGTCTCCACCTTGAAGGCCACCGCGGTATCCCCCTCGAAGTCCACTATTCCAGCATTATCCACGAAGACCGAGAAGCACCATTCCGGGTCCAGTTCCCTGGTGACCCTGGCCACCGTGGTCTTGAGCATGTTGCTGATGAGGCCCTCCTCGGTCTCGATATCCCCGGTGAAGGTCTTGTGAACGCAGTGCTCGGACCAGGTCTGGGCGAAGGTCTCCAGCTCGGCATCGGTGGGGTCCCTGCCCAGGGAGCGGTAGTGGTCCTGGAGGACCTTCATCTCCTCCAGGCTCAGGGACAGGAGACCCTCCCTGGAGATCTTCATCAACTGCTGGTCATCTGCCTCCCTGATGGCAACCCTTCTTGCACCCACGGCCTACAGCTCCCGAATCTCGTAGTCCTGGCTTACGGGGTTGGCCAGGAGGCGGCGGCACATATCCTCGATGTCTTCCCTCCGGTAGTCACCCTCGATGACATAGACCTTGGCGGTCCTGACTCCCCGGACCCTGTCGAAACCCAGAACCTTCAGACCCCCCAGGGTGGACTCGCCCTCGGTATCCTGGACCCCGGGCTTGTAGGATATTCTCACTTCAAAGCGCACTGTAGCATCACCTCAAATTAACCTCAAGTAGTAGGCGTCCTCTGTATTGAAGGAGCACCTGCCCATATCCTCCGCAGTTACTACGCCGTCAGGGCCCCTGAACTCCAGGTCCAGGATCCTTGACGGATACTCATTGTATGAGAAGACTGACCTTTTGGATTCGAAGCGGTTCTCCACCCTGGCCCTAGCCTCCCCCTCCAGTTTGATGGTCTCACCACTCTTGGTCTCCCCCGAGAGGTGCCACCTGGGCAGCTCCCCCTTCTCCATCTCAATCCTCGTCCAGGTGTTGAACACGTATTCCTCTCCCCCATGGACGAGGGTGATATTCTTGAAGACCCTGACCCCGGCCCTGGGCTCGAAGAAGACCAAGTTGGAGCCGTCCTCAAAGAAGGCCCGGCCCCACCGCCATGGTATGAAGGGCATATTGTGGTACACCTTCTGGACAAAGGCCATGCCCTGGCTCTCCTCCCCCATGAACACACCCTGGTAGGGGATGTAGCAGTTGTGCCTGGCAAAGGGGACGTATCCTATATTGTAGAGCATGTAATCGGTATCGGCCCGGCCCTCCATACGGACGTCGGCCTCAAGGCCCTTGACCGTTAGATGGTAACCCCCTCCCTCCCTGGAAAAGTTGAACCGATCTGATTGTATTGCGGTATCTCCGGTCCTGAGCTCTGCGTACTCGGTCCTGTGGACCAGGTCGTTGTTGAAGCACCAATAGGAGAGGGGGACCTTCAGCCGGGAGGAACCTTTCTCGAAGACGGCATCCAGACCGTTCACCCGGTGATTCTCCCCCTTTTTCTGGCCGAAACCCACCATGACCTGGATATCGTTTATGTAGTCAAAAAAGAGCATGAATCGGTAAACCGTGGTCCAGGGGCGAAGGGGATCCGAGAAATCGAAGAAATCCTCCTCAAAGGACCTGGGGGCCTCTGACTTTCCAAAGCGCTCCTCGAATCTCAGCATATATCAGGTTATCAGCAAAAGGTATATTAAATTTTACTATCTGTAGTAATTCCTATGCTCACCAAGCGCATCATCCCCTGCCTGGACGTGACAGAGGGGCGGGTGGTCAAGGGAATCCGTTTCAAGAACCTCAAGGACGCCGGGGACCCCGTGGAGCTGGCCAAGGAGTACGACCGCCAGGGGGCCGACGAGCTGGTATTCCTGGACATCAGCGCCTCCCACCAGGGCCGCAAGACCATGATAGACATCGTGGAACGGACCGCGGATCAGGTCTTCATGCCCCTGACAGTGGGCGGGGGTATCAGCGAAATCAAGGACATAAGGACCATCCTCAAGGCCGGGGCCGACAAGGTGGCCATCAACACTGCCTCCACCCAGAACCCCAAGATAATAAAGGAGGGGGCCGAGAAGTTCGGGTCGCAATGCATGGTCTCGGCCATCGACGCCAAGCGGGTCTATGAGGAGAGGGAGGACCGGTTCATGGTGGAGACCCCGGAGGGCAGGTGCTGGTTCGACATCTACATCTACGGGGGCAGGAAGTCCACAGGGATAGACGCCGTCCTCTGGGCCAAGGAGCTGGAGGAACTCGGGGCAGGAGAAATCCTGCTCACGAGTATGGACGCCGACGGTACCAAGGCCGGTTTCGACGTCCCCCTGACAAGGACCATCTCCAGGGAAACCAATATACCCATTATTGCATCGGGGGGGGCAGGCACCCCGGAACATATCCTGGAGGCCCTGACCACGGCCGAGGCCGACGCCGCCCTGGCAGCCTCCATCTTCCATTACAGGGAGTACACCGTGAAGGACCTTAAGAACTATTTAAGGGGCCAAGGGGTACCGGTGAGGATCTAATGGAAGGCCACGGGGAAGGATCCAAGCACGACCTGAGGACCGCCATAGTTTTTACAGGCTTCATCTTCGTGGCCGAGGTCCTGGGGGGGCTCTTCACCAACAGCCTGGCCCTCTTAAGTGATGCGGCCCATGTCTTCTCTGACGTCTTCGCCCTCTCTTTGAGCTTTTTCGCCCTGAAGCTGGCCGAGCGTCCCCCCTCCCTCTCCCGGACCTTCGGCTACCACAGGGCCGAGGTCTTCGCTGCCCTGATCAACGGCATCCTCCTCCTGGTTATAGCCGGGGGCATATTCTACGAGGCCTACAGGAGGATATCCCACCCGCCTGAAATCAAGGGTGTGGAGATGCTGGCAGTGGCGGTGGTAGGTCTCCTGGTGAATCTCTTCGTGGTCCTCAAGCTCCACGGCCATGCCGAGCACGACCTGAACGTGAAGAGCGCCTTCCTCCATGCCATGGGGGATGCCATAGCCTCGGTGGGGGTCATCACCGGCGCCCTGGTGATAATCTTCACCGGCTACACCCGGGTCGATGCCCTCATCTCGGTCTTCATCGCCGTGATAATCGCCATCAGCTCCCTGAGGCTGATACGGGAGTCCCAGCACATCCTCCTGGAAGGGACCCCCCGCCACATCGACCTGATGGAGGTGAGGGAGAACCTGAATGGAGTAAAGGGAGTGAAGCATATCCATGACCTGCATGTCTGGAGTGTTTGCTCCCACATCAATGCGGCCACGGCCCACATCATCGTGGACGACGTGAGCTTAAGCGAGACCGACCAGATCTCAAGTGAGGTCAGGGAGCGCCTGGAGGCCTTCGGGATAAACCATGCCACCCTCCAGTTCGAGTGCGTAGGGGAATGTGAATGTCCAAACGGCATATGCGGAGTGGTTACCCATGAGGGACATTGAGAGGGCCCGGGACTTCCACGGCCACATGTGCCCGGGCCTGGCCAGGGGCATCAGGATCGCCCGGGTGGTCCGCCGGGAGCTGGGAGAGTTTGCTGACGAGGATATCTACTGCACCGCCGAGACCGACAGCTGCGAGGTGGACGCCCTCCAGGCCCTTCTGGGCTGCACCGCCGGCAAGGGGAACCTCACCATAAAGGACTACGGGAAGAAGGTCTATACCTTCGTCCGGGAAGACGGGGAGGGCCTGAGGATAGCGGCAAAGTTCGGCCAAGGAAAGCCCCGGGAGAAAACCAGGGAAGAAATGATTGAATGGCTGCTTGAGGGGGACGAGGAAGAGCTGTTCGATATCAGGCATTTCAAAACAGAGCCGCCGGAAGAGCCCAGACCGTTGCCCTCGGTGAGGTGCGACAACTGCGGCGAGGGGGTCATGGAGACGAAGGTGAAGACGCACAAGGAGAGGGTGCTCTGTATCCCGTGCTTTGAGGAGATTCCAGGAAGGGAGGATTCCAACAATCCCCACCTCCGTTAAGCTTTTATACTGGGGCGCTTCAACGGAAAGTGATTCATCATGGTTTTATGGCAAGGTAAATCCAGGAGAAAGATAACGGGCGGAAGGCTCAGGCTCCGCAGGGGCAAGCGCAAGTTCGAGATGGGCCGGGAACAGAGCGAGACCGGCATCGGCCAGCGCCGGGCCAAGAAGATCAGGGTCCGGGGGGGCAACCACAAGGTCCGCCTCTTCACCGCCGAGTACGCCAGCGTCTATGACCCCAAGACCAAGAAGGCCAAGAAGGTCAAGATAAAGAGCGTCGTCGAGAACCCGGCCAACCTGCACTACGTCCGCCGGAACATCGTCACCAAGGGGGCCGTCATCGAGACCGAACTGGGCAAGGCCAGGGTGACCTCCAGGCCCGGACAGGACGGGAACATCAACGCCGTCCTTTTGACCGAGTGAAGCCTAGCTCTTTTTTTCAAGGGATTAGTAGCAGCCTTTGACGGCCATAGAGAGGGCCAGGTCCAAATATCCGGACTCCACCAACCTATTTTCCAAGATTGGACAAGATCTTATCCGTGGTCCTGAACCTCTGTCTCCTTATCTCGGCCACATACTCCCCTCCTTCCTCCCTGACCTCCCCCAGGAGGCAGTCCACCCCCATCTTCTTCAGGTGGTCCAGTAGCTCCCCCAGTTCCTCCAGGGAGGACACCCTCACCAGGTGCTCCTCCCCCACAAACCCTCCAGACCTCACCATCCTGATGGCCTCCACCATGGGATAGAGGATGGACTCCCCCAGGCGGCGGGCCCGTTCTTCGAGGGCCTCCGGGCCTTCATCCAACTCCACCGCCTGGTAGCCCTCCCTTATAATCCTGGAGAAGAAGAAGTCCCGACCGTAGTCGTAGGGAAACCTGAAGGCATAGCGCAGGTCCGAGGTGTTGGCCCTGGAGGTGGTGTATTTCATAGGGACCAGTTCCATGTCAGGATCCTTCAGCACCACCCCCTCCCGGCCCTCGGCTGCCAGGTCCTCCAGGATCTCGAAGACCCTCCGGGCGCACTCCTCCCTTTTATAGGTCCCGAAGAGCCGCACCGGGGAAATCCCGAAGTCCCCCAGGAGCCGGTTCCTCTCCTTGATGGGCAGGGCACGGCCCGTTCCCTTCTCCCTCAGGTCGAAGACAAAGAAGGCAAAGCCACCTGCCTCCGGGTACTCGTGGACCGTGTAGGGGTTCTCCGTCCCCACCACCTCGCCGCAGACCACGTAATCGTGCTCCTCAAAGAACCCCTCCAGGAGGGGCCGGAGCCTCGAGGTGGTATAGGGGCAGATATACCCGCCCCTCGTAAGGGCGTACATTCCTTCCCCTGCCCTGAAGGCCCTGACGTTATAACCGTTCATCTTCTCCTCCACCGCCACCTCATCCCCCATCCACCTCTCGATCATGGGAGCCAGGTAGAAGGCCCGCCTGATCTTGGGGAACCCCCTCACCGCCGTGACCTCCCTGCCCAGGAACACGGCCGTCCCCCTCTCCACATGACTCACGTCCTTGCGGAACACCAGGTAATCCAGTCCCCGGGCGGTCACCCGCTTTATGGTCCTCCGGTTGAGGGCCCCCTTCACCCGCCAGGGCTCAAGGCCCAGGGCCTCGGCTACCCCCTCAACATCCATCTAGCTTCCCCGGAGGAATACCTTGGGGAGCTCCTTCTTGGTCACCATGCCCGCAAGCTTCCCCTGCCTGGTCACGGGGATACCGGAAAAGCGCTTCTCCACCATGAGCCTGCACACATCCCCCACCGTGGCCGATATGTCCAGGGTCGCCACGCCCCGGGTCATGGCGTCCTTGACCATGAACTGACGGATCCTGGAGTACTGGTACTTGTCCGCATCCTTCTTGAAGGACTCCAGGGCCTCCCATACGTCCCGGACCGTCAGGATCCCCTGGATCTCCCCGTTCTCCTGGACAACCACCCTGTCCACATCCTTGTCCAGCATGATCCTGCGGGCATGAACGATCCTGTCCTCCGGGGCCACAACATAGGGCCGGGTGACAATATCCTCGATGCCCTCCTCTGAATCCAGGAGGGTCCTGGCTATGTCGGTGGTGGTGATTATACCCGTGAGTTTTCCATCATCCATAACAGGCAGGGCGGAGATGCCATGTTTGTAGAGCAGTTTTGCTGCTGCCTTCAGGGAGGCGCTGCCCTCAATGGTGACCAGGTCGGTCTTTGCCAGGGAGGACAGCCTGAGGGTGGTGGGGAGGACATTTCCCTTGCTCTGGGCCCCCATGTACTTCACGATATCGTTCTTGGTGACTATACCGTAGACTCTGCCCCCATCTGTTACCACCACCCGCGATATCCTGTTCTTCTTCATCGACGTGGTGGCATCGGTCAGTTTCCTGCTCTTCTCCAGGGTGACCACACCCTCTGTCATAACGTCCTTCACCAACATGCAACAGCACCTCCTTTTACGAAAACACCTCTATCAGATTCCTTTCAGTCAATATCCCGACCAGGGCACCATCCTCCAGGACACAGGCGGTGCCCCTTCCCCTCTCTTCCAGGTTCCTTGCTGCCTCCCCCAGGTCCGCGTCCCGGGAGAGGGTCAGGAACTCCTGCTCCATCACGGCCTCCACCCTGGTCTCCAGGGCTTGGTTTATGTCCTTTGTCATCTCAAATATCCTGTTTTTTCCTAGGAAGTCTATAAATGTTCTCGTGGTGACCATGCCCACCAGGGAACCCTGGCTCACCACCGGGAGCCGTCTGAAGCTCTTCTCCACCATTATCCTTGCGGCATCTCTCAGGGTGGTACCCGGGGTCACCGTTATCACATCCCGGGTCATATGGTCCTCCACCCGCACTCCGGTATCCAGGCCGGCCAAAAGGGGTACGAAATCCCTTTCTGTTACGATGGCCTCCACCTCCCTCTCCCGCCCCAATATCACCACTCCGCCGACCCTCGAAGCCAGCAGGAGGTCCAGGACATCCCTCACGCTGCCCTGGGCATCAAGGGTCAGGACATCCGTCACCATGATCCGTCTAACTGAATCGTTTATGGCAGCCAGGAGGTTTCCCCTATGCCTTCCTGTGACGAGCCCGAACTTGTCACCGCCACCCAGGAACTCCATCATGTCGCTGGAACCCACGATCCCCACCAGACGTCCGGAGCCCGGATCGGTTACCGGGAGGCGGCGAAACCTGTGCCTGGCCATGGTGTCCAGGGCGCCCTTGATGGAGGTAGTGGGAGGGATTGTTACCACCTCCGTGGAGGCCAGGGACATGACAGAACCATCCCTCCCGGAGACGCGTTCCTTGAAATCTGCCATTGTAGGTCCCCCCCTTATGACCTGTGTCTTTCCCATTTTCTTTTCCTTTTACACGGAGCAGGACCTTTCCCAGGGGCTACTCTGTTTCACCGCCGAGCATGTCGTCCTTGCAGCTGTCGCAGACGAATCTCCCATTGACCTCCGAAACCCTGATCCCATAGACTCCACAAGACTCACAGGTCCCCCTCTCGGGCACCTCATTTGGACCCAGGGGCTCCAGTTCCATCTTGGCGAGTTCCTCAAGAATGGTGATGGTCTCGGGTGCGATGGCAATGAGGTCCCTGGTGGTGACGATACCCACGAGATTTGAATCCTTTATCACCGGCAGCCGCCGGATATTGTTCTTGGCCATGAGGCGCGAAGCCTCGGTAATGCTGGCCTCGGGCTCAATGGATATGATTGGGGACTTCATAATCTCCTTTACCTTCACCTCGTTTGGAAGCCGGTTCTTGGCCACAACACCGAAGGCCAGGTCCCTCTCTGTAACGATTCCAACGGGCGTTCCATTATCCACCACCACCACGCTGCCGATCTTCTTTTCAGCCATGAGCATGGCAGCTTCGTTCACCGGGGTGCTGGACGGCACTGTAATAACATTGCTGGTCATTGCCTCTCTGACCATGATCGTGGTTTCCATTCCAATCCTCCAAAAAGCCTTTAAGGTCCCCTTGAAATTTGTGGTTTATAAATCTTTGGCAGAAAGGGATTTCCATGAAGTTTGTGGCCGATGCCATGTTGGGACGGCTGGTTAGATGGCTCCGGTTGAGCGGCTATGACACAGAATATCCCAGGGATGCCGGAGACCAGGGCATCCTGGAGCTTGCCAGGGATGAGAGGAGGGTCCTTCTCACCAGGGACAAGGGGCTCCACGACAGGGCCGTGGCAGAAGGGATGGCATCCATGTATATCCGGGATAACGACATCAATTCCCAGCTCAGGCAGATGATGGAGGCAGGGGTGGAGATCAGGGATACCCCAGCCTGTTCCAGGTGCCCGGCCTGCAACGGGGAGATCAAAAAGGTCGAGAAGGGGGAGGTGGAGGGGGATGTCCCCCCGGGGGTCTTTGAGAAGGTAGGGGAGTTCTGGAGGTGCCGGAGTTGCGGAAAGGTCTACTGGGAGGGGGGGCACTGGGAGAACATCAAAAAACGGATACATGGGATTAGGAAGGATTTAAATCCTATTTGAGAGAATAATTTCATGTAATGGGAGACTATACCCTCGCCCGAGATGAGGATGTGGAGGCATCCATAACCAGGGTCCTGAAGGAGCATGGAGAGGTCAACTCCCTGGAGAGCCTGCACCGCCTGGTGGTAGAAGACCTGAGGAAGGGCACTCCCCATGTTGCCATCTCCCCGGAGCGGGTCAGACGCCGGGCCGCCCTCTTGGAGAGTGTTAAGATCATGGTGGAGAAGAGGAGGTCGGGAAAGAGGGCCCGGCGGTGCTACCTCTGCGGTGGTGAGTTTGAGCCCTTCGAGACCGTGGACGTCTACGGGAAGAGGACCCTCTCAGGGAAGAGGTGCAGGGACTGCGGGTACAGGATCGAGAAGCGGGGCTACCTGCCCAGAAGGTACCGCTTCTATCTTGGGTGAGAGCCATGGGAACCTCCTACGATCTGGCGGACGGGGAATTCCTGGTGAGGCTTGCCAGGGTGACCATCGAGACCTACCTCAGGACCGGAAGGGGGAGGAAAGTCCCTGCCGATACCCCGGAGAAACTGAAAAAAAAGGCGGGGGTCTTCGTGACCTTGAGCACCTACCCGGACCACGACCTCAGGGGCTGCATCGGCTACCCTGAGCCCATCATGCCCCTGGTTGAGGCCACCATGGATGCCGCCATCTCCGCTGCCACCAGGGACCCAAGGTTCCCCCCGGTCACTGCCAGTGAGATGGACAGGACCCTGGTGGAGGTGACCATCCTGACCCCCCCGGAGCCGATCCAGGTGGATGACCCAAGGGAGTACCTGGAGAGGGTGGAGATCGGCCGCCACGGACTCACCATAGAGAAGGGGTTCCACCGGGGGCTCCTCCTGCCCCAGGTCCCGGTGGAGTACGGCTGGGATACCGAGGAGTTTCTGGCCCATACCTGCATGAAGGCCGGCCTCCTGCCCGACGCCTGGTGCGACCCGGATACAAAAATCTGCCGCTTCGAGGGCAGGGTCTTCCAGGAGAAGGAGCCGAAGGGCCAGGTGGAGGAGAAGGGGCTTAAGAGGTGCTAGATCAGCGGGATTTCTCCTCCGAGGCCGGAGGGTCCATCCCCGAGAGCTTCCATTTCCCCCTTCGCGGCGTGGCCTGATTCCCCATGCGGCATTCCTTCGCCCTGTGGAGGGCTATGATACAGTCCAGACAACTGCAATCGGAGCCAAGGGACGGCATCCGTTTCATCTCATCCAGGTACCAGCAGCTGCAGGAGTCCAGGTCAAGGTAATCACATTCGTAGTTGATCCCCTCATCCATGCTCTCTCCATCCCGGATATTTTGCTAAATAGTAATATCCTTATTCACTAAATAAGTAATTTACCCCCCGGCTTGCTAAAACCCCGGAAGGAAACTATAAAACCTCCCATCCCCTTTTATTGACCATGGATGGAGACCTGAAAGAAAAAAGCAGATGCGGCCAATGCGGCTTTGAAGGGGAGTTTGAACATCGGTGGATCGAAGGCGATTTCCTGGTGGTCTGCCCCTCCTGCGAGGCCATAAACCACAGGGTGAAAAAGGAGAAGATAGACGAGCTTGTGGCCCAGGTCATGTCTGATTCCCTGGGCAAGATCAGGGATGCCGTGGAGGATATCAAGGACCGGGATTAACCTGTCCCAAACCTGAGTACCTGGGTCAAAGGATATCCGGGAAGGACGTCAACGAGTGCATAGAGAGGGGAGTTCGTAAGCAACTTCGAAGAGGGTTGATCGATCCTTCCCGGGATCTAATTCCTCCTCATCGTGATCAAGCTCGAAAGCCATTCGTTGCTTGGATTGAAGTACTCGCAGTCTCCACCCCCACAGGGGATGCGTGAGGGATAACTAACGGCATTGCATGCCGGCCAATCCTTTTCCCAGTACCAGAAACAATCCTGACAAGACCTCCTCAAGCCCGCCTCCTCCAGTTGTGGCTTCATAATATACCCACAAGGGGGTCAGGTCTGGTTGATATTTAAAATTTATTTGAAAAAGTTCTCTTCTGGGAAGAGGAGGTCTAAGATTTTTTCAACAATCCCGGACAAAATATATAATACATCGCCCCAATTTATTCCCTGGTGATTTTCATGAAGGCGGTTCTTGCTTATTCGGGAGGCCTGGATACCTCGGTTTGCGTGCGCATCCTCCAGGAGGAGTACGGCTGCGACGTCATCACGGCCACGGTGAACGTGGGCATCGACAAGAAGGAGCTCCAGGAGGCTGCCAGGAAGGCCAAAGGCCTGGGGGTACTGAAGCACTACAACATCGATGCCACGGGCGAGTTTGCCAGGGACTACATCTTCCGGGCCGTAAAGGCCAACGGGAGTTACGAGGGCTACCCCCTGAGCACGGCCCTGGCCCGGCCCCTCATCGCCTCCAAGGTGGTGGAGATCGCCAGGAAGGAACGGGCCCAGGTATTGGCCCATGGCGCCACCGGCAAGGGCAACGACCAGTTCCGCTTCGAGGCCGTCTTCCGCTCCCAGGCCCCGGGCAAGAGGATCATCGCCCCCATCAGGGAGAAGAACATGACCAGGAAGGAGGCCATAGCCTATGCCAGAAAACACGGGATTAAGGTGCCTGTCAAGAAGGGCAAGTCCTACTCCATCGACGAGAACCTCTGGGGGCGTTCCATCGAGGGGGAGGAACTGGAGGACCCGGGCACCGTCCCGCCGGAGGGCATCTTTGCCTGGACAAAAATCAGGAGAAAGAACCCCCAGGAGATAGAGATAGGGTTCAATAAGGGGGTGCCGGTATCCCTCAACGGGGAGGCCACCCCGCCTGTCAAACTCATCACCGAACTGAACAAAATCGCCGGCGCCCACGGGGTGGGCCGCATCGACATGATGGAAGACCGCATCCTGGGCCTCAAGGCCAGGGAGAACTACGAGTGCCCGGCCGCCGTGGTCCTCCTCAAGGCCCACAAACAGCTGGAGAGCCTGGTCCTTTCCCGCCGGGAGTTGAGGTTCAAGGAGGCCGTGGACTCGGCCTGGAGCGAGCTGGTCTACTCGGGCCTCTGGACCGAGCCCTTGAGGTACGACCTGGACGCCTTCATCGACTCCACCCAGGAGAGGGTCACCGGCACGGTTCAGGTGCGCCTCCACAACAAGTCCTGCGCCGTCATCGCCCGGGCTTCGCCCTATGCCCTCTACTCCCAGGAGGCCGTCTCCTTCGACGACAAGACCCTGGACCAGAGGGAGGTGGAGGGTATGCTCAAGTACCACTCCCTCCAGGCGGAGATGTTCGCCCGCTTGGGGAAATAGGACCTATTCCACGTAGATATACCCCTCGAATTCTGGTACCACGAAGTCGAAATAGAGGTAAATGCCCTTCTCGGTAAAGGTCCTGCTGACGGTCTTGTTGGCGTAGACAGTCATCTCATAACCCTCCGCAAAGGAGGGGTGGTGGGGCTCATCATCCAGATTTACCCACTCCACGGTGGTGCCCCGGGGGATATGGAAGACCTCGGGGTTGTAGCTCCAGTTTTGCATGACCACGCGGACCGGTTCCCCCTCCTCCATGACCGTTACAATCCTCTGGTCGCTCCAGTATTCCTGTCCCCCAGCCACGACGAAGGTCTTCAGATAAAGGAAACCCGGCTCCATGGGGGTTATCGAGGCCTCGAAGACCCCCTCCTTCCCGATGCCATCGATGGATTTCCATTCTGAGGGGTTGCCCGGGTTGGACCCGTCGTCGAAGTAGAGGCGGGAGGATTCTATCTCCTCAGACCCCCCAGGTTTAAGCCCCCAGGTGACGCGGATGCTCTCACCAAGGGCCACAACCCTTGTGGCATTGAGGATCTGGTTCTTCGGGGGTCTGGGGGCCGGTTCCTTGACTTCCACCGTCATCTCGTCGCTCCAGTAATAACGGCCATCGTGCTCTGCCACCACCCTCAGATAGACCCTACCCGGCTCCTTTACCCTGAAGAAGGCCTCAAACTCGTCCGGGACCAGATAGGGCCCCTCTCCCATCACCGGCATCTCCGAGCTGTAGCCAGAGGCAGGGGGAGAAACACCTGCCAGATCCCCCGGGTGGGACTCCCTGTCATAGAAGACGGCCGTCATGGGTATCCTGGTGGGGGTCCCGGCCTCTATCTCCCACCATACGGAGAAGAGTTCCCCGGCCTCCACCTGGGCAGGAACCTCCAGGACCCTGATGGAGAGTACATCGCCACCGGCGGGTATCCCTGGCGTCTCTGCTGGAGCGGGAGGCTGTCCGGAATCGGATACACAACCCGTCACCAAGACCAGTAACAGCAGGGTCCTGAGCTCCATGAAAATAAAAATCTCCACTGTAATATTTATAAATTCCCTGGGTGAATTTAGGACATGCTCCGCTTTGTGACAAGCAATAAGAACAAGTTCAAGGAGGCCCAGGGGATAATGGCCGCCCACGGCATCGATATCGGCTGGGTCCAGGAGAGCTATCCAGAGATCCAGGCCGATACCCTGGAGGAGGTGGTAAGGGCCTCCCTGGATTTAATACCCTACGAGGATGTCTTCATCGAGGACGCAGGCATATTCATCCATGCCCTGAAAGGGTTCCCGGGGGTCTACTCGGCCTATGTGGAGAACACCATCAAGAACCCCGGCATCCTCAAGCTCATGGAGGGGGTGGAGGATCGCAGGGCTGAGTTCGTCTCGGTCATCGGGTACTCGGAGGAGAAAAAAGTATTTAAAGGAGTAGTAAAAGGTACTATAGCCCTTTCCGCAAGGGGAGAGGGGGGTTTCGGCTACGACCCCATCTTCATCCCTGAAGGGCGAGATAAGACCTTCGCCGAGGACATAGAATACAAGCACCGGGTCTCCCACAGGAGGAGGGCCCTGGATGAGTTTATAAGATATTTATCGGAGTGAATTTCAATGGCCAGAATGCATACGAGAAAGCGGGGAAAGTCCGGTTCAACCCGGCCCTACAGGACCAAGGCCCCGGAGTGGGTTGATATCAAGAAAGAGGAGCTTGAAGAGCTCATGGTCGGCCTCGCCAAGAAGGGCACACCCCCCAGCGAGATAGGGATCATCCTGAGGGACCAGTACGGCATCCCCCTTGCCAGGTACATCACCGGAGAGAGGGTCACCAAGACCCTGGAGAGGCACGGGATAAGGCCCGACATCCCCGAGGACCTGATGAACCTCATCAGGAAGGCGGTGAACCTCAAAAAGCACCTGGATGCCAACAAAGGGGACATGGTCTCAAAGCGGGGGCTCCAGTTTACAGAGGCCAAGATCCGCAGGCTGGCAAAGTATTATATCAGGGAAAAGCGGCTGCCCGCTGACTGGAAGTACAACCTGGAAACCGCCAAGCTCCTTGTGAGGTAGGCCCTTTCATCCTGGAGTTTATGGGCGCAATCGACGAGTTCAGAGAGGCATCCCAGTGGGCCCGGGACCGGATTGATGAAGGGAATCCCGTCCTGGTGGTGACCCACAACGATGCCGACGGCCTCACCTCCGGTACCATCGCCCACCTGGCCCTCCGGAGGGCAGGGTGCCCGGTCCAGACCAGGGGCATCAAACAGTTGGAAGAGCCCATCGTCAAGGAGCTGGCAAAGGAAAAGAGGCCGGCAATCGTCTTCACCGACATGGGGAGCGGCCAGTTGAGTGCCATAGAGGAGTATCTCTCAAGGGACACCCATGTACTGGTCCTGGACCACCACGAGCCCGAGATGACAGAGGAGGATGGGGTGGTCCACTTGAACGCCCACAACCTGGGCATGGACGGGGCCAGGGAGATCAGCGGTGCCGGCATGGCCTACCTCTTTGCCAAGACCCTGGATGATAGGAACACCGACCTGGCAACCCTGGCCGTCATCGGGGCCCTGGGGGACAACCAGGGGGCGCCCGGATACATGCGGGGGGAGAACGTGAATATCCTCAAGGACGCCCAGGAGGCAGGGATGTTGAGGGTGGAAAAGGACCTCCGGCTCTTCGGGCGCCAGACCCGGCCCCTCTACAAGGCCATCGAGTACACCACCGAGCCCTTCATTCCGGGCCTGTCGGGAAGCGAGTCCCGCTGCGTCCAGTTCTTGAAGGACCTGGACATCCCGGTGAAGCGGGACGACCGGTATGTGATGCTGGCGGACCTGACCCCGGAGGAGAGGCAGAGGCTCACCACCGCCCTGATACTGAAGATGATCGAGTACCGGGTGCCCCAGAAGGTGGCCGAGGGTATCGTGGGTGAGGTCTACACCCTGGTCAAGGAGGAGAAGAGGACCCCCCTGCGGGACGCCAGGGAGTTCGCCACCCTGCTGAACGCCTGCGGGAAGAACGAGAAGTACGGCCTGGGAATCGCCATCTGCATGGGCGACAGGGGGAAGAGTCTGGAGGGCGCCCTGGAGATGCTCAAAGAGCACAAGGGCCAGCTGGTCTCCTACTACAACTGGCTCTCGGAGAACCAGGACAGGATAAAGCAAAGGGAGACCCTCTACCACTTCCATGCCGGCACCGAGATCCACGAGGCCATCATCGGTACCGTGGCCGGGATGCTCCTGGGTTCCAGGACCCTGGACCCCATCCTGCCGGTCATCGCCTTCATCGAGACCCCGGAGGGGAAGATCAAGGTCTCCGCCCGGGGTACCAGGGAGCTGGTGGAGAAGGGTCTTAACCTGGGCAGGGTCATGGACTATGCCGCCGGCAGGGCCGGGGGCGAGGGGGGCGGCCACGACATCGCCGCCGGGGCCTATATCCCCAAGGGGAGGGAGGAGGAGTTCCTGGAGTACGCCCAGCAGGAGATCAGGAGGCAGACGGGTGAGGACGGAAGCTAGGATCACTTATTTCTATAAGGACGAGGAGACGGCAGGTCTTATGGCCCGGCTCCTGGAGCTGGACAACTCCTTCGCATCCAGGGAGCTCCAGGTGGAGACGGTGCAGAAGGGGGTGGAGGTGGAGACCGTGGTTAGACACCAAAACCTTAATACCCTCCTGACCACCATAGACGACCTTGTGTTCTCGGAGAGGCTGATTTCGTCCCTCCTGGAGGATTGATAATCCTTAATCCCGGATGGTTAGTTCCATTTTAATGTAGTCGAAGAGAAGTGTGCATCTGCCCTCAAAGAAACTGTTACCAAGGACCACCTCTTCACCCAAGTCATTGGCAACGAAGGCTTCCATATCATTTCGCTGAATTCTGCTTTCAAAATCCTGAGAATAGAGAGATATTCCATCCAAGGTTACTTTTCCTACATTGAGGGAACCGCCAGCAGCCCCTACCTCCAGGGTCTCCATACTCAAAAGACCTAGATAGTCCCCGATAGTAGTGTCGATGAAAATGGAATCGGCTCCTGAATCGATGAGCGCCCGGACCATGAGGGTCCTTTCTCCATGCTCCAGGATCACAGGTACCCTTATCAGATTGTCTTCATCAAAAGGGTACACAAAGGACATGGAACCACGTCAGTATATGGAGTGTTTGTACTTGCTCCTGCCGTGGCTCACACAGCGAATCTCCCCAGCCCGTTTCTTGGCTATCTCAAAGAGATCTTCCCTTGAATCTGCCAGGACGGTCTCCCCGTTCTCCAGCACCGCAACATATCTTTCGGGATTCTCCCTCACCGCCTTCTCCATGATTCCATACAAGACCTTGTCTTCCATTTCCCTCATTTTTTATGCGGTTCTTCACGAAGGTAAATAATATAAACCGGGATATTTGGGGTGGTCCGAGCTCCATAATCTTAAATATGTATCCCTACTATGTGAAAATACTATGCTGGACATAAAGCTCATCCGTGAAAATCCGAATATAGTAAAGGCCGACCTGGAGAAGAGGGGGGCCCGGGATAAACTGGCCCTTCTCGAGGAGGTCCAGGGGCTGGACCAGAGGC
>CAZHQS010000022.1:0-19478 GCA_964534545.1 Candidatus Hydrothermarchaeota archaeon
TGAAGGGAGAAAGAGCCCCGGGCGGGATCCGAACCCGCGACCTCTTCCTTACCAAGGAAGCGCTCCACCAGGCTGAGCTACCGAGGCTTTTTACTCGGCCTAATCCTCCGGATTACGGCCTCGCTGCAAGCCTGCTACTTCACTTTGTGAAGTATGGCTTATGTTTTGTTTCTTTTCCCGGGGGTTTTCTTTTTCAAAGAAAAGGCCCCGGCCAATCCTCCGGATTACGACCTCGCTGCAAGCCTGCTACTTCACTTTGTGAAGTATGGCTGTATGTTTCCCAAAGCCTACCCCTCGACCTCAAGCCGAGGAGAGACGCTAAGGTCAACCAAACCTTAATAGAGTAAAACGATATTAATATTTTTGGTATGTCCCCTGGGGAAATCCGGGAGCAGGTCCTCTACAACTGCGAGGTCTCCAACGCCCAGCACTGGGGGGTCTACTCCATCTGCGGCCTCCTGATACGGCTCATCGATTTATACAAGTGGGAGACCGGCGCCAAACCCTATGCCAGGATAGACCACTCGGTCCTCATGGACTGGGTAAGCGAAAAGGAGAGGCGCTGGGCCGAGCTCCAGGGGGAGTTCCTGCGGGACCTTCGAATCGACGGGCAGACCTATGGCCCCTTCGATGCCGCCGGTATAAACCAAGTCCTTAAGTCCCGGGGGATGCTGTATGGGGCTGGCCTTGTAGCCTCCCTCCGTCCGTCCTTCTTCCTGGCCGAACTTGAGGACTCCTGGGAGGTGGAGGGTTTCCGGGTCCATCTTCTGGGCAGGGAGCACGCCAGGGACCTGGTGGCCGGTCCCGCCCTCTCCCAGGGAAACTCCATCTTCCTCAGGAGAGATACCCTGGAGAGGTTCCTCTGGGGGAAGCTGGAAGAGTACAAAAGTTCGAAAAGTCCCAATCTGGGCTTTGCCTTCCGGGCCTATGGCCTGGAGGAAGAGCGCCTCCTGGGGGACCCGGCATCCCTGGAGTCAGACATCAAGAAAATCGCAGAGGAGGAGCTCATGACCTACCTCCACCACGAGCTGGGGGAGGCCAGGGATACCCTACTCCCCGAGGAGGAGTGGCACGGGATCCTCTCCTCCTTTTCCCCCTCCGCCGTGGAGCACTTCGCCCGGGGGATCAAGGACCTCCTGGCCGACACCTCTCCCGGCGGGATGCTGGACCACATCATCAGGGAGAGAAAGGAGGGCTCCCTGGGCTTCTACATGGCCCTCCATACGGGCTACAGGAAGGTGGTCTTCCCCGAGGTCACCGAGGCCTTCCAGAAATTCCAGGAAGGTGGTGACTGGGCCCTCATGGAATCTGCCCGGGAAAGGGGCTACCGGAGGGCCGGGGACCTGGCAGAGAAACTCCTGGATATCCATAAAAAGGGCAGGGACAGGGGGAGGAAGTGGGTTGAACAGGAGGTCAACAGGATTGTAGCCTCCTTATCCCGTCCCTGAGGAGATCGGCCAGTCTTTTGTACTCCCTTCTGTCCAGGGTCTCCGAGAGGAACAGAGACCCCCCGTCGCCGTGGCCGCCGAAGGATTTGACCCACTGGGTGGGTACATCCACGAAGGGCCCGTCCCATAGCTCAGTCCCGGGGTAGGAGGTGGCCAGGGACAGGAGGGTCTGATCGGGACGGATCCTTTCCAGGAGCTTGAGGGTCGCCCTCACGCTGGTCTCGGTCTCCCCGGGCATGCCGAAGGTCACATAGGCCCTGGTCCTTATACCATGCTTTCTTGCCAGCTCAAAGGCGTTGATGATGGACTCCACCCTCATGCGCCTGCCGATGTTGTCCAGAATGGTCTGGGAGCCCGAATCCACCCCCATGCACAGGAGGATGCACCCTGTCCCGGCCATGGTGGCCAGGAGGTCATCGGTCAGGTGGTCCGCCCTGGTCTCACAGCTCCAGTTGAAGTCCAGGCCCTCGGATTTCATCCCCTGGCAGATCTCCCTGGCCCTCGCTCTGTCCGAGGTGAAGGTGGAGTCCTGGAACTTCACGAGCCTGAAGCCCAGGTCCTGTATCTTTCTCAGCTCCTCGAGGACGTTTCCCGGGGAGCGGTACCTTACCCTGTTGCCCCAGAAGCGGGTGGCACAGCAGTAGGCGCAGGAGTAGGGGCAGCCCCGGCTGGTCACCACCGACATTATCCTGTACCTCTTCAGCGGGAAGTGCTCGTGGGCAGGGAAGGGTATGGAGTCCAGGTCCTGGATGAGAGGGCAGTCGGGGTTGTGGACCACCCGCCCGTCCCTGGGGTATGACACGCCGGCCACATCCTTCAACTCCCTGCCTTGGAGGAGCTCCCTGAAGACCTTCTCCCCCTCCCCTCGGACCACCACATCCGCCCCGGCGTCCAGGGCCTCCTCCGGGAGGAAGGTGACATGGGTCCCCCCCGCGATTATCCTGGTATCAGGGGAACGGGCCTTTATCGTCCCTATTATCTCCGCCGCCCTGGGAAAGGAGGGGGTGGTGGCGGTAATTCCAACTACATCCGGCCGAAAATCATCCAGGGCCCCCGTGGTGAACCTCTGGTCCGCCTCGTCCACCACCCTGATTTCTGCCAGGTCCCCGGCCACGGCGGCCAGGTATCCCAGCCCTATGGGAAAGAGGTCCTTGCCCCTGTAGGGGAATCCGGGATGGATCAGCAATAAACGCACGGCTACCAGCTCCAGGCTATCCTTGGACAGAACACATATGCAGCCTCATTCGCCACAGCGACTTCAATACCAGGGTGGATCCAAATGCGGGGGAAGGGACTTGAACCCTCGGTGGGACTTACCCAACAGATCTTGAGTCTGCCGCCTTAGCCGCTCGGCCACCCCCGCACGGGTGTGGGGTCTTATCTTGCTCCCCCTCGATAATAAACTTTTTCACCCCAGGGAGTCCAGGACGGCCTCCAGCTCCCACCTGAGGACCATGGCGTTCATGAAGCCGTTGAGGCGCTTTATTTCCTTGCCCTGGCTGTCCAGGATCACCAGGGTGGGGAAGGAGTCCACCCCGTATTTTTCGGCCAGGTCGGTCCTTTCCTCCTTGACCTCCTCCCTGACCCAGACGAAATCGTCCTTGAGGGCGGTGACCCTGGGATCCGGGAAGGTCTCCTCGTCCATCCTCTGGCAGTGGGGGCACTTGCTCCAGTAGAGGTCCATCATGATGGGTTTGCCCTCCTGGGCTCCCCTCTCCAGACCCTCCTCGTAGCCCGACCACTGGATTTCCCAGTCCGAGAAGGAATCCTTCTTTGTGATATTTTCGATTTTGATATCAAAGACCAGGGTCTTTCCGGCCAGGGGGTGGTTGAAGTCAAAGACCATCTCGGTCTCGCCCACCGAAACCACCCGTGCCGTGCCTATATTGGTCTGGACATATGACCCTACCTCGGGATTGAACAGGATCTCGATGGTGGAATCCGTCGTGTGTATCACGCCGGGGCCGTAGATGGTATTGACCTCCTTGCCATCCTCTGCCATTTGGACCATCCGCACAGTATTACCGGTCACGTCTGTCACAACGGCATCCCAGTAGGGCGTCGCCGGTACGGTATCCCCTCTGGAGGGTTCTTTGCCCACCCCGTCGATGTAATCCTTCAGGGGGACCTCCACCTCAATGGGGAATTCCTGTTTCCTGGGGTATGATACCACGTATTCCGACTTCCTGGCCCCGTAGGCATCCTTTGGGGGAATCGTTATCGACTTCTCCTCTCCTATCCCCATCCCGATGAGGGTGTTCTCCAGGGCCATCAGGGTCTGGCCCTTCCCGACGATGAGTCCCAGGGGACCGTAGTGGGCGTCCATGCTCTGGACGATGGACAGGGGGAATATCTCTGTCTTGTTGATGGAATCGTCTGTTCCGATTTCCTGATAGGTGGTGTCGAAGACCTCCCCCGTCCCCTGGACCCTCCCCGTGTATTGGATCCAGACCAGGTCCCCTGCCTCAACGGTGACCGCGGGGGCTTTGGGCGTCGGAGGGGCCGTGGTCGGGGCCGGGGTGGGGGAAGGGGTCCCGCCTGAGGTGCATCCTGCAAAGGAAATAATGATCAAAAGGACGAACAAGCGGGCTAACATACCAATATCCTACTTTTTCTTCTTGGCCTCGTTGAGAATCTTTGGGAGGGTGATGCTCCTGTTGCAATCTGCACACCTCACCCGGTAGGGCCTTCTGGTGAAGACCGTGCTGCCCTCCTGCTCCACCCCACAAAAGGGGCACCGCATCACAAACTGGGATTCCTCCTCCCCCTTCTTCCTCCAGACGATGATCTCCCCGGTATCCTCTCCCTCCTTGTTCTTGAGCTTCCTCTTGGTCAGGTAGGCGAAGGTGCCGGGCTTGATCTCTGCCAGATTGAAGGGTACTTTCATGGGATGTCTTGTCTGATGTTATCTCTTTTAATCCTTACGGTGGAAATGGACAAACTCCAGAACCTGAGGGAATCCCTCCAGGACAAGGACAACATTATCCTGGCCTTCTCCGGGGGCCTGGACAGCACCTTCTTGGCCTACCTGCTCAAGGACTGGGGCAAGACCTTCACCGCTGTCACCGTGGACAACGGCCTCCTCCTGGACCTGGAGTGTATAAGAGAGGAGGCGGAAGCCCTGGGGATTGACCACCAGGTCCTGGAGGTGGATGTCCTCTCGGAGCGCAACTTCCAGGACAATACCACCGAGAGGTGCTACTTCTGCAAGAAGATGATCATCTCCCGGCTGAAGGAGTTCCAGGCCGAGAAGGGCTACGACTGGATCATGGACGCCACCAATACCTCGGACCTGAAGGACTACCGGGCCGGGATGGTGGCCTTGAAGGAGGAAGGGGTCCTCTCCCCCCTGCTGGACGCCGATATCACAAAGGAGGATATCCTGGAGTACTCCAGGGACTTCGGCCTCAAAACGAAGCCACCGGAGTCCTGCATAGCCACCCGCATCCAGCCCTATGACAAGATCCACCGCCAGGACATCGGAAGGATAAGGGAGGTGGAAAGGGAGGTCCGTGCCCTGGGGTTCAAGACCCTGCGGGCCAGGAAGCATAAAGAGCTTTTGAGGTTCCAGTTCCTGGAGACCGAGATGGGGCATGCCCTGAAGATGAGGGAAAGGATCCAGGAGATCGGCAAGGCCCACGGGTTCCAGTTTGTGGTCCTGGACCTGGAGCCCTACCCCTTCGAGTACCTGGAATATCTCTAGGACATGGCGGTGATCTCCGGGGAAATCGCCATTTCCGGCCCCGAGGCCATCCGGGCGCTGAAGACCCTGCCCGACTCCTCGATGCACCGGGCCGAGACCTCGCAGGGGGCCTTGCAGTCTGCCTTTCTACCGAAGCATTCCATCATAGGTTATAATCGGCCCGCAGGTGGTTATAAGTAGGTTACGGATGGGGGCGAGAAAAGTGGTGCTAGACCCCCTTCTTTTTCCTCCCACGTTTCTTGCGTTTCCCCAACAGCTTTAGCTGTTTCTCCAGACTCTCTTTGGCTGCCTTCACCTCTTTTTCCATGTGGGATATGGACTCAAGACGCTGCCCGGTTTTCCTGTTCTCGCCTATCTTCCGCAGGTGTTTGCCAATCACCCTCTGATAGGAGCGCATCTTCTTTTTGATCTTCTTGGTGGAGGGCTTTTTCTTCCTAGCCACTTATCGTCCCCTCAAAGCTATTTACGACTTTGCTAAGATATCGGGCATTTCCCTCTGTTATCTTTTGCAATCTCTTATCTGTTATATATCTCATGGAGGGTTTTCTGCCCAGCTCGATTTCTTTATAGAGTTTGTGTAGGTTTTCTATTTCCGGTCTGTCCATCTGCCATGCCCCACCCATCCGTTCCAGCCAGTCGGAGGTGGAGACGGGCCTGTTTTGCAGCAGGGTTTCCATCAGATACAGGTGCCTGCCCCTTGCGAAGGAGACATAGAGTATGGACCTTCTCATGTCCGGCGTGGATGCATCTGCCCCCAGGATTTGGAGGATTTCGTCGCTTATTCGACTCAGGTCTTTTAGCAGGTTCTCTTTCCTGTATGACCGAAGTAAACTCCTCTTGACCCGCTTGTTGAAGATGGGCCACGCCTCTCTAAGCACTGGGACAATAAAGACAGGGGCCTCCCTTATCTCCTGTCTGAGCTCGGTTTCATACCCCTCATTGACCTGAAACCCCTGTCTCTTTAACCTCTCTTCGTCCTCCTCTGAAAAAAGGAGGCGACCATCGGTAACGATGAGGATGTCATAATCGCTGTCCTCCCTGTGGTCTCCTCTGACCCGCGACCCGTAGAGCATGATGGAATCGATATGGGGGAGCTGCGGAAGTATCTCCTGGAAGAAGGGTCTAAGCCCTGGAAACTTCTTGAGGGCCGTGAGTATCCCCGCCCATTTGTCTGGGTCCACCGCGGAGTAAATCCCCCTCTCCACCCTGTTAAGGGCAAGGTTCCTGTTCAAGACGTGCATATCATACCTCAGCCTGCCCGGTGGCTTGTTTAACACCTTCGAGGCGTCATCCAGCTTGAAGGGAGTCGTCTCAAATTCGCTGTGGAGGGTCAGATACTCCTCCATGAGGTTCCAACTCATGTGAGTCATGTTTGTATATTACAAACATAACAAGGCTAAATATATGATAACAACAGGATTTGGATATAGAACTTTCATACGAAAAAAAGACTTGCCCCCTACTACACCAGCAGGAGTAATCTATCAATGAATTCTTCAGCTTTGTCTTGGGTGGTTCCGTATTTTTTTATTGCATGAAGGTTTTCTTTGGTATTTTCAAGATGTTCCCGAAGAAAGGGGAACTCTGCCAACTTTCTCCCCAGGAATTCAACATCAATTTCATGTCCACCCCTTTCAGGGTCCGCCAGGGCCAGTATATCTGCATTGTCTTTGACCAACTTTGCCTTCTCCCAGTCCAGGTCATGGGAGATGCCATTTTGAATCCGCTGATTCCTGTCCCAGATCGCCTTTAATTTGAGGAGTATTAACAGCGCACGGGTTGGGACCGGGACCTTGATACCGGAAAGGTCCCGAACTTCGGTTTGGCCATCAAGGATCTTGAAGTCCAAGGTTTCACTTCTGCCTTCGAACCTGTCAGGGATTTCCCTCGTACCAAAATCAATCACAACCTTCCCGTGTTCCGTTATCTTAGAGACAGATGTCCTTCCAAGAAACCTCTCGGGCCTATACCCGTGCTCTGATCTGAGATAATACATCAAACTTTTACGGGTGCTGTTGTTTGTAATCAGATCGATGTCGATTGAGCCAAAATATCTGTTGTATGAATAGACGGCCCAACCTCCGATTAGGACGGCAATAGGTTTTTTGGGATTCTCCCCCCTCTCTTGAAGCCAGCTAAGGACGGTCTCTAGTTCGGCAAGCGACTCTTCTACAAGGGGATCAGTGACGGCCATACTCATCAACCAACGCCTTTGTGATGTCCCGGCCGCTGTATCCCAGACCCCCCATATCAAGAATCAGCTGCTCCAAAGACACCACCCGGATTCCATCTATCTCATGGCTTTCCTTGAAGACATCCCTATCAGGTAGGTAGAGTCTCAGTTTTATTCCTGTTTTGTCTTTAAACTCTCTTTTGAATTTTTCAGCCTGGGCCTTGTCGATGTACATGTACAATGTGTCATAACGCCTTCCATACGATGTATATTGACCTGCTGCTGTATATGCGGTGAAAGAAAAGGAAACATCGTGCTTCTTTAGAAGATTTGTCAGGACCCCGGCTGCCTGATACGCATTGTCATAATCGATGTATATCTCGTCATGGAAAAGCTCCTCGAAGGGCCTCTCCCAGGCAATTCCGTTTAAAAGCTGGGGGACATCGGTGATTCTAACGTAATTGCCTTTTCTGGTTGCAATACCGCGATTGAGGAGATTCTGAACCGTGGCATGGGTCCAGGCATAGGAGACCTCCGTCTTAATGGATAGCTTCCTGATGGAAATCCCCTTTTCCTTAAGGAGCCTCGCTATAACCCTCCAGGATTTCTCAGAGGTGATCTTCCCCTTCCTGGGTGCTGGTCCTTTACCTTCATGCAACTCGATATCA
Source organism: Candidatus Hydrothermarchaeota archaeon (assembly GCA_964534545.1). Taxonomy (GTDB): domain Archaea; phylum Hydrothermarchaeota; class Hydrothermarchaeia; order Hydrothermarchaeales; family JAADFM01; genus JAADFM01. Next base: position 7,993 of record CAZHQS010000022.1, read on the forward strand.
TAGGGAAGCTCTAACACTTCTATCCCCATTTTTTTTCCAATCCTTTCCAGCCCTGGAGTGGTCCGTTTTCCAGCTAATATGAATCTCTTTTCTCCAGGAAGGTCCTTTAACCACTCCCTGGAAAGGACAAGCTGGGCCATTGAGTTTATGTTGGCTCTGGATTTTAGCTCAACAATATACAGGATGCCACCATCTTCTATTACATAATCTATCCTTAGAGGTAATCCCGTTTCTTGCAACAACTCCTCTTTGTTAAAGTTAGCATTATTGCTCAAACCAAGCTTGAAAGTCAGGAATTCTTTTAGTTCATTCTCACCCATATCATATCATTATACACCGATACCTATATAAAAGTATCACTGATACATATCGCAAAAAAGAGATATATTATGGTTATCACCGATAATTCATTCTCGGCGGCAATGAGGGCCTGGGCTTCCTGATGCCCCACCCTCAAAAGGGTTTGTAATCAATGCATTGTGAGTCCGGGGATTTGGGCGACCGTAAGCCCCTGCAGGTTTCACCGGACCGCTGGCAGGTCTCGCATTGCTTTACCTTTCTAAACGTATTGAACATATTTGCACCTCACTTTGAAGCTAAAAAACAAGACAAAGCGTCCGATTAATTAACTCGTGCAATATAAGACAGGAATTTACCGTCACCCCTGTCTTGCTGGAAACCAGGGATTAATCCCTCTTATACTCCTCCGCCAGCCTGGCATAGCTCTCGGCCTTCTCCTCCATGAACCTCCTCTGCTCCTCCGAGACCTCCTTGACAGGCTTTGCAGGCAGGCCGATGATAATCCTGCCGTCTTCGAACTTCTTCCCCTCTGTCAGCACTGCCCCGGCGCCCACGATGCAGTGTTTGCCCACCACCACGCCGTTCATGAGCACCGCCCCCATGCCGATGAGGGCCGGACCCTCGATCCTGCAGCCGTGGATGACGCAGTTGTGGCCCACCGTTACTTTATCCCCTATCTCCACGGGATAGCCCTTGGTGGAATGGAGGGTGACGTTGTCTTGGACACTGGTATTTTTTCCGATCCTTATGGGGCTCCTGTCACCCCTGATCACCGCCCCGGGCCAGACTGACGATCCCTCCCCTATCTCCACCTCCCCGATGACGGTGGCGGCAGGATCCACGTAGGCCGTCTCGTGGATGACCGGTTTCTTACCCTTGAACTCCCTTATCATCACCATCACCTCTTGAAGCTCGTCAATAGCTTCGGCCTCTTTCCCACCAGGACCATGTCCTCCATCCGTATCCCGAAGCCCCTGTAGACCCCGGGTTCCACCGACACCACCATGCCCTTCTCGAAGGTCCCCTCCGCCTCTCCCGAGAGGGAAGGGGCCTCATGGACCTCCAGACCCACCCCGTGGCCCGAGGAATGGATGAAGTCCTCCCTGTACCCGTACTCGGCCAGGACACCCTTGACGGCCTCGTCCACGGCCCTTATCTCGTTGCCTTCCCGCACCTGGTCGATCCCAGCCCTCTGGGCCTCCACGACGGCCTCGTACCTCTCCACCACCTCCTCTCGGTCCAGGCGGAAGGTCCGGGTCATGTCGGCGCAGTAGTGGTCCACCTTTGCTCCCAGGTCCAGGATGACCGGGGGTTCTATCTCAACGTCCATGGGCTGATGGTGGGGCACCGCCGAATTCCTCCCCCCGGCCACGATGGGCTCAAAGGCCGACCCCCCCGCCTTTTTCAGATGGGCCTCAAGGGCGATGGCCATGTCCTTCTCTGTTCCCTTCAGTGCCACCCTGGAGAGGACCCCCTCGGTCACCTCCACGGCCTTTTTTATCTTCTTAATCTCCCCCCTGTCCTTCACCCGGCGCATCTCCTCCAGGAAACCGAGGTCCTCCACCTCCTTGCCCCCGAGGTACTTCTCGAGGAAGGCTATGGACAGATAGGCCTTCTCCACACCGATTCTTTTCGCCTTTATGACCTTCAACCTATCCTTGAAGCTCTCCAGGACCTCATACTCCACCGAGGAGGTGATATCCCTTGTGGAATCCATCTTGGAGAGCAGGAGCACCGGGTCGCCACCCAGGATCAAAAGGCCCGGGGCATGGGGGAAAAAACCGGTGAGATAGTAGATGTTCTCTGGTTTCGAAACCAGGGCACACTCCATGCCCGCCCTCGCCAGGTGCTCCAGGGCCTGCTCCATGCGGTCCACTGCCCTCACCCCCTAGCCATGATGGCATCGACCTCCCTGATGAGGTCCTCCAGGGTCCCGGTGTTGTCGATGACGTGGTCTGCCAGGGGCTTCAGGGACTCGATTCTCCTCTCGGTCTCTGCCGAATCGTTTCTCAAGAACTCCTCAAAGGATATCCCGCCCTCACCCCTCTCCCCCCGCTTCACCGCCCTCTCGTACCTGATCCTGGCCGGGGCGTCCACATAGACCAGGACGCTGTTCTCGAGGCCCTTCAGCATATCCACCTCGTTCTCGTACCTGATGCCATCCACCACCAGGACTTCCGAAGGGTCCTTCTCCAGGTCCTTTTCGAAGGCCTTGACGATGACGTCCCCCCCGAGGCTCTCCCTCAGGGCGGCCCCCAGGGCCTGGAGGTACTCCCTCCTCTGGGGCAGATGGAGGCGGTCCAGGATGTCCGAGAGGATGGTGGAGAACTTGTGCTCCGAGGCCCCGTATTCCTCCCTCAGGTGCCGGCCCACCGTGGTCTTGCCAGAGCCGATCTTTCCTATAAGTCCAATGACGCGTTTCACTTGATGCCTCCCCTCAGATGGTCACATGGGTGACTTCAATCCCGGCACCCTTCAGGATCTCCAGACCCTCCTTGTCGGTGTAGTCCCCGCTTATGACCACCCGCTTGATGCCGGCGTTGACGATGAGCCGGGCGCAGATCTTGCAGGGGATTGCGTTGATGTAGAGGGTGCATCCAGATGCGTTCCTGCCCGCCTGGATCAGGGCGTTCTGCTCGGCATGGACCGCCGGACAGATGGAGTGGCCGATGCCGCTCTGGATGTTCTGCTCGTCCTTGATGCAGCCTATCTCTGAGCAGTGGGGGGCCTTCCTTACCACCCCGTTGAAACCCGTGGAGACGATCTGATGGTCCCGGTTCACCACGATGGCCCCTATCTGGCGCCGGGTGCAGGTGGAGCGGGTGGCGATCTCCTCCACTATCTTTGAGAAATAGACATCCCAGGGGGGCCGGGTGTCCTGGATCTCGATCTCGACTTCTACTTGATCTTCCGTCTCTGCCGGGGCGGTGAAGTCGGTTATCTTCACAACATGGGAGTCCTTCATAACACTCAATCCACGTCTGCCGGTATATTACTAATTTTTGGTTTGCCGGGGAGGGCTTCCGGTGAATCTACTGGAGACCCAAGGCCAAGCCGTCCCTTCTCAGAGCCCAGCATGCAGGGGGGCCTGGGCATCTTCACGAAGATCGGGGCGGTGTAGAGCTCATGATCGATTAGTTTGTCCTCCTTTTTAAACCTGCGCATCTTGCCCTTGATCTCCCTGGAGAACTTCCCGTAGATGGGCTCCAGGAGCTCGCCCTCCTTGGTCTTCCCGTAGATGTCGGTGGAGATGTTCCCGGCGATGTTCTGGTCCAGCTTTGACTTGAACTGCTCTGCCCCGAAGAGGGATATCCCGATGCTGCGTCCCCGGGCTGAGATGTCCACCAGCTTGGCCTTGAGAGAGGCCACCTCCGGGGACGCCTGGGCCGGGGCGTACTTGTTGAGTTCGTCCATGAATATCATCAGCCTGTCCACCCCCAGCCCCCCGGATTCAAGCCCCCTGGCAAGCTCTGATATGATCTTCTCGAAGACCAGCTTCCTGGGATAGAATCCCAGGCCATGGATGTCTATGACCCACACCTCCCGGTCCCTCAGCTCGCCATAGGGCAGGTCCATGACCTCGCTCTTGTAGGGGGTGATGAGGCCCTCGTACTTGGACTCCAGCCCTTTAAGCTGGTTGTAGAGCTTGCCCCAGGTGGCCTTGTAGCTGCCCCTTACCAGGTCACCCCCTCCCCTGTTCTCCGGCATCAGCTCCTCCAGCATGAACTCCAGAAGCTCCGAGAAGGAGGTTATCCCCCGAATTTTCGCCATCCTCCTCAGGTCATAGAAGGCCGTATCGAGTTTGTCCCTCTGGTCCTGGCTCCCTGACCTCAGGAGGGAGGGGATATACCTGTCGATCTCCTCAAAGCCCCACCTGAAGGGCTCGGCATCGGGCCGGCCGGGCCCCCTCAGCAGCACCTGGCCCCCGGGGACAAAGAATCTGGCCTTGAATCCCCGGGCCTCCACGTCACAGACCCTGTACCTCTCCAGGTCCGCCTCCTCCAGGCTCTGGGAGGGGTGGTCTATATACATCAAATCATCGCTTTTGACGTTGAAGATGACACAGGCAACCCTGTGCCTTGAGTGGGCGAAGATGGAGGAGAGGAGGAAGAGGAAGGTGGAGGTCTTGGTCCCCAGGCCCGACATGCCCGAGATGTTCACATGGGCACCTTCTGTCCCCAGGATATAGTCCTCGTCCAGCCGCACCGGCACCTGGGAGCCATCGGTGTTTTCAAAGACCCCCACCGGGATGTTGCACCCCTCCACATTGAAGAGGTCCCGCAGTTCTGCTGGGGAGGGATAGCGGACCATGCCATCCCTCAGGGGCCTGTCCCTGGGCTGCTGGAGGACCCGGGCCCTGCACACGGTTATGGCCTGTTCCCGGTTGGGGGTCACGGTCTCGGGGTCTCCCCCCCTGGAAAGCTGGTGGAGAAGGAGGTCCTCCACCTCCGAGTAGCTCAGCATCTCCTCCACACTGGCCAGGACGGAACCGGCCGGGGTGTCGACCTTGACGATGGAGCCGATCTCCAGGGTGTCCTCATCCTCGGGTATCCAGAAGTGGAACTCCTCGGGGGTGTTGGGCCGGCCCCTGGTGCCCACCACCGGTCCCAGGGCTTTCATGCCAGGACCTCCAGGGAGCGGAGGTAAGACTGGAGATGGGAGGGCCTGGGCATCTGGGCCTTGAGGTACTCCTCGCAGATGTTGATGGGGTATATCTGGCGGTCCCATCTAGAGCAGTAGGCCCTGACGGAGCGCTCGGCTATGAGCCACCTGGAGACCTGGTCCAGGTCCATGTTCCGGTCTTTGTACTCGACTCTGAGCAGTCCGGTCTCGGGGTCGGTGGGGGGATGAATCCTGAGGTAGAAGGACATGACCTCATCGGATTCGGATTTTATCAGGAAGCTTGATGACCTGTAGAACTCGGGCATGGCCCAGACCATCTGCTGGAGCCGGGGCAGGTGTTCCTGGAGATAGAGGGTGTCGTGGCTCTTGATGATACCTATGACCCCACCTCTCCCGAGGGAGGGCGGCAGGGAGCCGTCCTTGGCCAGGATCCCGGGGGGGCCGGTGGCCAGGAAATCCTCCATCAGTCCCTCCTCCAGGGCCTGCCGGAGCGTGCCTGAAAGGTTCCTCGCACTCCACCGGACCTCGTTGAGGTCCCAGGGGTTCTGGGCACCGGTGTTCTCCATGCCCTCAACCCCATCCAGGACCTCGTAGATGAACTGCGGGACCAGCACCGCACTCCTGAAGGATGCCCTGAAGGGCACAAAGGCCCCTTTCCGGGTCCTCTCCATGATCACCGCCCCGGACAGGTGCAGATATATGGGGACCCGGAAGCCATCGTAGTCATAGTGCTGCCAGAGGAGGGTCCTCTGGACACCGTCCATGAAGAACCTGAGGGCGCTCTCCCCCTGGTATGCCTCCGTGACCTTGTGGACACAGGGTATCTCCTGGAGCATCACCGAGATGCCCCTGGGGATGTTGGAGTGGCAGGGGGGCTCCTGGAGCTCTAGCTGGGCGTACTGGGCCGAGGAGAGGTTCCTCAGGGCGGACTCCTTGAATAACTTTGCATTTTCCAGCCAGTCGATTTCCATCGGAAACAGGGGTTCTCCCCGGTGCATAAATCAGTCTTTGCCGAGGGCACGGGAAAAGTAATGGGCTGACGGTGTCTTTTTACATTCGTCTAGGTCCTGAACAATCCAATCGGCATTAAACACTTTTAAATGCAATCTGCAAATTACTCTCATGGTCATCTTCGAGGTTGTCTCAAAGCTGGGCAAACGGATACGGCTCACCGAAGTCCAGTGGACCCACATGAGGTCGAGGCATCCCGAGCTTGCAGACCAGATTGAAAGGATGAAGGCGACCCTGGTCGACCCGGACTTGGTTTACCACTCCCCAAAGGAGGATAACTATCACTACCACAAAAGATTCAAGAAGACTCCGGTGACTGAAAAGTTTTTGTTGTTAATCGTAAAGCATCTAAATGAAGAAGGATTCGTAATCACGGGCTTCTTCGTCTCCCGGATAAGGGAGAAGGACAAGGTGTTGGTGTATGAAAAAGGTATCCATAAGCTATGACAAGGATGCGGACGTGGTCTATTTCAGCTTCGACGGTCCCACGGCCGCCGAAGGGGATGAGATCGAGGAAGGAGTCTTTGCCAGGTATGACCCCGAGACCAGGGAGCTTGTGGGCCTGACCATCCTCAACTTCTCAAAGAAGTTCGCCTTGAAACCCACGGAAATCACTGTGCCGGAGCATTCGAAGGCGAAAGTTTAGTCAAGCCCTGCGGCGAAGAGGTCATGGAAATCAGGGTGAAGATACACGGAGGGAAGGTGCTGTGTATTCCGTGTTTTGAGGGGATTGGTCCAGGATGATGGAGCCGAAGTAATCTCAAAAAATTGAGTTGATTAATTCATGTCCATTAGGCAGGGAAAAAAAGATCAATAGGCCGATTACTGCCACGAAACCCAGATTGAAGAATCTGTTTGTATATAGAGGGGATTTGTTTTTGTCGAAGGCCAACCTGTGCACTATAACTGCAACGGTAACAGCAACAAAGTCATGCAGGAAAAAAACCGCTGGTGACTTAAAAATTAGATAAGAAAATATACCAAAAATGAATGCAAAAAACGGAGCGAATAGACCATAAATCAGGAAGAAAATGGCAAATTCAAAACCTGCATTCAAAGTCTCCCTTCTAACATTTAATACTTTATCCTTTAATGTGTCCGCCATGGAGAGTCCGTATGTCAAAAAATAAAGTCCAACAGTAAATGCCAAAGGAAGAAAGGTGATAAGGCCAAGGGCCCGATCTTGGTTCTCAATTTGAAAGGAGCTATAAAAATTGCTGAAATAAACGCACAAAAAACTTCCACTTAGATAAAGCAATAAAAAAATCAATTTCCCATAATCGATTATGTTCTCACTTAATTTTTCCACCAAGCTACTCCCCCATCAACCAGCACAGAATAGCCTTATTTACATGCATGCGGTTCTCGGCCTGGTCCAGGACCATGGAGTTGGGGCTGTCCAGGACCTGGTCCGTTATCTCCACCCCGCGCTTGGCAGGCAGGCAGTGCATTATCTTCGGCTCCCCGGCCAGGCTGACGAGTTCCTGGTTTATCTGATAGCCCTTGAAGGCCCGCATGCGCCTCTCCTTCTCCTCCTCCTGGCCCATGCTCACCCAGACGTCCGTATATATTATATCGGCGCCCCTGGCGGCCTCGGCGGGATCATGGTGTATCTGGACCCTGGAGCCCTTCCTCCGGGCGATATCCTCGGCCATTCCGATGGCAAAACTGGAGGGCTCATACCCCGCTGGCGTGGCCACGGAGATGTCCATTCCCACCATGGCCGAGCCCATGATCAGGGAGTTGCAGGTGTTGTTGCCGTCGCCGATGTAGGCCAGTTTCCTGTTGAAATCCCCGAAGGCCTCCTTTATGGTGAAAAGGTCTGCTATCACCTGGGTGGGGTGGGCCTTGTCCGAGAGGCCATTGATGACCGGGACACTGGCGTGTTCCGCCATCTCCACCACATCAGCGTGCCTGTGGGCCCTGAAGAGTATGCAGTCCACATACCTGCTGAGGACCCGGGCCGTGTCCCCCATGGTCTCTCCCCTGGCTATCTGGGTGCCCTTTGTATCCAAGTAGATGGCATGGCCCCCCAGCTGGTTCATGGCCACCTGGAAGGAGACCCTGGTCCTGGTGGAGCTCTTCTCGAAGATCATGGCCAGGGTCCGGTGCTTCAGCCTCTCCTGGAAGCGCCCCTCCTTCAGGTCTGCCTTGAAGGCGGCCGTCAGCTCGAAGATGGCGTCGAGCTGCCCCTCCGCATCCAGAATTGAAATGAGATTCGTCACTTGTACTGCTCCATATTCTCAAGCTTCCTCTCGATGAGGTCCCGGGTCCCGATGTCCCTGCGGTGATAGATGTCCTCGCCCTTGACGTGGGCCGTTGCTCCCTCGGAGATCCTCTCGGCCTCTTCGATGGTCTCGGCCACTCCCACCAGGGCCAGGGAGCGGGACGAAGTCGTATAGATCTGCCCGTCCCTCTCGTCCACGGCGGCATAGTAGAGGACCGCCCCCATGTCTGCGATGGCCTTCTCGTCCACCTCCAGGACCTGGCCGCCCTTGGAGCCCACGCCGTAGCCCACCGGGACCACGTATTTACAGACCGTGGCCTGGTCCTTAAAGGAGCAGTCACCGGCGCTGAGGGAACCATCGGTAATCTTTCTGCAGATCTCCACGAAATCCGAATCCAACAGGGTGAGGACGTTCATGGCCTCCGGGTCCCCGAAGCGGCAGTTGAACTCGATAAGCTTCAGCTCCCGGCCCAGCATGAACTGGCCGTAGAGGATGCCCTTGTACTCCTTGCCGGTCTCCTCCTTGAGGGCGGCCACGGTCTTCTTGATGACATCAACGGCCGTGTCATAGTCCTTCTGGGATATAAATGGCAAAAGACCCCCCTTGTCCGAATAGGAGCCCATCCCACCGGTGTTGTGCCCCACGTCCCCCTCGAAGGCCCTCTTGTGGTCCTGGACGGCGGGCATGGGGACCACGTGGGTCCCGTCCACGAAGGCCTGGACCGTGAACTCCTCGCCAAGGCAGCGCTCCTCGATGACCACCCCACCCTTGCCGCCGACTTCCTCCTCGATGATCTCCCTGATATACTCCCTGGTCTCCTCCATGGTCTTCAGGTGCTCCCCCATGACCTTGACACCCTTGCCCCCGGTGAGGCCGTCGGGTTTGATGGCCGCCTCGCCGCCGAAGCCCTCCAGGAACTCCACGGCCTCCTGGTAGTCGGTGAAGGTCCCGTACTTCACTGCCGCAGGGATGCGGTATTTGGCCATCAGGTCCCTCATGAAGCGCTTGCTGGACTCTATCCTGGCCAGGTCCTTCAGGGGTCCCATGGTGGGGACCCCGGCTTCCTCCAGGGCGTCGGCCACCCCTACCGACAGGGGGGACTCGGGTCCAACAACTGCCATCTCCGCACCGACCTCCTCTGCAAAGGCCCGGACCTTCTCCACATCGGTCTCGGGTGCCAGGAGGATCTCCTCCGATAGCCGGGCGATGCCCGGGTTCCTGTTCTTCATAACCGTATACAGTTCGCAGTCACCCCTCTTGAGGGCGGCCGCCATGGCGTGCTCCCGGGCCCCGCCTCCAACCAGAAGTACCTTCACCATACCACCTCATGCAATTGGATAGAATAGATTTATCTCGATGATGACCAGGGATATCCCCAGGCCAAGGAGGATCAGATGGATGAGGATGAAGTAGCCCACCACGAGATAGGCATAGGTCTCGGTGTCCCCTCCAAGGCCGGCCTGGAGGCTCTCGGTGGTATCCTGGAGGGGGGAGATAATCTCGCCGATGACCGAATGGAAGGGCTTTTTCAAGGCCCCAAAGTTCTCGGAGGCCCCCTGGAGGCTGGAACCGGTGCCCCTTAGTTGAACCGAGGTCTCCTCCAGCTTGGTCCTGGTGCCGTTGAGGCTGATGGCAGAGTTCTCCAGGTTCTCGGAACTCGATGCCAGCCTGTCACCGGTCTCCTTCAGCTTTAGGGAGGCGTCCTCGATCCTGCCCACGGCATCCAGGAAGGCAGATTTCTGGGGCAGGGGCGTACCGTTGAAGCTATAGGCATCGGCCCAGTCCCTCAGGCCCGAGGCGGCCTCCTTCAGGTTATCGCCGGCCTCCTTGTTGGCGCTGGAGGCGCTTCTCATATCTGCCGAGGCCCGGGTCATGCTGGCAGCCACCGAGCCCAGGGTGGCGGCCGCTGCCTCCACCTCATCACCCGCCCCTGTCACTGCCACCGAGGCGTCACTGAACCTTCCCGCCCCTGTCTCCAGGTTCGAAGTGATATCGTCCCTGTTCTTGTTCAGGGTATCCCTGATCTCCAGGATGGAGCCCGTGGCGGTACCTATCTCGCCCCCGGAGTCATGGACGACCTTGAGGGCATAGAGCCCACAGCCCGTCCCTGTAAGACCTACAAGGATCAGGATTATCCCGAGCCCCTTCAATATCAGGGAGGGTACATCCGCCATCTCTCTTACACCTCAAGACCCAGTTCCCCGGCCTCCACCAGGGACAGTAAGTCTATCCCGTGTTTATTTAATAACTCTTTCGCCCCTTCCCTCCTGTCCACCACCGTCAGGACCGTGTCGCAGAGGGCCCCCGAGGCCCTGAGGGCCTCTACCCCGGAGAGGACGCTGCTCCCCGAGGTGGTTACGTCCTCCACCAGGAGGACCCTGTCACCGCTGTTCAATTCCCCCTCGATGACATCCCCCGTGCCATGGCCCTTCTTTTGCTTCCGGATCATAAGGAAGGGCACCCCCAGCTCAAGGCCCAGGGCCGCTGCCAGGGGCACGGCCCCCAGGGCCACCCCCGCCACCCTGTCGAAACCCAACCCTTTTTCTTGGATTTTTCTCTTGGCGCGCTCCACTATCGCCTCCATGACCTCGGGTCTGGTGTAGGCCTTCTTGACGTCAAGATAGAAACTGCTCTTCTTTCCGGAGGCCAAGGTGAAGTCTCCAGTCTTTAAGGCGTATTTTCTTATCATCTCGGCCAGGCTCATCTCCTCACCACGGGACATCCTTCATCTTGAGCTGGTAGCCAGTGTAGTTCACGGCCAGGTGCCCGAAGGGGGTCAGGACCAGAAGAGTCGCCACATGGGGGAGGGTCAGAGGGGGAGTCCCCAGGGGCAGGACAACACTTACAAGCACCAGGCCCCCCACTACAAAGTTCAGCTGGTCCAGGACGGGTGCTGGCGCTCCCCTTTCCAGACCGAGGCGCCTCTTGGTGAAGCTTCCGGCGGCGTCCCCCAGGAGGGCCCCCAGGGACATGAAGAAGGAGACCAGGAGCCACTGGGAAGTGGCCAGACCAAAGGGGATCAGGTACAGGGACATGAGGATGCCGGTGGCCATGCCCCAGGCCACCCCTGCGGCCGTCCCCCGGATGGTTACCCCATCGCCGATGAGCCTCCTGCCGTCGATGAAGGTCCTTCCCAGGTCCAGGGGGCGGCCGTGGCCGAAGATGCAGGCGGTGGTGTTGGCCACATAGGCTGGAAGGAAGAAATAAAGGGCCGAAAGGACGGTTTCCATCATGGGTGGGAACTAGATTATTGACTATATATATAGTTTAGGATAAGCACCGGATGGTGTGAAGTAAATTATTTATATCACTAGGGGTCATTCC
>CAZHQS010000023.1:0-19448 GCA_964534545.1 Candidatus Hydrothermarchaeota archaeon
ATTGCTATGTTTTTTGCTTCTATCCAGAGACCGACCCGGCGAAAGTGAATATCCTAGATGTGGGGGCCTGGGAGTTCTATGTACTACCAACAGAACGAATCAACCGGGAACTGGGTGACCAGAAGAGCATCGGATTGAAAGGGCTCCAAGGCATGTGTGAACTAGTAAGATATGATAAACTAAAGGAGAAGATTGATAATGTTTTGAATATATAAGTAATATTAAATATACTTATTTAATAAACAGTTGTTCCAATATTTTTTATTAAGTGAACCCCTTCCGATATTACATGTGCGCAGCCAAAGCCCCAAAATGGATACAACGTAGGTATTCAATCCTCTGGGAGGAATTCAAAGATTCCAGCTTCAGGATGAATGATGCGGTGAGGGTTCTCGTCGAGAAAAACAAGGACCGGGAGGAGGAAGTTCCTGTTTATCTTTCTGAACTGAGAAAAGCTGGTTGGCTGAAATCTGAACTTGACCCCCAGGATGCAAGAAAGAGGATATATACACTAAAGAAAGTCTACAAAGACATCGAGGACCTGATAGATACAAGCACCACGGAGATCACCAGGTCTGAGATCGATGCCCTCCTCAAGAAGGCTGCCGACCTGATAAGGACAAGGGTGGACTACAGCTTTATCCTGATCCTTCTGTTTTTGAAGCGGATATCTGACAAGTGGGAGATGGACTTCCAGAAGGCCAAGGAGGAGGCCATGGAGGACGGTCTCACCGAGGAGGAGGCAGAGGAGGAAGCAAAAAATGCTGCGTACCATGATTTCGATTTCCCGGAGGAATATCTCTGGGACAACATCCGCAAAGATGTCAGCACCCTGCCCGAAAAGCTCTCCGAGGCGTTGAAGACCCTTGCCGAGAGGAACAAGGAGCTAAAGGATGTCATTGACAATGTGGATTTCATCCAGTTCACCACCAGCAGGGAGAACGCCGAGATATTGAGACAGCTCGTGGAACTCTTCAGCGTGAGGAAACTGCACCACGTCTCTCCCGATGTCCTGGGGGACGCCTATGAGTGGGTCCTGGGCTACTTCGCCCCACAGAAGGCCAAGGAGGGGGAGGTCTACACCCCGAGGGAGGTCATCAGGCTCCTGGTGGAGATCCTGGACCCGAAGCCAGGGGAGAGTGTCTACGACCCGGCCTCGGCCTCCAACGGGATGCTGATTGTCTCCTATAAACACGTGGAGGAGGAGAGCGGTAAATCAGAGGCCGATAAGCTGTTTCTCTTCGGCCAAGAGGCCAACCACAAGACCCTGGCCCTGGGGAGGATGAACCTGTATATTCACGACATCAAAAACCACAATCTGGCCTACGGGGATACCCTCCTGTACCCCAAGTTCAAGGAGGGAGAGAGGCTTAAACAGTTCGATGTGGTGATAGCCAATCCCCCCTGGAACCAGGACGGCTATGAGGAGGAGAGGCTGAAGAAGGGGGATTTCTGGAAGAGCCGCTTCCGGTACGGGTTTGTGCCCAAGCAGTCCGCCGACTGGGCCTGGATCCAGCACATGGTGGCCTCAGCAAAGGATGATACCGGCAGGGTGGGCGTTGTCATCGACAACGGCTGCCTCTTCAGGGGCGGCAAGGAGAGGGCCATCCGCCAGGCCATGCTGGAGGACGACCTCATTGAGGCTGTGCTGCTGCTTCCTGAGAAGCTCTTCTACAACACCGGGGCCCCGGGGGCTGTTATCATCCTGAACAAGAACAAGCCCGAGGAGAGGAAGGGCAAGGTCCTTTTCATCAACGCCAGCGGGGAGTATGAGAAGCACCCTGATGTGAGGAAGCTGAACCGCCTGGGGGATAAGAACATCCGGCGCATCGCCAAGGCATATCAGGAATTCGACGGCGGCGACGGCTTCGCCCGGGCCGTCCCCCTGGAGGAGATAAAGGAGAACGACTACAACCTCAACGTCACCCTCTACGTCTTCCCAGAAGAGGAAATCGAGGAGATTGATGTAGAAAAGGAATGGAACGAGCTGCGCATCATCGAGGAAGAGATCGCCGGTGTGGAGGAGAAGATCGAGGGGTATCTGAGGGAGATTGGATGAGGTAACTTACGATGTTCAAACCGAACTTTCGATATACCGATAAAATTGTACAGAATCTGACTCGGATAGCGGTGGCAAGGGAGCTGATTCTGAGCTCACCCTTGATCCCCAAGTGGGAGATAACCCTCCGCCGTGAGGCCATGGTCCGCAGCGCCCATTCCTCCACGGCCATTGAAGGGAACAGGCTGTCCCTTGAGCAGGTCAGCGAGCTGGCCCATGGCAGGGAGGTTATGGCGACCCGCAAGGACAAGCAGGAGGTCCTGAATTATCTGGAGGTTCTGGAGAATATCGATAAATTAACTGACGGCCAGAGGATCACCGAGAAAGACCTCCTCAACATCCACAGGATGGTAACCAAGGACACCCTGGAAGACCCCTCAGACTGTGGGGTTTACCGCAACCGCTATGTGGTGGTTGGAAACAGGCTGACTGGGGAGATTATTTTCAAGCCCCCTCCCAACGAGGATGTGCCACGGCTGGTCAGGGACCTGCTGGAGTGGCTGAACTCCCCTGAGGGCAGGGACCTGGACCCTGTCATCGAGGCCGGAATTGCCCACTATGAGTTCGTCAGGATCCACCCCTTCGTGGACGGGAACGGCAGGACGGCAAGGGTCCTGGCCACGTTGATACTCTATCTAAGGGGCTTTGATGCCAAGCAGTTCTTCTGCCTTGACGATTATTATGATTCAGATAGACCGGCCTACTACCGGGCGCTCCAGAGGGTGGACCAGGATAGCTTGGACCTGACCGGATGGATCGAGTATTTTGTCGAAGGGGTCGGGGTCAGCATCGAGGCCGTCAAGGAGAGGGTGATAAGGCTCTCAAGCGAGAGGTTGAGGAGAACCGAGAGGGGCCAGATCGCCCTGACCGAGAGGCAGATGAAGATAGTGGAGTTCATAAACCGAAACGGGCGCATAACGAACCGGGATGTGCGGGGGATGTTCAAGATATCTGACCGCGCAGCCCTAAAAGAGATCAGGAAACTGGTGGATTTGAGTGTAATAAAGCCAGAGGGCAGAGGGAGGAGCTTGCATTATGTCCTGGCATGATCTTGCGCCAAGGAGTTCGGGATTAGGTTCGGGATTAGGTTCGGGATTTGAAATGTTCAATTTGAAGCTGGCCGGGGAAGAGGAGTCACGGTTGGCAGATGGGTGGTATGAAAGGTGGTATGAAAAGTGGTATGAATATGGCTTGTCTAAGCGGGAGATTGAGGTCCTTGCTGAGATTAAAAGTGATCCAAAGATATCTATCAAAGGATTGTCTGATAAACTCGGCATCTATCCTTCGGCAATTCAAAAACACATAGTGAAATTGAAGCAGCGGGGCGTTTTGAGGCGTGTCGGCCCGGCAAAAGGTGGACACTGGGAGGTTGTTGAGAAATGACCAGACAAACCCCCATTGGAGAACTCCCGGAGTGGGAGGTTGTTGGACTGGTGATTGAGTTATGGGAAACAAAATAGCATTTAAAGTCAAAACGATTGATGATTTACTAGAAATCTATTATGGGCCAAATAAAGACGGCAAAAATATATCTGCCAATGAAATAAAAAAATACGAGGACCATATAAGGACCGATATCATTTCACCCCTTCGAGAGGGGGAGGTTAAGCAATTTTTCTCTCCTATTGGTGAACTCAAAAGAATATCGAGAAGTCAAAGTAAAACGAGCGATTTCACAATAGAAAGCGAGAACCTTCTAATTGAAGTAACTTCTATAAACACCGTAGTGGTCGGAGAACAAGATGAACATGGAAACATCCCGATTAACTTACCTCCCAATGAAAATGAGTTCATTAAGAAGATAAATAGAAAGATAGGACATGCAGAAAAGAAAGAAGACCATGTCGGATATCATAAAGTTGTAGTAGTCTATTACGATACTCCTATCTTTGCTCTTCAAGAACACCTCATAAAAAAATTGTCTGATCCTGACTTTATCAGGAAGACAGAATTCCCATCTAGTTCTGTTGATGGTTTGATGTTCTTACCTCCTAAGGTTGGTGAGATACCGAAGCTTTCAGTTCAGGTTCATCTTGGTGGCTTGCAGAGAAGAGTTTGGAAGAATATTGAGATACCAAAGCCAATTTGCTATGCAAAGGAACAGAGGTTAGCAGACGTGTTAAGTAAAATCGAAGAACTAGAATTGAATCTTTTGAGGGATTAAAATGATACAAAAACAAACCTCCATTGCCGAACTTCCTGAGGGGTGGGAAGTGGTAAGGTTAAGTGATACAGCGGAAATCAGGGGTAATAAATCAATTAATGGATTTGACAAAGTTGCGTTTATTCCAATGGAGGCCGTGCCAGATGCTGGAATTTCTGTTGATTTCGAAGTTCGTCCGATGAAAGATGTTAAGAGCTTTACCTACTGCGAGAGTGGGGACATCCTTTTAGCGAAAATCACACCTTCTTTAGAAAATGGAAAACAAGGCATAGTCCCGGATAATGTTCCTAACGGCTTTGCTTTAGCTACAACTGAGGTTTTCCCGATTTCGTGTAAAAACATTGAAAGACTTTTCTTGTTTTATGTTCTTAAATTCCCAAAATTCAGAAATAAAATAATAGCATCAATGACCGGGACAACTGGCAGACAGAGAGCAACAAAAGTAAGTGTTAAAAACCTCAGAATACCCCTCCCCCCTCTCCCCGAACAGAAAAAAATCGCTGAAATCCTCTCCACGGTGGACAACGCCATCCAGAAGGTGGACGAGGCCATCCAGAAGACCGAGCGGCTGAAAAAAGGGCTGATGCAGGAGCTTCTGACGAAAGGCATCGGCCACGAGAGGTTTAGGGATTCGCCAGTGGGCAGGATTCCAGAGGAGTGGGAGGTTGTGAGGTTGGGGGATGTTGGTAAGTTACAGTACGGTTATACCGCTTCAGCCACAGAAAAAAACACAGGCATAAAATTTATTCGAATTACAGACATCCAAAACAACGGTTTTGTTGATTGGGAAAATGTTCCTTTTTGCGATATAGTTGAAAGTGATTATGCTAAATTTAAATTGAATCAGGGAGATATCCTATTCGCTAGGATTGGGGCAACGACAGGTAAATCTGCTTATATTGACATCCCTGTGAACGGTGTCTTTGCCTCATATTTGATAAGACTTGAATCATCGGAAGGTATAGAAACCAAATTTCTGTTTTACTACACGCAATCAAGACCCTATTGGACACAAGTCAATAAGAGCAAAGGAGGACAGTTGAAAAAGGGATTGAATGCCAAAATGTTAGGGAAAATCAAAATCCCCATCCCCCCACTCCCCGAACAGAAAAAGATCGCCGAGATTCTCTCGACGGTGGACAGGAAGCTGGAGCTTGAAAGGCAGAGGAAGGAGAGGCTTGAGAGGATTAAGAAGGGTTTGATGAATGATTTGCTGACAGGGAAAAGGAGGGTGAAGGTGGAAGCGTAAGAGAAGGAAGCGCAGGGGATATTGTACACAAAAAAGTATAAATATTTATATATTCTTATACTCAAAAAAGTATAAAATAACCAGGTGCAGAACATGGACGAACCGGAAGCCGACAGGGACCTCCTCATAAAGTATGTCTATGCCAGGCTGGCAGAGGCCCCGGCCCTTGCGCACCGCTTCACCCGGACCAACGGGGGCGCCCACAGGCCCAGGGAAACCTACCAGCGCCTTGTCAGATGGGTTGATGACTTCCTGGACGGAAAAAGGGAAAACAGGTTTATCGTCCTCTCTGGGCTGCGGGGCGTGGGGAAGACCACCCTCCTCTTCCAGATCTATACCTATCTCAACAAAACCCGGGGAATCAGCCGGGACAGGCTCTTCTACTTTTCAACAGACGAACTTACGGCCTTTGTCGGGGCTGGGATCAAAGACGCCATAGACATCTTCATCCAGGAGGTCCATGGGACAACGCCCGCCACCCTGGAGAAAGACCTCTTCATCCTGATAGACGAGGCCCACTATGACAAGACGTGGTCCATGGCGGGGAAGGTCATCTACGACCAGTCCCGGAAGGTCTTTCTCATCTTCACCGGCTCCTCTGCTTTGAACCTGGAACTGAACGTCGATGCCTCCAGAAGGACAAAAAAAGAGACGGTCTTTCCCATGGGCTTTCTGGAATACCTCCTCTTAAAGCACAATATCCATCCGCCGGAGAAGACATCAAAATCCCTGTTGGAACTCATCCTCAGGCCCGGTCCGGCCACCCTCAAATCCGCCTCTCAAAAAGAGCAGGATATGAAAAGGAAAACCCTGAAGATAGGCAGACCCCTCGAAAAAGAGTTCCAGGACTTCCTGCTCTACGGGGACCTTCCCTTCGCCCTTCCCCTGACGGAGACAGACACCCACCAGAGGATCTTCGACATGATAAACCGGGTAATAGAGAAGGATGTCTTCAGCCTCAAATCCTTCAGCACCCAGACGAGGGACACCATAATAAGGGTCCTCACCTTCCTGGCCCTCCAGAAACCGGGTGGCACCTCGGACGCAAAGCTGGCCGGGCGGCTCAAGACCTCCCCGACCCTGATAAGGAACATCCTGAACATCTTGGAGAAGACCCATCTGGTCTTCAGCATAAAGCCCTACGGTTCAGGTGGAAAGCTGGTAAGAAAGCCTTGGAAATATTATTTCCAGTCCCCCTCCATAAACGCTGCCATCAGGTACAAGCTCGGCGCCTATGACAGGAAAGACAGGGAAACCCTTGGCGTGCTCGTCGAGAACCTCGTGGCCTCTTACCTCTTCAGGATGAAAGAGACCTCAAACATGCCGGCTGGCATATTCTATGACCCGGGAAAACAGGGAGTAGATTTCCTCCTCCTAAGCGGCGACGGCGGTATCATACCTATAGAAGTTGGTGCAGGTGCTAAAAAAGAAGGCCAGATCAAACGGGCCATAAGACGATACGGCTCAACTCATGGGGTGATAATCTCAGACACCGAGAAGATAGTCTTTAAAGACGGTGTGGTCCATGTACCGGTTACGACCTTCTCATGGGCCTTCTAAAGGAGGACGCAGATGGACCTGAACAGGCATGATGGAAGGTGAAGACAAGTGACAGCTATGGCAATACTACCATATCATTATGGCGCCATGACCATAACGGAGGGATTCTATGGCTGAAGAATACGAGGACTGGCACGAGGACTTTGCGGACCTCATCCACCGGGAGACTGACGTGGACTGGGGCTACCTGGAGATAAACATGGGCGAGATGTCCACCCCCGAGCTTTTGGAGGCCATGGCCGACCTGGGCCTCTATGTCAACCAGACCCTGGCCCTGGAGATTGCCGAAAGGGATGATGCCGTTTTCTACCTGCGCCGCATCATCCAGGACGGCAAGTACTGGTACCAGGGGGGACCCGGGGACGCCTGGACCCCCATCCATGCCATCCATATCCTGCCTCTCACAGGAAAGGATGAGGCCCTGGACCTCCTTCTGGACACCATAAGATGGCGGGGTTATGACCTGGATGACTGGCTCACCGAAGACGTGCCCCATCTCCTGGTGGCCTTCGGGGAGGAGGCCATTCCAAGGGTCAAGGAATTCACTAGGGACGAGACCCTGGAGCCCTTTGTCAGGGGCATGGCCACAGAAAGCCTTGCAGTGCTGGCCAGGCTCCACCCCACCCATGAAGAAGACATCAAGTCCCATATCCTGGAACTGGTCCACACGACCCAGGACCCGACCTTTTTAAGCCTTGCAGCCGACGACCTTGCCTTCTTCCACGACCCTTCAGTGTTACCAGAGATAAAGGAGAGATTCACGCGGTTGGCGGACACAAGTTTCATAAAATGGGAGGAGATCGAGGAGGCCACAAAGGGTGTCTACAAGGATGTGGACAGATGGGAATTTGAAAGGCACACCAGGGACCCCCTGGACCACTTCTCAAGGGAGAACATCGAGAGGCTGCACAAGATCTCCTATGCCGAAAAGAAGAAGGAACCATCAAGGCCCAAAGAGCCCATAATAAAGGGCAAAAAAATAGGGCGCAACGACCCCTGCCCCTGCGGCTCGGGCAAGAAGTTCAAGAAGTGCTGTTTGAAAGCGGGGAAGGGGGTGGCCAGCTAGATGCCCTTCGATGAAAAAATGCTGGAGGACTACATCGCTGAAAAGCTCCAGGAGATTGATGAACGACCTTTTGACCGGGAGAAAGAGGGTGAAAGCCGCATGAGACAGAGGAAGAAAAGGTTTAATTATGGTAAGAACACCATAATATTATGGTGATACTACCATGAAAGATAAAAGAGTCGAGGTGCTCAAGCTCCTGATAGACCGGGGCGAAGAAGAGTTGAATATTAGCAGTCTCTCCAAGCTCACCGGGATTGACTACAAAAACGCATACAACATCGTCAAGCGCCTGAACGCGGAGGGTCTGGTCCGGGTGGAAAGGTTCGGCAAGGCCCTCCGGTGCACCCTGAACAGGAAGAACCATCCATTGATATTCGAAGCGGAAAACGAGAGGAGAAAGAGGCTCCTGGAGAACAGGGACATGGGGGTGCTAAGCGCCAAACTAGACAGGCTCCCCTTCCCCATAGTGGCTCTCATCTTCGGCTCCTACGCCAGGGGGCAGGCAGAAAAAGGCTCGGATATCGACCTAATGGTGATATGCGAAAAAAACAGGGCGGAGGAGGTCGAAAGGACCCTCTCCCTCCTGCCCCTGAGCATCCATTTGACGGTTCTGACATGGGAGGAATTCCTTGCCATGGCAAAAAGCAGGGAGTTCACCGTGGTCTCTCAAGCATTGAAATACAACGTCATCATCACGGGGATAGAGGACTATTACAGGTTGATGGAAAATGCTGGATGAGAAAAGGATTAAAGAGGCAGAGGCAAACGTGAGGAGTTACCTCAAGGAAGGGCTTTTAAGGAAGGTCAAAAGCGTCGATGAGAACATCCTGAGGGTCCTGCGGAAAAATTCAGAAGAGAGCCTTGGAACCGCAGATCTGCTCCTTTCCGGAAACTACTCCACCCTCTGGGCCGTGGTGTGCTCCTATTATGCCATGTACTACAGCGCCAATGGAGCCCTTTACTCCATGGGCTACAAGGTGGGGCACAAGATATCCCACAAAGTGACCTCCGATGCCCTGGTGGTCTTTGTAAGAAAGAAACTCAAAGAATCCCTCCTGAAAGAATTCGAGGATGCCCAGGAGGAGGCCCTGGAGATAGCAGGCATCAGGGCGGACGAGCTGGTGGAGAGCTTTGACTTTGAGCGGTTGAAGAGGTCGAGGTTCCAGTACGAGATGACCGAGGACATAAAGAGGTCCAAGGCAGAAACGTCTCTGGAAAGGGCCAAGAGGTTCGTGTTCGAGATGGAGAAACTCCTGGAGGGGCAAAGATGACCGACAGAGAAATCCTATCCTTAATAAAGGCACTGCAAAAATACGACAACGAGGAAGGATACCGTCTCTCTTACAATGAGGTGAAAACCCGGTTAGAGGATACCATCAATAGACTGGTGGAGAAGGGAGAAACCGCCCTTGACCACCTCCATCCCTTGCTTATCAGAGAGGAAACCTGGAGCTGTTTGTTTGCCCTTAAGATAATAAGCGAGATCAGAAGCCCGAAATCCATACCATATCTGATAAATTTCATACAGAAAAACGAAGACGGTGACTACTGGGAATCATGCGATGACGCCATGGTCGCTCTGGCGTCCATAGGCGAACCCGCGGTGGAGCCTCTGCTTAAGGCAGTAAAAACCGACTTTGAAAACAGGGAATATTATTTATTCCAGGTCGGTGCGCTGGCAAGAATCAGAGACGATAGGATTTACTCCTTTATGAAAGAGATTTTGGAGGACTATATCAAGAACTACGAAGAATACAGGGAATGGTTTGAGATCTCTGATTTTGTTTATGGTTTCAAAACCCAGGGGAAGAAGGAAATCCTGCCCTTACTGCAAGAACTGCTCTCCCTGGAGCTATCAGAACACGATAAAATAGAAATTCAAGATACCATCGATGCCATCGAGGACCCGGAAGGTTATAAACAGAGAATTGAAGAACTCTACAAAAAACTGTTCTCCGGCAAAAAAATAGGCAGAAACGACCCCTGCCCCTGCGGTTCCGGGAAGAAATACAAAAAATGCTGCCTTACCGCAGGCAAAAGATGAGGAGGTGGCGGGATAGACCATGTCCGGCTTCAGTGAAGAGATGCTGGAAGACTACATGATGGAAAAACTCCAGGAGAAGGGCTGGAGGTTTGTGCCAGCCGATGAGCTGGAGCGCGAGAGTCTGGAGGAGCCCCTGCTGGTGAACAACCTCATACGCGCCCTGGAGAGGCTGAACAGGGACAAGGGGATAGGCCCCGAGGAGATAGACCAGGTTCTAAAGGAGCTTAGGCTCAAGGGGGCGGGAACCGAGGGCGCCAGGGCCATCCTGAACTTCTTGAAGACCGGGGTGCCTGTGAAGTTCGAAAAAGACCGGGTGGTGAGGTACGTGCGCCTGTTCGATTATGACGAGGTAGAAAAAAACAAGTTCATTGTTACCAGGCAGGCGGTCTATGTCGCAGGGGACAAGGAGATACGGACCGATGTGATGCTCTATGTCAACGGCATCCCCCTGGTGAACATAGAGCTCAAGAACCCCACAAGCTTCTCGGAGAACTGGTATGATGCCCACCTCCAGATAAAGGACTACGAAGAACTCATCCCGGAGCTCTACAAGTATGTTCAGATAGGGGTGGCGGCAGAGCAGACCGCCCGGTACTTCCCCATAGTGCCCTGGCAGAAGGAGGTCAGGATACACCTATGGAGGGAGGAGGGAAAAGATGATATAGATTCCATCATTGAGATGCTCATACCGGAGAGGCTCCTGGACATCATCCGCTTCTATCTCTTTTTCAGGGTGGAGAGGGGAGAGGAGACCAAGGTGATAACAAGATACATGCAGTACAGGGCCGCCGAGAAGATCGTCAGGAGGGTCCTGGACAACTTGGCAGGAAAGGACGACAAAGACAGGGGCCTCATCTGGCACTGGCAGGGCTCAGGAAAGACCCTGACCATGATCTTTGCCGCCAACAAGCTCCACCACCTGAAAGAACTGGAAAACCCTACCGTCTTCTTCATCATCGACCGCCTGGACCTGGAGGACCAGCACTACCAGGAGTTCACGGCCCTGGACATAGTAGAACCGGAGATCATAGGTTCCATAGGCGACCTCAAGAGGGTCCTGAGGCACGACGAGGGCCGGGGCAAGAGGGGAATCATGATGGCCCTGGTTCACAAGTTCAGGCCAGAGGAGCTTAGCGCCCTGCAGAGAGAACTGGAGGAACTTTCCAAGGAAAGGGAGACCATCCTGACCAGGAAAAACGTCATCGCCTTCATAGACGAGGGCCACCGCACCCAGTACGGAATCCTTGCAGGCCAGATGAAAAAGGTCCTTCAAAAGGCCTTCTTCTTCACCTTCACCGGGACCCCCATCTCCAAGAGGGGGCGGGACACCTACCTGGAGTTCGGCTATCCCCCCCAGGAGACATATCTCGACCGCTACTTCATCACTGAATCCATAAAAGACGGCTTCACCAAGAAGATAGTCTACCAGCCGAGGCTGGAGGAGGAGGTCCACCTAAAAAAAGACATGCTTGAGACCTTCCTGGAGGTGGAGTTCGAAGACCTGGACGAGGGCATCAGGGAGAAGGTGGAAGAGCGAGTCAGGAAAAAGCTGAACTCCATAAACACATACCTCCAGAACCCGAAACGGATTGAAAGGATCGCCCAGGACATCGCCGAACACTTCAAGGAGAACCTTGACGGAAGGTTCAAGGCCATGGTGGTGGCGGTATCGAGGGAGGCCTGTGTCCTTTACAAGCATGCCCTGGACAAGTACCTCCCGAAGGATTATTCCGAGGTCGTCATGACCTATACCAGGAGGGATGGAGAGCCCATCCAGATGTATGCGAAGGAGGCCAGGGCCAGGTACGGCGGGAGGGAGATGGATGACATCAAGAAGGACACCATCGAGAAGTTCAAGGAAGAAGAGGTCCCGAAGATCCTCATCGTCACCGACATGCTTTTGGCCGGCTTCGACGCCCCCGTCCTCCAGACCATGTACCTGGACAAGCCCTTGAAGGAGCACCGCCTCCTCCAGGCGATAGCAAGGACCAACAGACCCTTCAAGGATGCAAAGGAAGCCGGTCTGATAATCGACTATGTGGGGATATTGAAGGAGGTCACCAAGGCCTTTGAGACCTACAGCAAGGACTACCAGGGGGCCATCTCTGATATGGATGCATTAAGGAGAGAGTTTGCTGAACTCATAAAAGACACCCTGGAACTCTTCAAGGACATCCCTAAGGACAAACCCGACAGAGAGACCCTGCTCAAGGCCATTGAGGTCCTGACCACCAACGAAGAAAAGAGCAAGAGATTCATGGAAAACTACAGGACCCTCAGGAAACTCTTCGAGCTCCTGGCCTCGGATGAGAGCAAGGTTGACCTCCTGCCGGAGTATAAATGGTTATCGGCCATCCACACCTACTACCTCAGGATGGTCATGAGGGGCGAGCCGAGCTATGAAGCTCTTGCCCAGAAATATTTCAAAAAGACATTGAAGTATGTCCACAGGACCACCGAGATATCCGAACTGGGACGGGACCTGCCAGTGGTTGAATTCAACGAGAAGTTTCTGGAAAACCTGGAAGAAAGGGTGAAGACCAAGGAGGAGAAGGCGGCCAACATCGTCTTCGCTCTAAACCGCTATGTCCTGGTGGAGAGGCACAGGAATCCGGTCTATGAATCCCTGGCAGAAAAAGTGGAAAGGATCCTTGAGCTCTGGAAAGAGAAGACCAAGGACTTCGAAAGGATATACAAAGAGGGGCAGGAGGTCTTCGGGGAATCCACAAGGCTTGAGAAAAGACAGACGGAGCTGGGGTTCGATGACCAAGAATACTCCCTGCTTCTGGCCCTGGAAAATGAGGACAAGATCGAAAAGAGCCCTGAGCTGGTCGAGGACGTTAGGGAACTATCCGAAATCCTGGACGAGTTTATGTTTCCGGGATGGACCACCCAGCCCGTTGCCAGAAAGAATGTGGAAAGAGCCCTGCGCAGGTTCATCAGGAGGTACGTCAAAAGGCACGGGCTGAAACTCCATGATCTTGAAGGACTGTACAAAAAACTCGTAGATAACGTGAGGCGATATGGGAAATATTGACATGGAGATAAGCTATGAAGTATCCCGCAGGGATGTGAAGTATCCCAGACTAGAATTCAAAACAGGGGGGCTGCTTCTTGTTTTACCAAAAAACGCCGATGAAAAAGAGGTCATAGCAAAGCACAAGGGATGGATATACGACAGGAGCCGGGATATCAAAGCTGCGCTGGAAAAATCCAGAGGAAAAGAGCTCGATTTTAGAACCGATGAGGAATTCAGAGGGCTTGTAAACTCCTTTGTGGAAGAGGTTTCAAAGGACCTCGGGGTGAGGATAAACCGTATCTTTTTCAGAAAGATGAACTCCAAGTGGGGGAGTTGCAGTTCTAGGAAGAATCTGACTATCAACAAGCTGCTGAGATATCTACCTGAGGACTTGATCAAGTATGTCATTTACCATGAGATGGTCCACTTGATTGAGAGGAAGCACAACGAACGGTTCTGGGACTTGGTCTCTAGGAAATTTAAAAATTACCAAGAAAATGAGAAAGACCTGCTGGTTTACTGGTTCTTGATACAGGAGATGCACCTCTCCCTTCTCTGACTTATATCATTATCCAACCCCCTAACACTTCTCATCAAAATATACTAATATCCTGGGCTGATATCCCTGTACATGAGCGCCAGATCCATCATGGTCCAGGGGACCTCCTCCTTTGCAGGCAAGTCCCTTATTGCCGCCGCCCTCTGCAGGATCTTCGCCGACAGGGGCCTCAAGGTGGCGCCCTTCAAGGCCCAGAACACCTCCTTGAACTCCACGGTGACGCCGGAGGGCGCCGAGATCGCCCGTTCCCAGGCCCTCCAGGCCATGGCCGCCCGGGTGGAACCTGAAAGCGCCATGAACCCCATCCTTTTGAAGCCCATGGGGGAGAGCAGGTGCCAGATCGTGGTAAGGGGCCGGCCCTACAAGGACATCGAGGCCTGGGACTACTACAGGGACTTCGCCCTGGAGGAGGGGCTTAAAATCGTGGAGGAGGCCTACAGAGAACTGGAGGAAAGATACGACCTCATCGTCATGGAGGGGGCAGGAAGCCCGGCCGAGATAAACCTCTATGACCGGGACATCACCAACATGCGGACCGCCCGAATGGCCGGCTCGCCGGTGCTCCTGGTGGCTGACATCGACCGGGGCGGGGTCTTTGCCTCGATATATGGGACCCTGGCCCTGCTGCCCGAGGAGGACAAAAAGAGGGTCCAGGGGGTGGTGATAAACAAGTTCAGGGGGGACATAAAGATACTGGAACCAGGCATCGAACAGATAGAGGAGCTCACCGGGGTGCCGGTCCTGGGGGTGGTGCCCTTCATAGGGGACCTGGACCTACCGGAGGAGGATTCCATAGGCATCTTCGGCTCCAGGGGACCGGGACCGGATGTGGCCGTGGTGAGGCTGCCGAGGATATCCAATTTCACGGATTTTGATGCCTTAAGATACGCCGGTTGCAGGGTCAGGTATGCCGGGAAGCCGGAGGAGCTGGGGGAGCCTGATATTGTGATCATTCCCGGGACCAAGGATACCCTGGGGGACCTGGGATGGACACAGAGGACGGGGATGGATGAGGCCTTGAAGCGCCTGAAGGGAAAGGTGGTCATGGTGGGCATCTGCGGGGGGTTCCAGATCCTGGGCAGGACCATCGAGGACAGGACGGGCCACTCCATGGACAAAGTCCGGGGACTGGAACTGCTGGATGTGGAGACCATCTTCGAGGGCTATGAGAAGACCACCAGGCTGGTGGAGGGAAAGGTTATATCAACCAGGGCCCTGGGAGGGAGGCTGGAGGGTGCCCCTGTCAAGGGGTACGAGATACACATGGGGGAGTCTGCCCTGGGGGCGGGTGTTCGGCCCTTCATAGAAAAGGGAGAAGGGGGCACCGACGGCGCCGTGGACGATACCGGTACCGTCATGGGCACCTACTTCCACGGCCTCTTCGACTCGCCGGAGTTCAGGGAGAGGTTCCTGGGAGCTTTTTCCGGTGATATTGACCAGGGAGGAGAGGACATGGAGACCCGGTGGGACAAGGCCCTGGACCGGCTGGCAGGGGTGGTGAAGGAGAGCATCGATATGAATGCCCTGGAGGATATCGTCTTTGGATAGCCTGGTGTGGGTGCTCCTTCTGGCCCTGGTCCTTGACAGGCTCCTGGGGGAGCCGCCGGATCGGTTCCACCCCACGGCATGGATGGGGCGCCTGATTGGATTTTTGATGGGGCACCCCCTAGGGAACCGCTACGTGTGGGGGGTCTTCATGTTCCTGGTGGTGGCCCAGGTGTTCTCGGGGGTAGCCCTGGCGGTCATGCAGTCCATCCCTGAGGGAGTGCCAGCAGTGGTGGCAGGGACCGTCATCCTCAAGCTCCAGTTCTCCTGGCGGGGCCTGGGGGATTCCGCCAGGGACGTGGCCGAGGCGGTGGGAAGGGGTGACCTGATGGGGGCCAGGGATGCCTTATCCTTGATAGTGGGCAGGGACACAAGGGACCTTGACGGGGGCCACATACTCTCGGCGGCGGTGGAGACCGTGGGGGAGAACACACCGGACAGCATCATCTCCCCCCTCTTTTACTATGCCCTGGTGGGGACCGCCGTGGGCCTGGAATGGGGCATTGCAGCCGCCGTCTTCTTCAGGGCCGCCAACACCCTGGACGCCATGGTGGGGTACAAAAAGGACGGCTTTGAAGAGCTGGGGTGGTTCTCGGCCAGGATGGACGACCTCCTGAACCTGGTGCCAGCCCGGGTCTCGGCCCTCCTTTTAGTATTGTCCTCGGCCCTCCTGTGGCACACTGGCCGGAACTCCCTGAAGGTCCTGGAACAGGACAGGAAAAACCCAGCCAGCCCCAACTCGGGCTGGCCCATGGCGGCCCTGGCCGGGGGTCTGGGGGTGCGGCTCGAGAAGGCCGGGGCCTATGTCATCGGTGGTGGTCTGGTCTGGCCCATGGGACCGGAGGAGGTGGGCAGGGCCTTGAGGACGGTGGACCTGGCCGTCGGCCAGTTTGTCATCCTCGCCCTGGGGGTCCTCCTTGTGGCCTGACCGATGGATTTAAAAGGAATGCCTGTTCGGAGTATTCCAGGATGGAAACGGAAGACGATTTTATAACGGCCATAAAGGAGGACGAGGAGAACCCCGAGTTACACTTCAAATTCGCCAAGTTCCTGTGGGAACAGGGGCGCTTCCAGGACGCCGAATACGAGTACGAGAGGGCGCTGGCCCTGGATGAAGGCAATGCTGTGGGGCACCTGGACCTGGCCCGGCTCTACCTGGAGAAGGACTTCTACAGGCCCCATTACGCCACCATCCACATCATGAAGGCCTACGAGCTCCTGGACCGGTTCGAGGACGAGGGGGAGGCCTTCTACGAGACCCTGGAGGAGCACTTCCGCCTCCTGGAGGGCATGCACTTTGATGAGGAGCTGCCGGAGGAGGCCCGGGCCCTGGCCGCCGTCCTCCTGGGCAGGATGAACCTCCAGATGGGCATCATGGACGATGCCGCCAAGTGGTTCTACGCCTTCCTGGAGCTAAAGGACGCCCTCTCTGATGCGGTGAAGGAGGCCCAGGATGGCATAAAGAAGATAGAGGAGTCCGTGGACGAGACCCTGAAGGACAAGACCATCGACAACGATGTCAGGGCAGAGGCCCTCTACACCAGGGGGATATTAAGGTATAACCAGGGGGAGGTGGACAGCGCCTGGACCCTCATCAAGGCCGCCAGGAACTTCGCGCCGCCGGACACAGAGGTGTATATGAAGGCCACCCTCTACTATATCCAGTTGGTGCTGGAAAAGGAGGATAGGACCGAGGAAGAGAGGAAGGAGGCCCTGGACCTCTGCCAGGACCTCCTGGCCTATGACCTGGACGAGGAGTTGAAGGGCATCATCGAGGCCTTCAAGGAAGACCTTGGTTAAACTGGAGCATCTTCCACCCATCAGGACTTGGAGGTCCATCGGCTACCATATCCTTTTTATACGAGGAATCCACAAGTGCCTCCGGTAATGGCAGATGCCAGATAAGAAAGAGATCCGTGGAAGGGTCCTCCGATGGAGGAACTCCTTGCCCGAATGGGAGCTCAACCGAAAGAGCGTCTTTATAGGGGAGAGCCTATTCAACCTCCGGGAGTTTTCCAAGGCGGGGACCGTGATGTTCTACAACTCCAAGGCCTCAGAGGTCAGGACCCAGGACATGGTGAGGAGGGCCCTGGACATGGGCAAGAGGGTGGTGGTTCCGGTGATGGATACCCTGGAGTACCGGCTTTTCCTATCAGAACTGAGGGATTTCGATACAGAGCTTTGTATTGGGACCTTCCAGGTCCCGGAGCCCAGGGATGAATGCATCCGTCCCGTGTCTCCGGAGGAGGTGGACATCTTCATCCTTCCCGGGGTTGCCTTCGACAGGAGGGGCTCAAGGCTTGGCTTTGGTGGCGGCTACTTCGACAAGCTCTTGAAGCAGACCAAGAGGGGTGCCCTTTTCCTGGGTCTGGCCTTCCAGGAGCAGATGGTAGAGGAGATCCCCCAGGCCCCCCACGATATCCCGGTCCACATGGTAATCACCGAGAAGGAGGTGATCAAGTGCAATCAGCGAGGTGTTCAGGTCTGAAGGAAGAGGTCTACGAATATATCAAGGAGAACTCCGGCAGCACCACCCGGGAGATCGCCAAGGCCACTGGCCATCCCAGGTGTCAGGTCTTCTGTGCCATCTATGACCTGGTGGAGGAGAAAAAGCTGGGGTATAAGGAAAAGAACAGGGGAAGGGTAGAGGGCAGGGAATATTCCCTCCTGTGACGGTCCCCTGGACCATGACGGATCTGGCGCTCACAGGGATATTTTGATGAGGAGTGTTAGGGATTGGATAATGAAGAGGTGCGCTTAAAGACGAAGTTCAAAGATGGTTTGAAAAAGATTTAAATTGTGGGGGGGGTAATCTCGTAAAGGTGGAATCATATCGGCGCGGGTGAGAAGGAGGTTTTAGGCTGGGTAGGATTGATTTATTTGATACTGTTGCCCTTTCAAATAAAAGGAGAAGGATTCTTATTGAGCTGCTGGAAAGGCCACTAGACAGGAGAGAGATAAAGAAGATTTTAAATGTATCCTCAGCTGCATTGAACCCAAAGATAAAGCGGTTAGAAGAGGCCAATCTCATCAGAGAAAAATGCAACTGTTTCGAGCTAACAGAAATTGGCGCGATTGTGGCTGGCAGTGTTGAAGGATTCCAGAAAAAGCTATCGGTCCTCGATGACTATGCGGACTTTCTGGCAGGACATTCCCTCAGCGATATTCCTCCAGAATTTTTGGAGCGTATCTCCGAACTTGAAGGGGGCAAAGTCATAAACGCATCCCCCCTCGACGTTTCCGTTCCCTATCAGGAGTTCGTTTCGAATGTGCTTTCATCGAAGACCATTCGCGGGCTTTCATCCGCGTTTAATCCTGCTTATATTGAATTATTCAAAGAGCTGGCCGATGGAGGGAGGGACATCTCAATTATAGTTTCTTCTCAGGTGCGGGAACTTCTGGCTTCAAAATTCTTGAAGGAGACAAAACATTTTCTAGAATGCCAGGGATGCACCCTCTACGAGTTCCCAGACAAAATTGGGGTGGCCATAACAGCAACAGATGTTTCCCTTACTATTGGTCTATTCAACCACGACGGGACATACGACACCACATCAGTCTTGATCATAGAAAAGAAGCCCGCAATAAAGTGGGGGCTCGATCTTTTTGAATACTACCGAAGCAGATCGAGGGAGGTTAAATTATAGGACTCCTTACTTCAAGGGGATTAGGTCTGCCTCGATATTGAAAGCCTTATTTAAGGTTAAAGGATGTCTTTAACGTTAAAGACTATATTTTATCTTAAAACCCGTTATTTTTGTATATAAGAAACAATTTCTCACTTTTAATTAGAATGGCACGAGCATTGGTGAAAATCTGCGTGACACCAGACCATGACATTAAAAGAATTCGAGGGATTGTCTACCGACAAGATTCTGACATCGTCGTGCTGGAGAGCGATGCACCAAGTATGAACAACCGTGTCATCCGCTATGCCCAACTCTTCACCAAGGAAGGCTGGAAGAAAGTAAACACCAAGCTGATAACGAGATGCAGGCGGAGGAAGAAAGGTACAGCGGAACTACACGTGATCTCGGTCATGCTCAAACGATGCCAATGTGGCGGCAGGAGTTGAACAAAAATGATGGACCATACAACTCGCTGTTATCGGGTGATAACCCTGGCCAATGAGATGGAAAATCGAGGCGATTTTAAGGAAGCCGAGCCGGAAGGCGATGAGGCG